>CAKUKR010000005.1 GCA_934663645.1 uncultured Muribaculaceae bacterium | reverse complement strand
CCCGAACACGCCCGAACATATAATCATCGGAGTTCTCTGATGTACCTACGCTGCCGCATGCGGTTCGGTCATGCTGTGGCGTAACGCCACAGGCCGCGCAGGAACTGGAACCCTCCCCATACTATCGCGCCTCCGAACAGCACTCTGGCAGATGCCAGCGCTGTCAACAAAAGGCCTCCGGCGAGCCACAGCAGGCCGTACAGCATATCTTTCTTGGCGTATTTGCGCTTCATCTCGCGTATGTTCTCAATTACCGTGTCGGCTGCCTCTGCGTCAAGCCCGCGGCATATCAGCAGCTGTTTGACCTGGGCAAGGCTCTTCTTGTCTTCCATGTGCTTCTCTATGGCGTATTCGTATACGCTGTTGACGAACTGTTGTATCTCTTCTTCTGTCGGTTCAGCCTGTCCGGGCTGCTTCTGCAAATCTATCATGATGTGTGTTGTTTTGGTTGTTGTTTGGTGTCGGGACGGCAATGCCCCGAAGCCGTTGCGGGTCACGGGGCATTGCTCTGTGGGTTGTGTCGTCGGCAGGGGGTGTCACTTGCCGAATAGGGTCTTGAGGATTGCGCTGCCTATCTTGCGCTCGATGCCGGATTTGGTGGTCGGTATGCCTGTGCGCCGTGCTATGCGCTGGCGTGCTGCGGTCAGCCCCAATGCCCGCTTCCACGAGAATGACAGCCCGGGGATGCCAGTGTTGCTTTTGCGTCGTGTCATGTGTTGCTGTTGTTATTGTAGTTGGTGACGTATTTGTGCCAGACGCCTCTGGCGAGGAGGAATATTCCCCCGAGGATTGCCGCCCAGTAGAGCAGCTGGCATACGATAGCTATCAGAGCCGAGAAAAGTGTCACGGCTGTGCAGCCGAGCAGCAGCACGCCGCCTATGGCGAGTTCGCGGTTGGCGTGGCGGCCGAAGATGAGGCTGCGTGTCTTTCCCTTGGTGTTGTCTGGTGTCATGGTGTGTTGAAGTTGTTTTTGGTGAGTGAATATGGTGGTGATTGTTCCTGCCCTGGGTGTTTACTCTCTGTTTACCTTGTTTACTTGTTTACCGCCTGCGGAGGAGTAAACAAAGTAAACAGGGTAAACAGCGGTAAACGCGGTTAACGGGCGATTTTCTTGACGAGGTTCCACAGCTCGCGTATCCAGAGGACGAGCGAGGAGCCGACGATGATGATGAGCCAGTCAACGGGCTTGAGGCTGACGACGTTGAAGAAGTCCTGGAGCACCGGCAGCTCGACCATTGCCACCTGTCCGACGAGTATTATCGCGGAAATGGTGAGCAGTCCGCCGCAGCCCTTGAAGTGGAGTGCGCTGCGTCCGGTCTCGAATGCGCGTGCGCAGAAGAGGTAGAAGAAGTGCGTCATCACGAATATTGTGAAGAGCAGCGTCAGCTCGTATGGTGTCAGTCCGTTGGCTTCGCCGAGCTTGACGGTGAGCAGGTCGGTGAGCTGGGTGATGTCGGAATGCTCGAAGATGTAGAGCAGCCCGAGCAGGAGGAGGAAGAAGAATCCGCCTACGCCGAGGATGTTGTGGTACATCGTGCCGTTGAGGATGAACGCCTTGCGGTCACGAGGCTTGCTGCGCATCACAGACTCGGAGGGGGGCAGCGAGGCGAGAGCCATTGCTGCGAATGTATCCATGATGAGGTTGACCCAGAGCATCTGTGTCACTGTCAGGGGGCTGTCTGTGCCCATGAACGCTCCGCAGAGCACCAGGAAGCAGGCTGCGACGTTGACGGTGAGCTGGAAGAGGAGGAAACGCTGAATGTTCTGGAAGAGGGAGCGTCCCCACATCACGGCGCGTCCTATCGATGAGAACGAGTTGTCGATGATAGTGATGTCCGAAGCCTCCTTGGCTACAGATGTGCCGTCGCCCATTGAGAGGCCTACGTGAGCGGTCTTGAGGGCGGGAGCGTCGTTGGTGCCGTCGCCGGTGACAGCCACTACCTCGTTGTTGGCCTGGAGAGCCTCGACGAGGCGTTTCTTATCCATGGGGCGTGCGCGTGCTATAATCTTGATTTCGCCCACGCGCTCGCGCAGCTGCGTGTCGGAGAGTTTCTCGAACTCGGGTCCGGTGATGATGTTGCGGTCAGTGTCCTTGGCATCGTCCCACAGGCCGATTTCGCGGCCTATCTGCTTGGCTGTTCCGGGGGTGTCGCCGGTGACTATCTTGACGCGGATGCCGGCGTCGGTCACTTCGCGCACAGCGTCAGGCACGTCCACGCGGACGGGGTCGGAGATAGCGGCTATGCCGAGGAATGTCAGGGTGTCGGCAGTCAGCTTGCCGTCAGCGATGACGGTCTTGCCTTCAGGCACTTCGCAGTATGCGAAGCCGAGTGTGCGCATTGCCTGGTTCTGGTATTGCAGCAGCAGCTCGTCTATCTGCTGGCGTGTCACGCCCGGTGTTGAGGCGCACATGGCGAACACGATTTCGGGTGCGCCCTTGACGTAGAGACGCATTTTGCCGTCGGGCGACTTGATGAGCGTAGCCATGTATTTGCGCTCGGTGCTGAAGGGTATCTCGTCGATGCGCTGTGTGTTGTCTTTCAGCTCCATGTAGTCCACGCCACGGCTGTTCAGCCAGAGCAGCAACGCGCCCTCGGTGGGGTTGCCCAGCACTTCGGGTGTCGCTCCGGAGAGGTCGAGCTGCGCGGTGGAGTTGACGGCGATGCCCTCGTCGATGACCTGCTGCGAGGGGTTGCCGAAGAATTTGGTTTCGTGGACCTGCATGCGGTTCTGCGTGAGCGTGCCGGTCTTGTCGGTGCAGATGACGGTAGTCGCGCCCATGGTCTCGCAAGCGTGCATCTTGCGCACCAGGTTGTTGGTCTTGAGCATGCGGCGCATGGAGTATGCCAGCGAGAGCGTGACGGCCATGGGAAGGCCTTCGGGGACAGCCACGACGATGAGGGTGACGGCAATCATGAATGTCTGCAGCAGGTATGCTGTGAAGTCAACCCACTCGAACGCGCCGGTGCCGGTGACGAAGTACATTATGACGCGGCCGATGACTATGGCGGCTGCAAATCCGTAGCTGAGCTTGGTGATGAGGTCGCCCAGTCCGTCGAGCTGCTCGTTGAGCGGTGTCTTGACGCTGTCGTCTATCTGCGCAGCCTCGAATACCTTGCCGTTCTCGGTCTTGTCGCCGACGGCGGTGACGCGCATGATGCCGTGTCCCTCCATGATTTTCGTGCCGCGCATTGCGTGGTTGGAGGGGAAGGTTGCGTCGGGGTCGAACTCTGCCTCGACGGTGGTCTTGTGGCACATAGGCTCGCCGGTGAGCGACGACTCGTCGATGTTGAGCGAGACGGCTTCGAGCAGCTCGCCGTCAGCCGGCACTTCCTCGCCGGTGGAGAGGATGACGATGTCGCCCACGACGATGTCCTTCCTGGGGACTTGCGTGGCGTTGCCGGAGCGTATCACCTGCACCGGCTCGTCGTCGTTGACCTGGTTGAGCAGGGCGAACTCCTTGTCGGCCTTGAGCTCGAAGATGAACGCCAGCCCTGTGGCGAGGAGAATGGCTATGAATATGCCGACAGGCTCGAAGAATACTGTCAATCCCTTGCCGAGGCCGAAGTACTCGTAGCATGAGATGCCTATTGAGAGCGCGCCGGCGATGAGGAGGATTATGATGAGCGGGTCGGTGAATTTCTCGAGGAACTGCTTCCAGAGCGGCTCCTTCTCGGGGGGCGTGAGTATGTTGACGCCGTTCTTCTCGCGGCTCTGTATGACCTCGGCCTCGGAAAGTCCCGTGTAATGGTGTTTGTGCTGTGACATATTATCGGTTGGTTATTTTGTTGTGTTTTGGTTGATTGCGTTGCGTGTCGATTCGAGCAGGGGCAGGTTGGTCTCTGTGGGGATGTAGATGACCGTCTTGTCGGAGAGGTCGGACTGCTGGCGCACCCACAGGTACTGTATGTATGTGGGTGTTAGCGAGCCGTTCTCGATGCGTATGGCCTCTGCCGCGCCCTTGGCTCGTTCTATCTCGGCCTGGGCGTTGAGCTTCTCGGCCTCGAGGTTGGCCTTTGCCTCCTCAATCTTGATTTTGCGGTTCTGCTCGGCCTTGGCGAACTCGGCCTTGCCTTCCATCTCCTGCGACCAGACGTTGTACCAGGGCATGATGAACGCCATGGCGATGATCAGGGCGATTATGCCGATGACGGCTGTAATCGCTCCCTTGATGAATCGCGGTGTGAGGCTTACGTTTCCGTTTGTCATGAGTGTAGTGTATTGGTGGTTGTATATTGTTTCACGGTGCAAAGATAGGGCGTGTCGGCGGTGCAGCGGGCGATACTGAAACATTGCAGCCCCGGGGCGGCGTGATGTCGTCTGCAGGGCTGCAATGTTGCGGTCAGCGCATCGAGGTGACCTTCCGGTACGGCTCGGAGTCTGCCAGTGGCATCCGTCCGTCTATGGTGTTGATGTAGACCATTGCCGCGTCGGGGGCTATGCAGTGCCTTTTGCCGACTTTCGTGAGCTGGTAGTCGCTGCGGTTGTACATGGTCTCGGGCAGCGCCTTGAGCGCGTTCTTGAGGCGTGCTATCATGGGGCGGCGCGTGGTGGCGTTGGCCAGGTCGGGGGTGCTGTCGTACTCCCCTCCGAGCAGCCCGTAGATGTATCGGTACTGCCGCTGCAGCCGCTGTGCCGTCTCTGCCTTGGCCGTGCTGAAGTTGACGCCGTCCGCGCCGTGGCAGAGCAGCAGTATGAAGAGCGCCTTCTCGCGGCGGTGCACGCCGGAGAGGACCTCTCCCACGTCGGGGAACTGTATCTCCTGTCGGTAGGGGTCGATGACGACGCGGCTGCGGACGTTGGTGCGGATGAGGAAGATGTCGAGCAGCTGCTTGTAGAAGCCGTGGTAGTGGAACTGGTCGCCGCGCTCCTCTGATGTCTTGACGATGAACACGTCGCTGCTTAGCATTTCGGCAAACTGGTCGAGCAGCCGCTGGACTGTGCGTAGTATGTCGCCGTCCACCTCGACCTTGACGTAGTTGGAGTATGCGTGGCCTGCTACGAAGCTGCTGCCTATCTTGATGAGCAGGGCGGGGTATGTCTGCCGCAGCTCCTCGATGCCGAGCTTGTTGCCCAGCAGGTCGCGGCAGAACGAGGCTGTGGTCATGCCCATGAGCGAGCGGTAGTCGCCCTCTATCTGCTCGTCGCTCGAGGCGGGTGCGAGGAACGTGAGTATCTGCTTCATGAGCCGCTCGTCGGTCTCGCGGTAGTGGCGTATGATGTTGGGCAGGTAGACGAAGTGGAAGCCGAGGAGCTGCATCTCCTTGAATATGGTGCGGTAGTCGCGCACTATCGCCTCGTTGGTCTGCCCGTCATATTCGTCCTCGATGTATAGGGCTGTCGCCACGTCCACGTTGAAGTCGGCCTTTGGTATCGAGTACACTTCGGCCTGCTCCTCGGCGCAGTCGTCGAGAGCCATGATGAGGGCGATCATGATTAGGGCCTCGGAGTGGGCGCAGAAACCGTCGCTGGTGGTCATGGCCTTGCAGTCGCCCAGCAGGTCGCGGCGCAGCCCCAGCACGTCCTCTTCCTCCTCGGCGCATATTACGTTCACAGCCTGGGCGAAGGTCATCTTCTGCGCCTCGGTCTCTATCTCGCGGGTGATGCCGTACTTGGAGCAGATGTCGTCCCAGAACTCCATCTCCCCCTTGTCGATAATGCGGTCGGCATTTATCAGGTCGGCGAATATCCGCGCTATCGCGGTCTTGTGTATGCGTGCCATGTCAGGTGTCGTTTGGATTTGTAGGTGATGTGAGGCACAAAGTTACACAAAATCCGCGTCATTTGCAAACGTCAGTTGCTGACCAGCTGCACCACCACGAGGCGTCCGCCGTTCTCGGAGGAGAGGAGTATCTTGCGCCCCTCGGTCAGCTCGACGTATTCTCCGGGCTTCACGTGCCGCTTGTCCGGGCCTGTCACGTCCCACATATCGGGCAGTCGGCGGTTGATGAGTATCCACCGCCCCTGGTGGAAGTGGAAGTCGCCGGCGGGGACGCGGTCAGCGTCGCTGACTTTCTCGCCAGGGGTTATGAAGCGGTTGACGTGCCACATGTAGAGCGTCTGCTTGTCGTATACCATCAGGCGGTAGCTCTCGGGGACGAACTTGCCGTGCGAGGGGGAGAAGTATAGGTTCAGCACTGGCAGCTGTCCGTGGTATTCCGTGCCGCAGAAGGGGCAGCGCGGCTTCCTGGAGTTGTCGAAGACGAACCAGTGCGCTTCGCAGCCGGAGGTGTTCTGGCATGGCTGCATCAGGTCAGCGGTCTTGACCAGGGCGGTCTCCCATTCGGCGGCTGTGGGGCGTTTCGCGGGGTCGTGCAGGCCGTCGATGAATGCGCGGTCGAATAGCTCCTTGAGGTACGGGCCGCAGATGGTGTATGGCAGCTTGTCGACATCGCCCTGCGGCAGTTCCGAGGGCTCGAGGGCTGACAGCTTGGGGCGGTTGCTGCGGTCTGTGGGGTGCTCGATGAAGAGTGCTTTCTCGCCCATTGACAGCTCCTCGTCGCGTCCCGGGTCGAGGTCATTCACCTTGCCTCCGCGCAGGGGGTGGCGGTTGAGCAGGTACATGTAGATGAGGACGGCGAGGGCGTGGCGGTCGGTCAGGATGCTGGGTAGCTTCTTTGCGGGGTTGCTCATGGGCAGCGACTTGGTCTGCAGCACCTCGGGGGCGATGAAGTCCTGCGTGCCTATCACGTCGGGGGGGTACTTGCCCGGCACTACGAGGCCGTCGCAGTCGATGATGTTGGCGAATACGGCTGTGCCAGTGTCGGGGTCAACGAGTATGTTCTTGTACGACAGGTCGGAGTGTGCGAGGCCGGCGGCGTGCAGACGGCGTATGGCACGCGCTATCTGCAGGCATATCTGGAATGAGGAGAGCCATGTCCCTTTCTGGTCGGCGGTGAGAAAGCGGTTGCGCAGCTTGGCCGACGCAAACCATTTCCCCTCCTTCTCCTTGCCCTTGAACATGCCGTCCTTGAAGAAGAACTGCTCGGGGTATACGGGCATCGTGAAGCCGAGCTTGCCCTCCCATTCCACTATGCGTCTGGGCCAGCAGAACAGCCGTTCCCAGTATTCGCCGCCGGGCTGGTCGAAGATGCTCTCGCGGTATTTGCCGACGATGTCCTCGAGGCGGCTCTTGGCGAGCGTCTTGTCCTTGCCCTCGAGCTTGCGGTAGAAGGCTACGGCGTATGACTTGTCGGGGCTGAAATACACGTCCTTCATGCCTCCCGCGCCTATTATCTTGTCAATGAACTGCACCGTCGTGCCGTCGGCGGCTGTCAGTGTCACGGTCTTTTCTGCTTTGTCTGCCATGTGTCTGTCTGTGTTTAGTATAGTATTGCTATTGTGCGGTCGTCGTGGTTGCCGCGGCTCCAGAAGTTGAGCCAGCCGAGCAGCTGGTTCTTGGCCTCCTCGTTGTCATCAGTCAGGTCAACGCCGCCGATTTCGTCGTCAGGGAAACCCTGGCGCAGCTTGCCGTACATTTCAGCCCACTTTTCGGGGTCGTTGAGGTCCTTCTCGCTATGGAACATCGCGTCCGACACGCCGTCGGTCATGAGCATCAGGGCGGTGAAGTCTGGCACTATGGCCATGCGCACGCGCTTGGCAATCTCCCCGCTCTCGCGGAATATCTCCTTCATGGTCAGGAAGCGCGTCTGTCCGGAGAACTCTCCCTCGTCGGGCGTGCCGAGCAGCTTGGCGGTCTTGGTGTTCTCGTCGTAGAGGCACATCGCGCCGTCGCCTACCCAGAACGAGGCGATGAACCAGCCGAAGTCGAACCGCTTGCAGACGGCAAACATCAGCGTTGTGCTGAAGTCGCGGACAGAAGCTCCCTCGACCTCCTTCTCTGTTTCAGGCAGTTTGCATACGGCTCTGTGTGCCTCGTGTGCCGTTTCCGACATGGCGTTGTATACCATTCTGGACAGAGTCTGTATCTTTGTATCGTCCTCGCGGTCTGCGGCGTAGTCGGCTATCGCCTTCTCAAGCTCCTCGTTGTCAGCGAGCATCTCCATGCAGCGGCTTGTCACGGTGTCGCACGCCACCTGCGCTCCCCGGCGCGAATATTTGGCCGACCCTGCACCGTCGGCAACGGCGAGGATGTACCAGTCAGAGGTTTCGCAGTGCCCGATGCTGAAGTCGTCGTCACGCGGCTTCCCCTCCTGCGCGTGGCTGCGTCCTCTGCGGCTTGCAGCGACGATGTCTTTGCGCGGAGTGCCGTCCTGCGCTTCCACCTTGATGTATTCGGCGGCTGTGTCGGGACGCAGGAAGGGGAGGCTGGGGTCGCAGTCTACCTCTTTCCACAGGTCGCGGGGGTTGTGGTTGACAGCCCACGGCAGCTCAATCTCCGCAGGCGTATGGATGTCATCGTCCACGGCGGTGAACTGCAGGCGCAGCTTGAAGTCGCCAGTAGCTGCCGGCTTGCCGCTGAGGGTGTACGTGCCGTCCTCGCCGCGAGTGAGCGACAGCCCTGTATGCTCCCCCTCGATGAGGGTGATGTCCTTGACCTTGCCGGTCATATCCTTCAGGTCTATCGCGCAGCTGAACGCCTCCTTGTCAGTGCCGTTAGGCACGACGATGTGCAGGTCGCGTATCGCCAGTTCGAAATTCTTCTGCTTCTCCATTTTCTCGTCGTTATATCCTTTCCAGAGAGTCTCCACGGTCCACTTGATGAACTTCATCTTCTCGCTTTCGGGTATTCCGGCCTCTGACATCAGGGTGTGCATGAGGCGTTGGAAATCCGTCAGGTATGAGCGCATCGGGGTGCGGTCGTTGACTTGGTGGTTTTTTGTGGTTGTTGTCATGTCTTGTCTTGGTTTATCCTTGTCCTTGTGCTACGTCTGCGCCACCCTCGCCGATAGTGCCGAGCGTTCCCTCGAGACCGCACCATGGGCATTTGTTGGTGCGGCTCTCGCCGACGCAGAATATGTTGCCGCACTCGCATACCACCACGCCCAGCTGGTTGCCGCAGCAGGGGCAGGTGGGCCTCCCGAAGAGCTGCGTTGTGTTGATGTTGCGGGTCTCTCCGGTCGAGAGTGAGGCGTATTCGTCCTTGTCAATTGGGTATGCGCCGACGAGCTTGAAGCCCTGCGGGTGCAGCTCGTTGAGAGCCTCGAATTCGGGCGAGGGGTTGCGGCGGGCATACTTCACCAGGTAGTCCTTGCCGGTGTTCTGGCAGCGGCCGTGCAGTATGGCGAAGTTCTCGTCTATGATGACGTTGCGTGTCGTGTCGGCCTTTTCGAGGTTGATGCCCGAAGTCGGGGCGAGTTTCACCTCGTCGTCAGCCTGTGTGGTCGCGCTCTGGCTGGTGGCCTGTATCGAGGCAGTCACCCACTTGAAGAACTTGGCGAATGACTCGGCGTCGGTGTCCTTGAGCATCAGGACGTTCTCGGTCAGCTGCGCCAGCGTGAGGGTGTTGGCGTTGTCACCTAGCGACACGACCACGAGGCTGCAATGGCGGCGGTAGTTGTCGTTCCAGCGGCGGAAGGCAGCCTGGTAGCGGTCTGTCGGGTTGCCGTCGGTGAAGAGGAATATGATAGGCTTCCAGTCCCCCTTGACGGCAGCGGTGGTCTTCTGGACGTTGCGGTCCATGTCGTCCATGAGGCACTCCAGCCCGGCGCCGAGTGATGTGCCGCCGCCTATGGGGAGTTCAGGGGGATAGAACTTGTACAGCTCCGTCAGGGGAGTGAGCTGGCGGGCCTTGCCGGCAAAGGCGATAATGGAGATGAATGCCGTCTCGAGGGCATACGGGTCTACGCGCAGGTTCTGAATGATGTCGCGGATGCCGCGCTGCACCTGCTCTATGGGTTCGCCCACCATGGACTCTGATACGTCTATGAGGAAATAAATGGGTAGTCGTCGCATTGTAGTGTCGTTTTGGTTTGTTGATGTTTGGTTGTTTTCCGGTCAGGGTCAGGGGTTTACGAATACCCTGCCCGGGCCTGTTATTTCGAGGAGGCTTAGGCCTTCGCCGCCGAATATGTTCTTCAGCGACCAGTCAGGGCTAATTTTGCCGTCGGAGATGCCCTGTGCGGCGAGGAAGTGGTTTTCGTCCACACGCACCTTCTGGCCGTACTGCAGGTCGATGACGACAGGGTCGCCGAAGCACTCGAGGAACACAGTGGCGTCGCCCGAGAGGCGTTGCAGCAACGCGCCGTTGCCGCCGAAGAGGCTCGCTATCGAGAGGCGCGTGTCGATGTCCACATGTCGGTTTGAGGCGAAGTATGCTCCGCTCTTGCATATCAGGCTCGACGAGGGGTCTATCTTGACGTGGGTGATGCAGGTATGCTTGCCCAGCGCCAGGCGGCGTGTCTCGTGGGAGTTGTTGCGGAAATGGACTATCAGGAACGATTCGCCCGACAGCTTGGCACCTAGCAGCTTGCCCAACGACTTGCCGTTGCCCTCGGAGGTCATCGTGATGCCGTCCTCGATGTATATGGTCGAGCCTCGCTCGCCGTAGAACTCCTCGCCGGGAGCGAGTTCCACCTGTATCATTTTGGCGAAATTGCCAGTCAGTTTGCAGTTCATGTCGTTCAGTGATTTACAGTATGGTTATTTCGTCCGGCGGAGGGGGGAGGGTGTCGTCGGAGGCCGTCGGCTTGTCCTCTTGTTTGGGCGTCGCAGGCTTGGGCTGGGGGAATGTCAGGCTGCCGTTAGGCTCGCTGTTTGCCCTTATGGAACCTTCTATCACCGTGTCGGACACCCACTTGAACAGCTGCGAGAAAGCCGCGCTGTCGGCGGTGTCGAGGCGGAAGGTGTTGTCTGTCAGCTTGCGCAGCGGCTCTGTCCTGGCGTTCATGCCGGCAGCGAAGGCTGCCATTGTGCCAAAGTGGCGGCGTTTGACCTCGGGTATCATCTCGTTGTACAGCTGTATGTCGGAGGGCTTTCCGTCGGTCATCAGGAACATCAGCGTCATCCAGTCGCCCTTCTGCTCTCGTGTGGTGCGTCGCACCTCCCTGTCAACGCTCTCGCAGAGGTATTTCAGGGCAAGCCCCGTATGCGTAGGGCCGCTCTCGGGGACTGTAATCTCCGGTATGCGGACATTTGACAGCTCTGTGAGCGGGAGCAGCTGCTTGACCTCGCGGTCGTACGTGATTATGCTGAGCCATACCGTCTCCAGCGCGTAAGGGTTGCTGCGCAGCGTGGAGAGCATTGTCTCGAGGCCGACCTTGACGGACTCGATAGGCTCGCCGCGCATAGAGCCGGAGGTGTCGATGAGTATGTAGACCGGTAGTCTTCGCATTGTGTTGTTATTTTGGTGATTGTGTTACGGTTGTGTGAGTGGGAGAGGGGAGGGAGCGCGGCGGCATCTCGCTGCCGCGCCCCCCGGTATATGAGAGAATTTACAGTACGATGTTCACTTCAGGCGGTGGCGGCGGCAGCTCGCTGAGGGTTTCGGCCTGTGCGCCACCCTCCTCGACTTTCTGGCTCGAGGTGATGACAGATTGTGACACCCACTTGAAGAAAGCTTCGATTTGCCCCTTGTCGGTAGTGTCGAGCTTGACCACGTTGCTGGTGATTTTCTTCAGTGTGTCGGTGTGTGCGCCCGAACCGGCAGCACATGCCACCACCATGCCCCACTTCTCCTTGTTGAACTCGGCGATGCCCTTGTCGAGGTCGTCGGTGGGTGCGCCGTCAGTCATGATGAACATCATCGGCTTCCAGTCGCCCTTCTGTTCGAAGGTGTTTTTGGCGACTTCCTGTGAAGCACGCTCGGCGGCGAGTTTCAGAGCTTCGCCCATGACGGTGCAGCCGCTTGCGGAGATTTCCGGCGTTTGGAGTTGCGCCACTTCTGTCAGGGGGAGAATCTGCTTGGCGTTGCTGTCGAAGGTGATGATGCTGAGGTATGCAGTCTCCAGTGCGTACGCATTGCCTTTCAGTGCCGAATATAGCACCTGGATGCCGTTCTTTACCGCTTCGATAGGTTCTCCGTACATAGAGCCGGAGGTGTCGAGGAGCAGGTAGATAGGTAGTCTTCTCATCTTATTTTACTTTGCTATAATTAGTTAATATTCTCTTTATTGTGTGGCAGAGGTTCTTGTCGTTGTAGGCGTCTCCGATAGCCTTGAACTTCCAGCCGTTGCCGCTGCGGTAGAGCTTCGCCATGATGAGCGAGCGGGCTCCGCCGGCGGTGTGCGCCGAGGCGACGTTGTAGGAGGCGAATATCGAGGTGACGTTGGTGGGGACACGGTCATACTCATACATGCGTATGTATGCATAGGGTATCTTGGAGAAGTCGCGTCTCTTCTTCCAGAAGAACCACCATCTCTTGCGCTCCTCGCCACAGACGTTGAGGAAGAAGAATATCTGCTGCACAGCCGGCGCGATGCGTCGCAGGTCCACGGTGATGTACTCGTTGTCGATGTCAACGCCCTTCAGCTCCTTGCCGTTGGTAGACGCTCCGTCGTTGCCCGCCACGTCGTCCTCGGAGTGGCGCATAGAGCCGTCGCGGGTGACGAGCTTGCCAGGCATCAGCCCGTTCTCTGCGAGGAAGTATTTGCGGTACAGCGGCGAGTACAGGTGGTCCACCATGTTGCCCTGCGCATCGGTCATGATGCAGCTCAGGTCGAGGTCCACATCCTCGTAGGTCTTGATGAGCCCCCAGATGTAGCGGTGCACTATCTGCCCCCAGTTCGCCCCCACGCAGAATGAGGTGAGGCTGGTGCCGTTGTCTTTGGTCAGGTCAATGGAATTGCCTTTGTCAAGTTCTCTTGCCATGATTTGTGTATGAATGTGTTTTGGTGAATGTTTTTGGTGTCTGTGTATTGCTTAGTCCTTCGAGCCGGGGGCGTACTTGAAGCCCCAGCCGTAGGCCTTGTCGCAGTCGGAATGGCTGTCGTGGAATGTGACGAGCTTCTTGACCGTCATCGAGTTGTCGTCGCCTATCTCGATGGAGGCTATGGCGCAGAAGCGTTTCTTGGTGTCCTGCTCGCCCATGCGGACGATGACATCCTCGTTGCCCGGCACAGAGATGCGCACCACGGCGTTGGTCTGCGACCATTTAGCCACGCCGTCGTAAATGAACGTGTAGACGGTGATGCGGCGTATCTCGGAGATGCCCTTCGGGTTGACGAGTATCGTCTCGCCCGATTCCGCGCTTTTGCCAAGGTCGTCGCCCTGATGCCAGATGTACGGAGCTTGCGTATAGCAGCCCTGGCGTGTCACCTGGTTGCGTGCGCCCCCTCTGCCGTGCGAGAACTGCAGGCCGTCGATGAGCATCTTGTTGCCGTTTCGCAGCTCGTAGAAGCAGCCCAGGTCGAGGTCGATGTCCTTGCCGGTGAGTTTGGCCATGAAGCCTCCCTTGCTCCAGTCGAGGTTGATTTTTATCTCTCCCTGCGGAGTCTTGCGCAGGTCTATGCGGTGGGTGTCGCCGCCCTTCTTGAGTTCTATTGCCATGGCGTTATGCGTATTTGTTTACGAGTTCGTCAAATTCACCTTTGTGTCCCACGCCGAGAGCCTTGACCACCCAGGAGCTGCCGGTGCGGCGCAGTTCAACAAACTCCACGGACACGCTCGTGGCGAAGTCCTCTGTAAGGTCGTAGATTACTTCGTCCTTGCCTGTTTTGGGGTCATAAATGCGAATGTAGGCGTTGCTCACTTGACTGAAGTTCTGCCCTCCGCGAGCCACAGCGTCGTAAATGCTCACGCAGATGATTATACGGTTGATGTCAGCCGGCACTTTGCGCAGGTCAATGTCGAGGGTTTCGGCATCACCGTCGTCATCGCCCTCCTCGTTGTCGATAGAGCCTATTACCGCCATGTTCGGGTCGGTAGGACGGGATTCTGCACGCATAGCGTCATTGCTATTCCAATGGGTGTATGGAACTATATGTCCCGGGTTTGTAAGGTTGCCGTCCTGGTCAGCTTCGAGTCTCTTCTCCGAGTTGTAGAACACGAGGTAGTCGTCTGTCGGTATCTTGCCGGAGGCATTGACCATGAACGCGGATACGTCGAGGTCAAAGTCGCATTTCGAGGTGTCCACATTGACGTGCCAACCCAGTCCGACTGAGAACTTTTCGAGAGTGAGGTTTGCAGAGTCTCCTTTCTTTATTCGTATTGCCATAGTAGTGTTTTGTATGTATTTGTTTGGTTAAGCGTATTTTGCGACAAGAGCCTCAAGGCCTCCGTTGCGGCCGTTGCCAAGAGCCTGGAACTTCCACACGCCGTTCTCGCGGTAGAGGCGCGCGAATTCGACGGCAGTCTCCGTCGAGAAGTCCTCGTTGAGGTCATAGCGGGCCAGCACGTTGCCGGTGTCAGTGTTGCGTATCTGTATGTACGCGCTGCTGATCTGCCCGAAGTTCTGGTGGCGCGAGGCTGCCTCGTAGATGGTGACTGTGAACAGTATCTCCTGCACATTCGGGTTGACGCGGGCCAGGTCAACGTGGAGCTGCTCGCCGTCGTCGCCAGTCAGGTCGTCGCCGTCAGACATCACCGCGCCGTCGGGCGAGGTCTGGTTGTTGTAGAAGACGAAGAACTTGTCGCCGGGGATTCTCCCGTTCGCGCCCAGCATGAACGCTGAAGCGTCGAGGTCGAACTCCTCGCCCGGGCTGGCGTTGGGCGTCCAGCCGAGTTCTACGGTCACGTGTGCCAGCTTGTCGAGGTCGAAGCTGAAACCTTTCTTTAGATTGATTGCCATATTCGGTATCTGTTTTGGTTGTGTTTCGGTGTCGAATACGCTGCAAAGTTACAACGGTGTTGCGCCCCTGTCAGCTTTTCTGCAACATTGCGGTGTTAACCGGGCATTTCGCCCCTCGCGGCACTGCAATGTTTCGGTTGCGTATGATTTACAATATAGGTGGATGCTTCATGAACTTGCTGTTGGTTAAGTACAGCCGCGAAATTAGCGGTTTGTCCGCAGACTGGCATCATTGAGCCGTATGTTTTGCAGCATAAAAGCCGTCCGTACAGTGAAATTATATCCGACAGGGTATAATCAGGGTGTCTGACGGTGATTTTACCGCCGAACTGATATAATCTCGCCGATTTTTGCTAACTTTGTCCCCGATAAGATATAATCGAGCCTTCTATGACCAAGACCATACTATCGACATACGTCAAGGGGATGCGCAAGAAATACCGGTTGACGCAGGTAGACCTGGCGGAGAAGTCGGGTGTCAGCCTACGTTTCGTGCGCGATCTGGAGCAGGGGAAGCGCACCCTGCGCCTCGACAAGGTGAACGAGGTGCTTCAGCTGTTCAACGCCCAGTGCGGGCCGGTGCCAATACCGCGTAGCGAGGATATGCCATGAGACGCGCCGCCGTATATTACAAGGAGGCACTCGCAGGTGTCCTCGAGGAGCGTCCTGACGGGTATCTGTTCGCATACCGTCCTGAATACCTGATAGCCAGGGACAGCCGCCCTGTCAGCCTCACCATGCCGTTGAGAGGCGAGCCGTACCGCAGCAACGTCATTTTCCCGTTCTTCGACGGCCTTATTCCAGAAGGGTGGCTACTCGATGTAGCGAGCCGCAACTGGAAGATAGACCGCGAAGACCGTATGGGGCTGCTGATGGCCTGTTGCGCGGACTGCATTGGGGCAGTGAGTGTGAAACCGTTGGACGATGACAGCCATGAGTGAGCGTTGCCTGTATTGCTACAAGCCCTTGGCAAAGGGTGAGACTGATTTTCATGCCCGCTGTTGCCGGCGCATTTTCGGCATGCGTCAAGCCCCGGTGTTGCCATACCGCAGGTCAGAGGTCGCGGAGTTGGCACGCGAGGTGGTACGCTCGCAGACGGCCGTGACCGGCGTGCAGCCCAAGCTGTCGCTCGACATTGACCGCATGAGCGACGCACCGAAGCGGTTTACCATAGTCGGGCTGTGGGGACGGTATATCCTCAAGCCGCAGACAGAGATGTACGCGCACCTCCCCGAACTCGAGGATGTCACCATGCACCTTGCAGAAATGGCTCGCATCGAGACTGTGCCGCACACGCTGCTGCGCTTTGATGACGGCGAACTGTGCTACATCACGCGCCGCATAGACCGCACTGAAAGCGGCGGCAAGATAGCCATGGAGGATATGTGCCAGCTGTCGGAACGCCTCACCGAGGACAAGTACCGCAGCTCGCATGAGCAGATAGCCAAGCAGATAGCCCGATACAGCACAGTGCCGCTGCTTGACTTGGCAAAATACTGGGAGCAGGTAGTGTTCGCATGGGTGGTGGGTAATGCCGATATGCACCTGAAGAATTACTCGCTTTATTCCCCCGACGGCGAGACGCAGATGCTGACACCGGCATACGACCTGCTCTCGACAGCCATTGTGTTGCCAAGCGACACGGAGGAGCTGGCACTTACGGTGGTCGGCAGGAAACGCAAGCTCAAGCCTCAGAACTTCGCCGAGGCTATGGCGAAATCAGGCATCAGCGAGAGGGTCGCCGCGTCGATACTGTCGAAATTCCCGAAGTACAGGCAACGGTGGGCGGATTTCATACGCATCAGCTTTCTGCCCGAGGATATGCAGCAGGCTCTGATTTCGCTGATAGACTGCCGGCTTGCCGTGCTCGAGGGAAAGTGACAGCGAGGCAGGGGAGGGCGTTTGCCCCTCTGCCGTTTTTTTACTATTTTTGCACCCGGATTATAACTGAATTAGACAATGGTTTTACCTGTTTACCTGTACGGACAGCCGGTGCTTCGTGAAGAGACCGAGGACATCGACCGCGACTACCCTGGTCTGCAGCAGCTCATCGCTGACATGTGGGAGACGATGTACCATGCCGAAGGCGTGGGCCTCGCCGCGCCGCAGATAGGACGCTCCATATCGCTCATCGTCATTGACGGCTCTGCCGTGGCAGACATGTTCCCCGAGTGCAAGGACTCCAAAATGGTGCTCATCAACCCCTATCTGGAGGTGCTGGAGGACGTGCAGCCCATATCGCGTGACGAGGGATGCCTATCCCTGCCCGGGCTTTCAGAGCCCGTCAAACGGCGCGAACACGTGCGCCTGCAGTGGCTCGACGAGGACTTCCGCGAGCATGAGCAGGAGTTCACGGGCTTCCTGAGCCGCATCATACAGCACGAATACGACCACCTCGAGGGCACGGTCTACACCGACCGAATAGCCCCTATACGCAAGCAGCTCATACGCTCCAAGCTCTCCAACATCGCCCACGGGCGCGTGCGCTGCGAATACCGCACCAAGGCCAACCATTCCTGACACAATATAACATCATCATCAATGGCAGACGACAAGAAGATTATTTTCTCGATGGTGGGGGTGAGCAAGGTCATACCCCCTCAGCGTCAGATACTCAAAAACATTTACCTCTCCTTCTTCTACGGAGCGAAGATAGGCATCATCGGCCTCAACGGCTCGGGAAAGTCCACGCTCCTGAAAATCATCGCCGGGCTTGACAAGAGCTACCAGGGCGAAGTCGTGTTCTCCCCCGGCTATTCCGTGGGATACCTGGAGCAAGACCCGAAGCTCGACCCCGAGAAGACAGTGCGGCAGGTAGTGGAGGAGGGCGTGCAGCCCGTCATGGACCTGCTGGCAGAGTTTGAGCGTGTCAACGAGGCATTCGCCGACCCCGCCGTGCTGGAAGACCCCGAAAAGATGGATGCCCTGATCAACCGGCAGGGGGAGCTTCAGGACAAGCTGGACGCTGCCGACGCATGGAACATCGACAACCGCCTCGAGCGTGCCATGGACGCGCTGCGCTGCCCCCCGGACGACCAGCCCGTGTCCACGCTTTCCGGCGGTGAACGCCGCCGAGTGGCTCTGTGCCGCCTCCTCCTGCAGCAGCCCGACATACTCCTGCTCGACGAGCCTACCAACCACCTCGATGCAGAGTCGATAGACTGGCTCGAGCAGCACCTGCAGCAGTACCCCGGCACCGTCATCGCCGTGACGCACGACCGCTACTTCCTCGACCATGTGGCCGGCTGGATACTCGAGCTGGACCGTGGTGAGGGCATACCCTGGAAGGGCAACTATTCCTCATGGCTCGAGCAGAAGACGCTCCGCATGGCGCAGGAGGAGAAACAGGCCTCAAAACGCCGCAAGACCCTCGAACGCGAGCTGGAATGGGTGCGCATGGCTCCCAAGGCGCGTCAGGCAAAGGGCAAGGCCCGTCTGTCGAGCTACGACAAGCTGCTCAACGAGGACCAGAAGCAGCGCGAGGAGAAGCTCGAGATATTCATACCCAACGGACCGCGCCTCGGCAACAAGGTCATCGAGGCCATCGGCGTGAGCAAGGCCTTCGGCGACAAGGTGCTCTTTGACGACCTCAACTTCATGCTGCCCCCCAACGGCATCGTGGGCGTAATCGGCCCTAACGGCGCGGGCAAGACCACGCTCTTCCGCCTCATAATGGGGCAGGAGAAGCAGGACGGGGGCTCATTTGACGTGGGCGAGACCGTCAAGGTGGCTTACGTGGACCAGACGCACAAGGACCTCGACCCGCAGAAGAGCGTATACGAGGTCATCTCGCAGGGCGTGGAGTCGTTCCGCATGGGCGGACGCGACATGAACGCCCGCGCCTACCTGTCGAAATTCAACTTCACCGGCGCAGATCAGGAGAAGAAGATCGGGGTGCTCTCCGGCGGCGAGCGCAACCGCCTGCACCTGGCCATGGCTCTCAAGGAGGAAGGCAACGTGCTGCTGCTCGACGAGCCTACCAACGACATCGACGTCAACACGCTACGCGCCCTCGAGGAGGGTCTGGAGAATTTCGCCGGCTGCGCTGTCGTAGTGAGCCACGACCGCTGGTTCCTCGACCGTATCGCCACTCACATACTCGCATTCGAGGGCGACAGCAAGGTGACGTTCTACCAAGGCTCGTACAGCGACTACGAGGAGTACCGCCGCAAGCGCGACGGCAACGTCACCCCGCACCGCATACGTTACCGCAAGCTGCAGTGACAAACCGCCAACTGACGACATGACATTTCCGCCCGGACCGAAATAACAATCGCGCCCGGGCGGCGTTATTAATGTAGAACACGGAACAGAAACACTATCGTCTACACACGACATGAAAACCGCTGTCAACGAACTACGTGAACTTGTGCCGATGCGCCGCCAGTGCCGTGAGCTGGCAGAGCGTGTCCTGACTCCAGAACTGCGGCAGACAGCCCGCCGCTACATGGATGCCGTCTCGGCTTCAGGCATTTCACCGCGTGACGAACACGGGCTGCTGCGCTGCCGAATGGTGATGTCACTATGCCTCCTCTTTGCCGAGAAGATTGAGGCCGACCCCGAGATACTCGCCGCGTGCGCGTTGACCACATACGTCCGCCAGGGCGTGTTCACCTCCGCGCAAGTCCGTCAGGACTGGGGCGACGACGTGGCGCTGCTCATAGACGGGATGCTGCGTGTCAAGCGGTACAGCGACATGGGCATACACGCCGACCAGGACAACTTCCGCGGGCTGCTACTCTCCCTCGCCTCTGACATCCGCGTCATCATAATTATGATAGTGGAAAACCTCGCGCTGATGCGTGCCATCAACCTCCACCCGGACGAGAAGTGGGTGCAGGAGGTGGCGTTTGAGGCCAACTGCCTCTATGCACAGCTTGCACACCGCCTCGGCCTGTACGCTATCAAGGGCGAACTCGAAGACCTCTCGCTCAAATACACCGACCGCAAGGTATACAAGCAGATAGCCGCACGCCTCAACGAGACCAAGCGTGACCGCGACGCATACATCGCCGACTTCATCAAGCCCGTGAGCCAGAAACTCTCCGAGGCCGGGCTGAAGTTTGAAATCAAAGGGCGCACCAAGTCAATATCCTCCATCTGGGCAAAAATCCGCAAGAAGAAGGTGGATATGTCGGACATATACGACCTGTTCGCTATCCGCGTAATCCTCGACTCGCCGCCCGAGAAGGAGAAGCAGGACTGCTGGCTGGCGTATTCGATAGTCGCCGACATGTACCGGGCCAACCCGGCGCGTATGCGCGACTGGATAACGATACCCAAGAGCAACGGCTACGAGAGCCTCCACGCCACGGTCATGGGGCCGCGCAACAAGTGGGTGGAGGTGCAGTTCCGCTCGCGTGCCATGGACTTGGTGGCGGAGAAAGGCCTTGCCGCACACTGGCGGTACAAGGGCGGGCATGCCGATGTGGCTGACCGCTGGATGAACAATGTCCGCGAGGTGCTCGAGAACGCCGACGAGGGCCCGATGCGCCTGATGAAGGACATGAAGATAGACGCTTACGGCGGCGAGGTGTTCGCCTTCACCCCAAAGGGCGACCTGCTGCGCCTCCCTGCCGGCGCGACGGTGCTCGACTTCGCCTTCCAGATACACAGCCGTGTCGGAGAGCATTGCGTGGGTGCAGTCGTCAACGGTGCTCACAAGAAGATAAACTACCGCATACAGAACGGCGACTCGATAGAGATAGTCACTTCGCCCACCCAGACTGCCAAGCAGGACTGGCTCAACATTGTCGTTACTTCCAAGGCCCGCAACAAGATACGTCAAAGCCTCAACGAGGAGCGCACTCGCCGAGCCTCGCTTGGAAAGGAGCTGCTGCAACGCCGCGCCCGCAACCGCAAGGTCGAAATCGACGAGGCTCTGCTAATGCGTCTCATAAAGAAGATGGGTTACAAGTACCTCAACGACTTCTTTGCCGACGTGGCTGACGAGAAGGTCGATGCCGCCAAGTTCATTGCTCGCTACACTGACGCTCTCGACACAGAGAGCAAGGCGGAGGAGGAGAATGTCCCGGCGAGCGCGGAGGGGTTCAAGATAAACAACGCGCCACAGCCACAGACCGGCAAGCAGTCGGAGATACTAACCATTGGCGACAAGTCGCTGAGAGGCATGAACTACCGCTTCGCACGGTGCTGCAACCCCATTTACGGCGATGACGTGTTCGGCTTCATCTCCTCCGACGGCATTGTCAAGATACACAAGAGCGACTGCCCCAACGCCGCCAACATTCGCCGCCGATACCCCTACCGCATCATTTCAACGCGCTGGAGCGAGCAGGGTGTCGGCGAGATGATGCCTGTGACACTGCGAATAGTCGGCAACGATGACATCGAGGTGGTGACGACAGTCACGTCGATGATACAGAAAAGCCAGGGCATGACCCTGCGCAACATATCCATCGACTCGCATGACGGCATTTTCCAGGGCTACATGACCATAGGCATCGCCGATACCAGCATGCTAAACAGGCTGCTGCAAAAGATAAAATCAACCAAAGGGATAAAGGACGTTTCGAGGTCTTGACCCCAGATGTCCGCAACAAAAATAGACAATTATGAAACTCGACAAGAAAGACATCCAACTGCTTGACGCCAAGGGAATAAGCGAGGAACAACTCGACCGCCAGCTCGCGATGATTGCCAGTGGCTTCCCCCCAGTGCACATCGATGCGGCCGCCACTGTCGGCAGTGGCATCATGCGCCCGACAGACGAGGAGGCGCAGCGTTACTCCGCCCTATGGGACACCTGCATTGCCAGCGGGGCAAAGGTGGTGAAAATGGTGCCTGCCTCTGGTGCTGCCTCACGTATGTTCAAGAACGTGTTCGCTTTCATCAACTCCAGCGCGGAAACACCCGACACCGACTTCATGAAGGCGTTCTTTGCCCGCATCACCGATTTTGCCTTCTTCCCGCTGCTGAACAAGGCCGCTATGCGAGTGACCGGCAAGAGCGTCCTCTCCCTCATCGCCGAGGGGCGTTTCCGTGAGGTAGCGCAGCTGCTCGTTTCTGACGAGGGACTGGGCTACGGGAACATGCCCAAGGCCTTGCTGGAGTTTCACAAGGTCATGGGCGGCACGCGCACTCCCCTCGAGGAGCAGCTCGCCGAGGGTGCGCAGTATGCTGCCGGCAATGACGGCATTGCCCGCGTGCATTTCACCATCAGCCCCGAGCATCTCGCTGCCGCATGCGCCAAGGTCGAGGAGGTCTGCCGGCGCATGGAGCGTGAATACGGCGTGAAGTTCGACATCTCGTTCAGCATACAGAAACCTTCGACCGACACCGTGGCTGCTGCCATGGACGGCTCGCCCTACCGCGAGGACGGCTCGCTCTTCTTCCGCCCGGGTGGCCACGGCGCGTTGATTGAGAACCTCAACGACCTCGATGCCGACTTCGTTTTCCTCAAGAACATCGACAACGTTGTCCCCGACAGCCGTCGAGGTGATACTGTGGCATACAAGAAAGTGCTGGGTGGCGTGCTCGCAGCTGTCAAACAGCAGATTGACCGCTATTGCAGCGTGCTTGGCAACGGCACTCCCTCGCCGGCAGAACTTGCAGAGATGCTTGCCTTTGCGCGTGAGACGCTGTGCATAACCCATGACGGCATGGAGACGGCAGACGCTGATGCAACGGCCGGCTACCTGCGCCGCAAGTTCAACCGTCCGGTGCGTGTATGCGGCATGGTCGTCAACGAGGGCGAACCTGGCGGAGGCCCGTTCCTCGCACGCAATCCCGACGGCACGGTGTCGCCCCAGATACTCGAGTCCTCACAGATAGACATGACTGACAGCCGCTCGGCTGAGATAGCGAGACAGGCCACCCACTTCAACCCTGTGGACCTGGTATGTGCCATACGCGACTTCCATGGAGTGAAGTTCAACCTCCCCGACTATGTAGACCCGCAGACCGGCTTCATCTCCCAGAAGAGCCGTGGCGGCGTCGAGATTAAGGCTCTGGAACTGCCGGGGTTGTGGAACGGCGCAATGTCTGACTGGAACACCGTGTTCGTGGAAGTGCCGGCCTCGACATTCAACCCCGTCAAGACTGTCAACGACCTGCTGCGTGACACGCACCAGCCGGCAAATGACCGTGGATAAAACATTGAACTACTTGTACATTAAATACTTACTGCATGAAACGTATCAACAGACTTGTGAGCCGACTGCTGCTCTGTGCAGCAGCCTGCGGCATAGCCGTGCCGTCGTTTGCCGGCGAACCGGAATACGGTACACTCAACACTGCGGCCCAGCATCCTGACTGGATCCGAAACGCCGTCATCTATGAGGTCAACCTGCGTCAGGGCACTCCCGAGCGCACTCTCGCTGCCATGGAGAAGCAGCTGCCACGGCTTCAGGAGCTGGGCGTGGACATACTGTGGCTCATGCCCATACACCCTATCAGCAAGCTCAACCGCAAGGGTGAGCTCGGCTCGTACTACGCCGTGGCTGACTACAAGGCGGTCAACCCCGAGTTCGGCACTTTCGACGACCTCCGCTCTTTCGTCAAGGCTGCCCACCGCCTGGGCATGAAGGTCATAATAGACGAGGTGTGCAACCATACCGGCTGCGACAACGTGTGGGTCAAGGAACACCCCGATTTCTATGCCCGCAACGAGAAAGGGGAGATGTTCGGTCCGTTTGACTGGACTGACACCTACAAGCTGGACTATTCCAACCCCCAGCTGCGTGCCGCGATGATAGATGCGCTCGAATACTGGGTCAAGGAGGCTGACATTGACGGCTACCGCTGCGACGTGGCTGCCGAGGTGCCGACTTCGTTCTGGGAAGAGGCTCGCGCTCGCCTCGAAATGATCAAGCCTGTATTCATGCTGGCAGAAGCATCCAAGGCTGAATTAACGCTTCGTGCCTTTGACGCGGACTACAACTGGCCGATGAAGGATGCCTTCAATGCCGTTGCCGCCACACAGGGTGTCAACAAGTATGCTGCCGGACATGGGCAGAACCTCTCCAAGTCTAATGCACGCACGCTCACTGACCTGCTGCTCAAACAGCACCGCCAGTACCCGCAGGGAGCAATCAATATGAACATGATTACCAACCATGACCTCAACTCGTGGGAGGGTACGGAGTTTGACCGCTTCGGCGAGGCTGTGAACACATTCGCCGTGTTGAGCTACACACTCCCCGGCATGCCGATGATGTATACTGGTCAGGAAGTGGGCTGGAATCACGCCTTCGAGTTTTTCAAGCACGACCAGGTGCCTGTATACAAGGATAATGAGCATACCTTGTTCTACCGTATGCTCAACGCGCTGAAGCATGACAACAAGGCGCTCGCTGCCGGCGTGTTCAATTTCACTGACATCAGTGCCGGAAGCGACGACGTTATGGCTTTCCAGCGCACCGCGTCAGGCAACGAGGTGACTGTGATAGCCAACCTCAGCAGTAAGGAGCAGCCCCTGCGCCTAAGCGTGGACGCATCTGCGCTATCCGGCGCGACGGAATGGTTCTCGCAGGAGAAGGTGACGGCTCTGCCAGCGACACTGTCGCCCTGGCAATACCTCGTCCTTGTGAAGTAAGGGAAGATAAGTGAACGAACCCGATATGGCAGCTGTGGCGGACTTGTAGCCGTTACGGCTGCCGTTCTGTTACGCCCAGCTGCTCCGCGATGCGGCGGTCGTTGCTCAGCCGGGGTATCTTGCGCTGCCCCCCGAGCTTGCCGTTGCCGTGCGTCTCGAGCCAGCGGTCGAATGTGCCGGCAGGGACTGTCACCACCTGCGGCGGCGCGAGGAAAATGCCGTGGCTGCGTTTGGCCTGGTAATCGGAATTGACCTCTTGCAGACGGCGGTCGAGCTCGGCGGCAAACGCGGCAGTGTCCATCGGCGGTGTCAGCCATTCTATTATCCACTGGTGGCATCCTCGCTCGCCGTTGCGGGCATATACCGGAGCAACAGTGTAGTTGGCTATCCTTGCCCCGGTCAGGCGCATTGCGCTCGCTATCGCGTCATCGGCATTGTACTCCATGACCTCCTCGCCGAAAGCGTTGATGAATGACTTGGTGCGCCCGGCTATGGTTATCTTGACCGGCGCAGTTGACTCTATGCGCACCGTGTCGCCGATGCGGTAACGCCACAGCCCGTTGGCAGCCGTGATAATCAGCTCGTACACCTTGCCCTGCTGTACTTCCCAAAGCGGGATAGGGGAGTCCCCTCCCAGCGGCAGGAACTCGTAGAACACCGCGCTGTCTATCTGCAGCAGCATCTCCCTGTCGCCCGGGCTTGTCGCGCTGGCGAAGAACCCTTCCGAAGCATTGTACGTCTCCACGTAGTGCATCTGCGCAGGGTCGCACAGACGCGCATACTCCTCGCGGTAGGGGGAGAAGGCGATGCCGCCGTGAAAGAACACCTCGAGGTTGCGCCATACGTCGGTGATGCGCTCTGCGCCGGTCATCTGAAGCACCGTGCGTATCACGGTCAGGAACCACGACGGCACTCCCGAAATGTTGGTGATGTTGCACCTCAACGCTGCGTTGGCCAGAGCCGGCAGCTTCTCCTCCCAGTCAGGCATCAGCGCAATGCGCTTGGACGGCACGCGGAACATACCGGCACCCGCCGGTATACGGTCTATCAGGGTCGCGCTCAGGTCGCCGATGCGCACGCCCCGGGCGATGTCCTCTTCATGCAGCTCGTTGGCGAAACTGCCGCCCAGAATGAATCCCTTGCCCGAGAACATGCGGCTGCCCGGAGTGGCACGCAGGTAGTGCGCCACGCTGTCGCTCGCACCCGGGTAATGGTTGCGCCGCAGCGAGTCGGCGGTCACGGGAATGTACTTCGACTTGCCGCCCGAAGTGCCCGACGACTGTGCATAGCGCAGACACTGGCCGCGCCACAGCACATCGCGCTCGCCGCGTATCATGCGCATCACGTAAGGGCGCAGCGGCTCGTAGTCCACCAAGGGGACACGCTCGCGGAACGCCTCATAGCCGCTGCAGCCGTCCAGCCCCACAGCCCTGCCGTAAGCCGTATTGCCGCCGTGAGAGAGCAGCCACGCCAGCTGCGCACGCTGAATGTCCTCGCCCTCGGCGGCCCAGCGGTCAGTCCTCGCTGCCCTTTTCGCCAGGAAATGTCTTGCTATAGGAGTAAAGTCCATCATATCGTCCCTTTCAGTACGTTGGTATCAGCCACAAATTTACGCAAACTCATCCACACCGCCAAATCCGACAGTCTGGATTAAACGCTTGTATATAATAAATAAGCGACCGAGCATCAGCTCGGTCGCTTGTTGCGGAGAGGACGAGATTCGAACTCGTGGTAGGATTGAGTCCTACGTCGGTTTAGCAAACCGGTGGTTTCAGCCACTCACCCACCTCTCCTCATAATTAATTGAAAAGCGTTTATGTCGTGCATAGCGGCGTTTGCCGTTTTGCGGTGCAAAGTTAATCAGTTTTTCCGTAGTGTGCAAGTTTTTCGGCGATAAAATTTTTTCGTCTCGGCCGCAGCCGCTGATTTTTAACCAGTTGCACTCGCTCTGATAATGTGGTGCAAGTCACTTTTGCTGCTTGCGGCGGAGGCGGTCGATGTGGCGGCGGCGCAGGTGGGCTGTCACAACGTCGCGCAGGTGCGACAGCGAGAGCCGCCACGGTGTCGGGTTGGTGGTGTAGGGCTGCGACAGCAGGTCGTCTATCGGCTCGGGCATTTCCACGTCTGCGCCGAACTGTTCGGGGTAGATGACCAGCATGTTCTGCGCCGAATGATAGCGCATCAGGTGTGCCGGCAGGTTCTCGAGGTCGGTGGAGAAGGAGACGGACGTGCGCCGTGCGCCGATGACCACCATCAGGTCGTCATACTCGATGTCGGCGGAGTGGGTGATGAAATCGTCCCACGACTGCATGGAGCGGAACTCGGTCTCGATGGCGTATTTGCCGGCATCCAGCACTCCGCGCACGAACCGTGCCGTCTCGTCGGCCACGATGAAGACGACCTTGCAGCCGAGCTGTGTCGCGAGGTTGCCCATGCGTTCCACCCACTGGCGGAAGCCGGTCTCGTATTCGGCCTTGGTGGGGACGATGACCATAAGGCGGCGTATGGTATCGACCGGAATGAAGCAACGCGACATGATGATCATCTTGTTGCAGGTGCGCAGCAGCTGCTCGATGACATTGCCGTAGAACGTGTCCACGATGTTTGACCGCCTGTGCATGCCGAGTATCAGGTCGGTGCAGCCGCGTTCCTTCATCACGTTGACCATTCCTGCGACGATGTTCATGTCGTACCGCTCTATGTCATGCACCTCGACATCGACAGCCGAAGCCGCTCCCGAGGCGAGGCGCAGGGCGTTGCGCCCGGTGTTGACGATGCGCGAGTCGTCGGTGCTGCGCACGAACAGCGTGGTGATTTCCGTATGGTTGTCGGGGTGGCGCATCAGTATGGCGAGGTTCATGATTTCCTCGGCTGTGACGGGGTTGGAGACGGCTACGAGCTGGCGGGCGTTGCTCCGCTGGCCGTCGCTGCCGTCGGCGCGGAGGGACTCGCCGGCTATGTCGATGTGTATGCGCATCGCGCCCCGCTCGGTCATCACCGATGCCACGCCGCAGCACACCAGTATCATCAGCACCGCGCCGTTCATCATCTCCTCGGTGAGCAGCCCGTACTGGTAGCCGAGCATCGTGGCGGCTATCGTGGCGGCGGCCTTGCCGGAGGTGAGGCCGAACATGAGCCTGCGCTCGTTGCGGCGGAAATGCCAGATGCGCTGCCCCATGTATGCCGACAGCCATTTCGCCGCCAGCGCGGTGAGCGACATGACGGCGGAGACATAGACCACGTCCCAGCTGCCGAAGATGACGCGCACGTTGATGAGCATGCCCACGCCTATCAGGAAGTAGGGGATGAATATGGCGTTGCCGACGAATATTATCCTGTTCATCAGCGGCGACCGTATGGGAAGGAACTTGTTGAGCACCAGCCCGGCATAGAACGCACCGAGGATAGCCTCAAGACCGGCGAGCTTAGCCGTAAGCGAGGCGAGCAGCATCATCGCCAGGATGTAGACAAACTGCACCACCGAGTCGTTGTAGCGGCGGAAGAAGCGGCGTGTCAGCCAGGGGTATGTGAAGCCTATCGCCACGGCGACGAGAGCCGACTGCACAAGCAGCCGCGACAGGTTGAGCCAGCTGAACGAGCCCTGCTGCCGTATGTCGATGACCCCGGCGAGGGCGACAAGGGCAAGCAGCACTGCCACTATCGTGCCGCAGATGGATATGACCACCGCACGGTTGTTGCTCAGGCCGAAGCGGGTGACTATGGGGTAGGAAATCAGCGTGTGCGAGGCGAACATCGAGGAGAGCAGCACGGCCGTCAGCCACCCTGTCCCCAAGGCGTAGCGGCTCACGGCGATGCCAAGCAGCATAGGCAGCATGAATGTGATGATGCCGAAGACGATGCCCCGCCGCAGGTTGCGCCGCAGGTTGTACATGTCTATCTCGATGCCGGCGAGGAACATGAGGTACAGTATCCCCACCTGCCCGAATATCTCGAAGCTCGCGTCGCGGGCCAGCAGGTTGAACCCGTGCGGGCCTACGGCCATGCCGGCGAGTATCATGCCCACGATCGTGGGTATCTTGAGTCGCGACAGGAGCATCGGGGCGAGCAGTATTATCAGCAGCACCAGCAGGACTATCGCCACCGGCTGCTGCAAGGGGAACGACAATATGCTGCCCAGTATCATGCTCATGTCATCGCGAAAAATACCGTTGCCGACCTGTCGGTCGCCTGTTCCGCTTCATCTGCCGTCATGCCGAGCGTTTCAGCCACCTTGCGGCATATTTCGGGCAGGTACGCGCTCTCGTTGCGCCGCCCTCGTTGCGGCACGGGGGCGAGGTATGGCGAGTCTGTCTCGAGCAGTATGCGGCCGATGCCGATATGCGCGACGGCCTGGCGCACCTCACTGGCGTTCTTGAACGTCACCACGCCGTTGATGCCGAACATTGCCCCGGGGACTGCGGCGAGTATGCGGTCCGCATCGTCCGGACTGCCCGTGAAGCTGTGGAAGAGCAGACGGTGGCTGCCCATATCCTCAGCCTTGATACACTCCAGCGTCTCATCGAGGCCGTCACGGCAATGTATTATGACCGGCAGCGACAATTCCTTTGCCCACTGCAGCTGGCGGCGGAAAACCTCCATCTGCTCGTCGCGGTATGTCCTGTCCCAATACAGGTCAATTCCGACCTCGCCGATAGCGGCATATCCGCCTTCGTCCAGCATCTCGCGTATCTTGCCGAGCTGCACTTGCCAGTCGCCGCGCACCTCCGTCGGGTGAAGCCCCATGGCCATGCGCGTGGCTTCGGGGTAGCGGCGGTGCAAGGCAATCATGTCGGCGGCAGTGCCGGCATCGACATTGGGGAACACCATTCGCCTTACCCCGGCGGCGATAGCCCGCTCGACGGCGGCTTCACGGCCGTCGTCGGCAAACTCCGGCATGTAGAGATGCGTGTGAGTGTCAATCATTTGGTGCGGCCAATAAGTTTCTCGGCAAACATCCGGAAGCACTCGTAGCCCTCTTCGGTCAGCCCCGCTTTCTTCAGCGACTTAAGGGCGCGTCCCATCCACGAGGCTACAGCCTTGCGGCACATCTCGTCGATGCCCATGCGCTCGTATATGCGTGTGACTGTCTGTATCTTGACCTGTCCGTTCTCCATTTGCATCGCGCTCCGCAGCGCGTCGCTGTCGCTTCCTCCACGGTTGAGAGCTTCGAGCAGCAGGTATGTCTTCTTGCCGTTGAGGATGTCGCCGCCGATAGGCTTGCCGAATGTCTCGCTGTCGCCGAACACGTCGAGGTAGTCGTCCTGTATCTGGAAGGCAACGCCCAGGCAACGCCCGAACTCGTCCACGCGGCTGCCCTGCGCCTCTGTCGCGCCGCCGATGATGCAGCCTATGCGTGCCGCGCCGCCGAGCAGAGCCCCAGTCTTGAGCGTAATCATGTGGATGTATTCATCTGCGGTCACGTCGTCGCGGGTCTCGAAATCGGTGTCGTGCCGCTGCCCCTCGTACACCTCGACTGCCATGCGGTTGAAAGTGTCGAGGACGCTGCGCAGCTTGTCGTCAGGCACATCCATGACCAGCTGTGTGGCGAGCGTAAGCATGGTGTCGCCGCTCAGGATAGCCGTGTTGACATCCCATTTCTTGTGTACGGTGGGACGCCCGCGGCGCATGTCCGAATGGTCCATCACGTCATCGTGCACCAGCGTGAAGTTGTGGAACATCTCTACCCCGAGCGCGGCCCGGAGCGCAGCCTCCGCGTTGCCGCAGAAAGCGTCGCAGCCCATGAGCGTCAGCACCGGGCGCAGCCGTTTGCCGCCGGCGGTGATGCCGTAGACGACAGGCTCGTAGAGGCGTTCCAGCCCCGGGCGGTTATAGTCCAGGCGGCTCAGCCCGCCCTCGAATATGTCTCTGTATTCAGATATGCGTTTCATGTCATTTCAGGTTGATGTAGCGTGAATAAATGTCGTTGGGCAGGTCCTTGCCTCGGTCTGCCTGCAGCGCGGTCTTGAACCCCTTGACGAAGCGCGTATAGGTGGCAGTGTCAGTGCCGCATGCCTTGCGCAGGTTGTCGATGTCGGCGTCGATGTCCTTCTGTGTCAGCCCGCGTGTGCGTATCTGGCTCACATATCCCAGCCCCAGGTCGTAGCCCACGGAGAGGGTGTCAGACGTGCCGAGGGCAAGCTGCGTGTGCATCTTGTCGCAGAGGGGCAGCCCATTGACTGCAGTCTCAAATGATGTGATGTACTTCTCGAAATCTTCGCCACGGTACTTGTCGCACGCATACAGGTGCGCCACTGCCAGGGTGTCGATTTTTGAGCCGGGCACGCGGCCCAGGTATGAATAGCACAGGAAACGTGCCACGGAGTCAGGGTCAACGCGCCGCATCATGTATTCCAGACGCTCGCTGTCGCGCATCGTCATGAAATTCGCGGGGAACCCGTTTGTGCCGTCCCCTCCTTTTTTCTTGCAGCCCACTGCCAGCACTGACAGTATCGCCACAAAGGCTATCAGCAATTTTTTCATAGTCAAAGGTTTATCCGAGGTATGCCTTTGGACGATTCTGCCCCCTTTCGGGTCGCAGCGTTATCCATGCGGCATGCCGAACCGGTTAACACGGCAAAATTAATAAAAAAAACACACAATCGCATTGCCGTTCCGGATAAAAGCATTACCTTTGCAGCGCAAACCGCAAGAGGCCGTGCCGCAAAGGACGGACATCAGGAGTGATGCTCGAGTGGTTGAAGAGGCACGCCTGGAAAGCGTGTATACGCCAAAAGCGTATCGGGGGTTCGAATCCCCCTCACTCCGCCATGATTTTATTTGGGACGCACCTGTAATGGGTGCGTTTTTTTGTACGCATACCTTGCGGCATTGTTGGAAATGAACAAGCACCCCAAAGGTTTGAAACCTTCAGGGTGTTGTTCACGGCGAGGCGTTATATCAGAGTTGACTGCGAGTAGTCCAATGTGTACACTGGGAGTCCGAACTCATTCTTGGAAATTTTGGCGATGCAGATGAGTTCTGGTATGTCCTCAGTCCAAAATACTACTTCCAGTTCTTCGCCGTCTCTTAACTCAACGTACTTTATAACCTCGTTGGCCTTGTCATTACACATGATGTTGAGGTCTTTAAGGCTATTCCATACGTTGCCAATGCTGAACTGCATTCTTCTCTTTGAGGGCTTGACAGCGTCTTCCCTCTTAGCGCGAGTGTATCTGCTCATTGTTTCTTGGTTTTGATTTTGGTGCAAAGCTATATATATATACTGGTTGCAGCAAATGGGCTTTTAGGTCTATTGGCTAAAATGCTATATTGGGCCAGATGACACCGGTTGATATATAATAATATGTATTAATGATTATTGTCGTAGTTGCAGGTGCAGAACTCCCCGGGAATGGCATGCCGTGTCCGTGCTTTGGCTGCACGGCCATCTGAAACGCATGGAAACAAAAAAAGTGTGCCGACTGGTTGAAGTGGCACACTCTGTATATTGAGGAGGGATGGATTATCCCTCGCGGTTCTCGCGGTTGAATATGTGTCTGAGCTTCGAGAAGATGCTTTTCGACTGCGTTGCTGTCGGGACGATGTTCGGATTGTCCTTGAGGCTTTCGATTGCGCTGCGTTCCGTGTCGGAGAGGTTCTGCGGCACATAGACCATCACGTTGACCAGCAGGTCGCCGTTTGCGCCGCCGTTGAGCGAGGGGAGGCCCTTGCCGCGCAGCCGCAGCACCTTGCCGGGCTGTGTGCCTGGCTGTATCTTGAGGCGTGCGTGTCCCTCGATGGTGGGCACATCGGCTGTGCCGCCGAGCGCGGCTGTCGGGAAGTCGAGCATCAGGTTGTAGATCAGGTCGTTGCCGTCGCGTATCAGCTCTGGGTCTGCCTCCTCCTGTATGCAGATGAGCAGGTCGCCGCACACTCCGCCGTGCTGCGGGGCGTTGCCCTTGCCGCGCATGGTGAGTGTCATGCCGTCTTCTACGCCCTTGGGTATAGAGAACTCGACGATTTCCTCTTTCTTCTCAACGCCTGTGCCGTGGCAATGGCTGCACTGCTCGGTTATCTTCTTGCCCTCTCCGTTGCACTCCGGGCATACCGACTGCACTACCTGTGTGCCGAATAATGACTGCTGCACATTCTGTATCATGCCGGTGCCGTGGCAACGGTCGCAGGTCTTGAACGCTGTGCCGTCCTTAGCGCCCGTGCCGTGGCAGTCGTCGCACGCCACGAAGCGCGGCAGCTTGACCTTCTTGGTCACGCCGTTGTAGATGTCACGCAGCGTGACGCGGACAGTTACGCGCAGGTTCGAGCCCTTGTTGACGCGCTGGCGCTGGTATCCGCGTGAGCCGCCTCGCCCTCCGCCGAAGAAGTCGCCGAAAATGCTGCCGAACTGCGACATGATGTCGTCCATTGACATGCCGCCGGCATTGAAGCCTCCAGCTCCTCCGGCTCCGCCCAGGCTCGGGCCGAAGCGGTCGTATTTGGCACGCTTGTCAGCGTCGCTCAATACCGAATACGCCTCTGCCGCCTCCTTGAACTTCTCTTCGGCGGCTTTCTTGGCTTTCTTTTCCTCTTCGGTATTTTCAGGATACCTGTCAGGATGGTATTTGACGGCCATCTTGCGGTATGCCTTCTTTATCTCTTCTGCTGTGGCGTTCTTGTCTACGCCAAGCACCTCGTAGTAGTCTCTTTTGTTATCAGCCATTGTAGTCTGCTCCCTGTGTTAGTCTGTTGTCATTGTCCCACGACGACCTTGGCGTGGCGTATCACCTTGTCGTTGAGCGTATATCCTTTCTCCACGGTGTCTATTATCTTCCCTTTCATTTCCGGGTCCGGCACGGGCACTGCCGAGATAGCCTCATGCCGCTCGGTGTCAAACTCGGTGTCGGCCGTGTCGATTGCCTTGACTCCGTTTTTCTCGAGAAGCTTGACGAGTTTGTCATATATCAGCTTCATCCCTTCGCGCACAGGGGCTGCGTCTGTGGCATCGGCAGATGCTTTCAGCCCCCGTTCCATGTCGTCAACTATGGGGAGTATGCCCATGTACGCGCCTTCGGCGGCGTTTTTGATGAGGTCCGCTTTGTCGCGCATGGTGCGCTTGCGGAAGTTGTCAAACTCTGCCATCAGAAACAGGTACTCCTTTTTCTCTTTCTCGAGCTGCTCGGTCAGCGACGCTATTCGCGCAGCGTCGTCCTCTTCTTCTGTCTCGTTTTCCTGTCCTTCTGTCTTCTTTTCAGGAGTTTCCTCAGCTTGCTGCTGCGTTTTGGCAGTCTGCTGTGTCGGCTCCTCTTCTATATTGTTTTTGCTTTTGTTCTTGCTCATGGCTTTCTTGTTTTGGGCTGCGCGTGCAGCAAATAGTGCGCCAAAAGGTGTTAATGCCACGAGCTGCCGTGTCAGAGCATGGCTGTGAACACCGCGAAAGGCCTAAATCTGCTGTCTGCAGCCGCCTGTTCCGCCTCGTTTCTGCCACGGAATATGCCGTACATCGCGCTCCCCGAGCCGGACATGGAGGCATACACCGCGCCGCAGTCATATAGTGTTTCCTTGATGAATGGCAATTCGGGGTGGCGGGGAAATAGTGACGCCTCGAAATCGTTGACAATCAAATCTTTCCATTGTTCAATAGGCTTCAGGACGGCCTGGCGCAGGTCGATGCGGTTGCCGTGTGGCGTGATGCCGGCGAATGCCTCGCGGGTAGGGATGCCGAACGGTGGCTTCACGATAACTGCCCAACGGCCTGACAGGTCGATGTCTGTCGGCATGAGCTTTTCGCCCACACCCTCGGCGTAAGCCGGGCGGTTGCTGATGAATACCGGGCAGTCCGCCCCCAACTGAGCTGCCAATGCTTCGAGCTGGCTGCCTGTGAGCGGCCGGCTGGACAGGGCGTTCAGCGCACGCAGTGTGAATGAAGCGTCGGCAGAGCCTCCGCCGAGTCCCGCGCCGTCGGGTATGTGCTTTTCGAGCGAGATGCGCAGCGGCGGCAGTCCATTTTCACCTGCGCTGGCGCGGTACAGCTGCACTGCGCGGTATACGAGGTTCGCCTCCAAAGGGCAGTCAATGGCATTGCCGCTGAAGGTGTAGATGTCTTCCGTGCCGCTGCCGGGTGTGACCTCGAGTATGTCGCACAGCGGGTACGGGCAGCGCGGCGTGCCGTTATGCAGCCCTAAGGGGTGGAAAATGGTCTGCAGGTCATGGTAGCCGTCATCGCGCTTGCTGACGATGTGGAGGCCTATGTTTATTTTGGCGTTGATGAACTGTATCATGGTGTCAAGGCTGTTTGTTGCCGCCCAGAGCAGCGTGGCGCATCACGGTGCGTGACTGCACTGCCAGCAGCGAGCCGCGGGCGAGCAGGTATGACATGAACGCCGCCCACAGCACATTGTTTTCAGGCAGTCCGATGCAGATGCCGCCGTCACGGAAATGCACGAAGCTGACTGTCATGAATATGGAGGAGGCGATGGCTGTCACCACGAGCATGCGCCGCGTGGCTGTCATGCCGATGAAAAAGCCGTCGTAGATGAACGCCATGACCGACAGCGCGGGGATGGCGAATATCCACCCTCTGTAATGGCGTATGGTGTCGATGACGGCCTGGTCGTTGGTGATGAACGAGATTATTTCGCCGTAGAAGAGTGCGTATACCGTCGTGAAAAGCAATGCCATCGCAGCAGACCACATCAGCAGCCGCCGAACGCAGCGCCTCAGCATCGTCAGGTCATGGCCTCCGGCAAACCGCCCGCACAGGGCCTCGCCTGTGAATGCGAACCCGTCCATGCAGTAGGAGAAGAAGACGAAGAACTGTATCATGACGGCGTTGGCGGCGAGGGTCATCGCGCCGAGGCGTGCCCCTATGGCGGTGACAGTCATAGACACGCCGATGATGCACGCCGAGCGCAGGAATATGTCGCTGTTGACACGCAGGAAGCGCAGCAGGCCGTCGGGGGCGAACACTTCGCGCAGGGGCGTGCGCAGCGACTTGCCGCTCATACGCCGCATCGCCGCAAATACTGCCAGCGGCACTCCGCAGCAGGTTGCCGCCAGCGTGCCGTATGCCACCCCGGGGAAGCCCATGCCGCCGACGTAGACAAACAAGAGGCTGAGCCCGATGTTGAGGACGTTGACAGTGACGGTTACGGTCATCGGCAGCAGCGTGGTCTGCATGCCGAGCAGCCACCCTTGAAGCGACATGGTGACGAGCATAGCGGGCGCGCCCCAGATGCAGATGTCGAAATAGGCAGACGCGAGCGAGCGCACCTCCCCCTGCGGCCCTATGAGCATGAGCAGCAGCTCGCGCAGGGCTGGGCGCAGCAGCAGGATGAGAAGCCCGACAGTCAGCCCGACAGTCAGCGTGCGCCACAGTATCCGGCGGCAGCCGTCCATGTCGTCTGCGCCGTAGCACTGCGCGGTCATCCCGGTAGTCCCCATGCGCAGGAAGCCGAACATCCAGAACACCACGTTCTGCATCATCGTCCCCACAGCCACCGCGCCGATGAACGCCTCCGAGCCGAGGTGTCCTGCCACGGTAGTGTCGCACAGCCCCAGCAGGGGCATGGTGATGTTGCTGATTATGGCGGGTATGGTGAGCCGCAGTATCTCCTTGTTCAGTCGCATGACAGTCAGGTGCGTGCCGGCGGGCGGCGCATCGGGTGCAAAGTTACGAAATCCGCGCGAGAGCGCAAAACGCACACATGTCGCTGCGGCGGTTTGCTCCATTGCCCGATATGTATTAACTTTGCGAAGATCTAAAAGACAATGCAAGATGCAGACACAGACAACAGTCGTAGCCGATGCCGGCTCTACCAAGATCTCATGGGGCGTGTGCCGCCCCAACTACGCTTCCGAGGTGGTCACTACCGCCGGGTTCAATGCCGTGACGGCTCGGTCTGAAGACTTCTGCAAGTTGTATGAACTGTGTGTCGAGGCGGTTTCGGAGACTGGGCTGCCCGCGCTTACCGTCGAGGAAGTGCATTATTACGGGGCGGGATGCGCCACGGCGGCTGTCAACGCCAGTGTGGCATCTGCGCTGCGCTGCGTCTTCCCCAACGCGGAGATATACGTAGGCTCGGACCTCGAGGGCGCGGCACGAGCACTGTTCGGCCAGAGTGACGGCATAGCGTGCATACTCGGCACGGGAAGCAACTCCTGCCTGTGGCGCGGCGGCAGCATCGAGGCCAACGTGCCGCCGCTGGGGTACATACTCGGCGACGAGGGGAGCGGCGCGGCGCTGGGCCGCCGTCTGGTGCGTGAGGCACTGCGCGGAGCGTTGGGGCAGTGGTGTCGCGACGAATTGGAACGGGATTTCGGCGTGACACGCGAGGTGACGCTTCAGCGCGTCTACCGCAGTCCCGGCGGCAACGTGTGGCTCGCCTCGCTCGTGCCCTTTCTGGGCCGCCACCGCAATTCATTGGCTATACAGCGTATCCTTGCCGATGAGTTCGGCGCGTTTTTGGACAACAATGTCGCCCTCTACAACGACGCCTCCTTGAACATGCCGGTGGGTTTCGTAGGCTCTGTGGCGCACTTCTTTGAGGTCGAGCTGCGGGCAGCGATGGCAGAGCGCGGATACCGTCTGGCACGCATAGTCCGCTCCCCGATAGACGCGCTGCTTTCCTCCCTGCGGTGACGAGTCTGGCGAAATCTGCGGCGAGGCTTTGCCGTGTCGGGAATTTTGCTTACTTTTGCATGCCAGACTGCGGACGCACCACTCGTCCGCAGTCGTTAACCATATATCGAAACTATGCAGACCAAGGCACTGTTTATCACACTGGCGGCTTTGCTCGCCTCCATACTGCCGGCTGCGGCGCAGACAGCCGCTGCTGCACCAGCCGACGGCACGATGTATGTGGACGCGCTGTTCACATACCCCGAGGCTCCGGAATATCTGGGCGACATCACTTCTCGCTCCGACTACCTTATGGACAACTTCTGGGCGCCGATGGATTTCAAGCAGAAGACCGTCAATCAGGCGGCCTTGCAGCACGCTTTCGACGTGTACGTTGCGCCGATGATGTGGGCACAGAAGGCCAAGGTGGTCAATTCCGTAGCCGCGCTGATCAAGAAGCTGTCCAAGAACCCGTCGCTCGCCACGCAGTTCATGCGTGCCGCAGAGGAGGCTCTCCATTCGCGCCGCTCGGAGTTTTACATCGACGAGGTCTACGAGATGATGCTCGAGGGGTATGTGGCAAACAAAAAAGTGCCTAAGGAGCGCAAGACACGCTATGCCACGCAGCTGGCGGCATTGCGTGCCACCAAGCCCGGCAGCCCGATGCCGGCACTGGAGATGACCGACTCGCTCGGCAATGCCCTGGAGGTCGCTCAGGGGCTGCAATACACAGTCGTGGTGTTCGGCACACCGCGTCAGGACGAGATGCGCCAGTGGACGCTGCGTCTCGGCACGATGCTGGAGGTGGAACGCCTATGCCGTGACGGCATCATGGCTGTCATCGTGGCTGACACTGACCAACCGTCGGAGGAGGACAACGCTTACCTGTCCTCGCTGCCCGGTTTCGTGACCGGAGGATATTTGCTTAATCCAGAGAGGACGTATGACATCCGCATTTCCCCATGCGCATACATAGTTGCCGGCGACGGCACTGTGCTGGCCCGCAACGTGATGCCCGCTGACGTTTTCCTGACCATAGCCCGCGACGCTGCACAGAAACAGGCATCGCCACAGCCGGACGCCGAGCCGGCGGAAACAGTCCCCGCTGAAGAAACAAACACCCCTGCGCAATGAAAAAACTGGTCGAACTGCTCAAAAGGGTCTATTTCTGGACTACCGGATATTCCTATACCAACATAGGCCGCCTGTTCCTGCGCCTGTTCGTGGGCATAATGATGCTTCATTTCGGGGTGCGCCAGTGGACGCTGTTCGGCGAGGCTGCTTCAGGCTTCCCGCCGGTGCTGGGGCTTTCCCCGGAGATGTCGTTGGCGGTGCTGGTGGCGATAGAGTGCGTATGCTCGCTGTTCATCATGCTCGGGCTGATGATGCGCATCATGATAGTGCCGCCGTTCATCGCCATGGTAATGGCGGAACATTACCTGCTGTCAGACTATCTCCGAGAGGCTGCGTGGCAGCTGTCATGGAACCAGCCGGGCTACCTGCCGATAATGTTCCTGGGCATCTATTTCTTCCTGATGCTCGTCGGCCCGGGCAAGATTTCGTGTGACTATTTCCTGTCGCTGCACATCATACATAACGACAACAAGAGCGAGTCTGCACTCGAAGAGGTGTGAGCGGCGATATGCACAGTATATGGAAAGCAAGAGAATGAAGATAGCAGTGCTGGTGTCAGGCGGTGTTGACAGCGCGGTGGCGGTTGACCGCCTGTGGCGCGAGGGGCATGACCTGCACCTGTTCTACATACGCATCGGCATGGACAACGGCGAGGGGGACTGCTCGGCTGATGAGGACATCGAGATGTGCACCCTCATAGCCCGCAAGTACGGGCTGCCGCTCCGCGTGGTTTCGCTCCATGAGGAATACTGGGACTATGTGATGCGATATGCCCTCGACACTGTTGCGGCAGGGCTTACGCCCCACCCCGACATGATGTGCAACAAGATGATCAAGTTCGGTTTCTTCGAGGAGCGTTGGGGCCGAGAGTATGACCTCACCGCTACGGGGCATTACGCCACTGTGCGCGAGCGCGGTGGAAAGCTCTACCTCGGCACTGCCGCCGACCCGGTCAAGGACCAGACGGACTTTCTGGCGCAGATTTCATACGAGCAGCTCAGCCACCTGGTATTCCCGCTCGGCGAGATGACCAAGGCGGAGGTGCGTCAGGCGGCTCTGAACGCTAAGCTGCCCAACGCCACTCGCAAGGACTCGCAGGGGATATGCTTCCTCGGCAAGATAAACTACAACGACTTCCTGCGCCGCCACCTCGGCACACGCCCTGGCGCGGTGGTAGAGATAGAGACAGGCCGCAAGATAGGCGAGCATGAAGGATACTGGTTTCACACCATCGGTCAGCGCAAGGGCCTGGGACTGGGCGGCGGCCCGTGGTATGTGGTGCGCAAGAACGTGCGTGACAACGTGATATACGTCTCGCGAGGCTACGACACCGCTTTGCAGTACGGCCGCGAGCTCCACGTCCAGGAGATGCACTGGATAAGCGGCACCCCCTTCGAAGAGAGGCAGCAAGAGATGTCCGTGGCGTTCAAGAACCGGCATACGCCTCATTTCAGCGATGCCCGCATGGTGCGTGGCACTGCCGAGGGGGAATACACTATCCATTCCGCCGAGGACATACAGGGCATCGCCCCGGGGCAATATGTGACTGTTTACACTCCCGACCGTGAGCTGTGCCTCGGCTCGGGCATGATTTCCGCTCCAGCCTCGCGCCGTCACCGCCGCCGGCAGGAATGCAATGATTAACAAACGAATATCATCACACACTCAACTACAATGGCAGAGAAGATACAACTCGACCTCATCGGAATAACGTACAATCAGATAGAGTCCGGCGTATATGCCGTAGTGCTGCAGCAGCACGGCGGCACACGCCGCATACCGATAGTAATAGGCGTGGCAGAGGCGCAGTCCATTGAGTGCCGCCTGCAGTCGGTCATAACGCCTCGTCCGCTGACCCATGACCTTATGGCAACTATATTCAACACATTCGGCATGACGCTGCGCGAAGTATGGCTGCACCGGTTGCCCACCGGCGTGTTTGCAGCCGACCTTCACCTGTCAGACGGCACTCGCGAGGTCACTGTAGACTCGCGCTCGAGTGACGCTATTGCGCTTGCCATACGCACCGGCGCGCCTATATATACCAGCCCGGAGGTGCTGCGCGACGCTGGCTTCGAGCCAGGGCAGACAGAGGGCGGCAAGGCCGGGCATGAACCACATGCCGACAATGCCGACATCTCCAAGATGAGCGTAGCTGAATTGCGCGAAGAGATGGATAAGGCCGTGGCTGCAGAGGACTACGAGCGGGCTGCCCTCATCAAGAAGGAAATCGGAGGCAGAGGCAGTGACGCTGAACAAAAGTGAAGCCGTAGGGGGAGCTGTCTGTTAAATATGCCTTAATGACGAGGTTATGGCGGCACACATAGTTCCTATGCGGATTTAATTTCCTAAATTTGCGACTGAATCATGAGACGCACATCAGTTTCATATACAAAGCATCATGCAGCAGCGCAGATGAGAATTGCGAGGGACGTTAAACGGCTTTTCCCCCGCAAGTTCCCGGCGGCGGCGTTCTGACCACAGTGCCGGGGGGGCAGTGGCAGCCATGTGCCACAACCTCGCAGTTTGCATACTTCCATACCGAGATCAATACTTAAATATAGCAAGCAGCAACCATACACAGCCGTACAAACAGTCAAACACCAATTCGACATGAAAAATCGCAAGAGGAGAGTAGAGATGATAGTCGACTTGATAAGCAGCAGGTGCATATCAAGCCAAGACGAACTGGCGGCACTTTTGTCCGAGAAAGGATTTCAAGTGACCCAAGCAACCCTGTCGAGAGATCTTAAATTGCTCAAAACCAGCAAGGTCCCTACTGATAAGGGTACGTATATGTACATACTTCCAGACAGCAACGTCCTTAAGGACAAGCTGCTCGCAACTGGACAGGCTGCTATAAACCCTGGGTATCAGAGCGGTTTCATCTCGCTCGAATTTGCCGGCAATCTGGCGGTGATCAAGACCCGCAACGGATACGCCCCGGGGCTGGCATACGACATCGACATCAGCAAGGCTCCGGAGTTTCTCGGAACAATACCGGGCACGGACACAATATTCGTTGTCATCAGGGAGGGCGTGACACACGAGCAGGCTCGCGAGGCTTTCGCACGCTACCTCCCGCTGGATGACAAGATACCCTTCCTATGACAATGGATGTTCATAGGCACGGCACAGACATATACGCGGGTGGCAGTCAGGAAGCTGGCGTGCCGCTCGCGGTGCATAATACAGGCGGCATGCCGCTCGTTAATATATTGATATGATAAGAGCATGCATTTCAGGAGCGGCCTCGAGGGTCGCCGGAGAACTGATAAGGATACTGGTCAACCACCCAGATGTGGAGCTGGCGGCGGCATACGCCCCAGGACATACTGGCGAGCGCGTGACTTCCATTCACCATGGGCTGATAGGGGAGACTGACCTGCAGCTGAGCGAGACTCCGCCGCAACCCTCCGCCATTGACGCACTGGTGATATGCGAGCCGTCTGACTTTGCTGCCGAGGTAGCCCTCAATCCCGGGAAATACCCCGACCTGCGTGTCATCGACATATCCGGCTGCTACGGCCGCGACCCGAGGGCTGAAATGGACTTGGGCATTTCCGAGATTAACCGCAAGACACTCGTGCGTGGCTCGACACGTGCTTACGTCCCCGGTGCTGCTGTCGTAGTGGCGCTCATTGCCCTGTACCCCTTTGCCAGTTCGCTCCTTTTGTGCGACGACATCGCTGTCTCCCTTTCCGGACGCTATGCAGGCGATCCAGAGGCTGACGGCTGTCAGGTGGCAGATGTCCTCGCGACAGTCCAGAACAGCTTTGACAGCAAGGTGCTGTTCACCCCCTCTGCCGACTGTACAGCCCAAGGCCGCGGATTGAGGCTCGGCTTAACATTCCCCTCCTCTCTGCGGCCACAGGACATACGCTCACTGTATGACGGCATATACGATGATCATCATTTCACGTTTCTCGCACCGAGCTCTCTCGAGCTGAAAGAAGTCGAGGGTACTCACAAGTGCCTGATACATATAGACAAGCCCGATGCGGCAACAGTTCATCTCGATGTGATAGCCGATGCGGTGGCGCGTGGCGGCGCCGGCGATGCAGTCCATGTGCTCAACCTCCTATTCGGGCTGCATGAGCGCACAGGCTTGGCTCTGAAGGCATCTGAATTCTGACAACTATACATCAAACACTTGGCACTATGTCAGTCAACAAGGTAATATTGCTCGGAAACGTCGGCGGCGACCCGGAGATACGTTATCCCGCACCCGATTCTCCTGTCGCCTTCTTCTCACTGGCAACCAGCGAGACCAGAGGCGGCGTCAAGGTCACGGAATGGCACAACATCGTCATGACCGGGCGAAGCGCGGCATACGCCGAGAAGTTCATACGCAAGGGGACGAAGCTGTACCTCGAAGGCTCGCTAAGGACACGCGAATACACCGACAGGCTGCACATCACCCGCAAACGCACCGAGGTGTTTGCCTCAACATTCGAAATTCTCGGCCGCTCGCAGGAAGGCGCTACGGCTCAGCCTAACATACCAACATCACAACAACCTACATAAGCAGATTAGCAGAAAATGAGAAAATGGCGTATTGAAGATTCCGCGGAAACGTACAACATCCCCGGCTGGGGACTGAAGTATTTCTCGATTAACGAGCGCGGGCACGTGCAGGTAACCCCCAAGGAGGGCTGTGCGCCTATCGACATCAAGGATGTGCTTGACGAGCTGAAGCTGCGTGACGTCTCCGCCCCAGTGCTGCTGCGTTTCCCAGACATTCTCGACGATCGTATCCGCAAGATTTCAAACTGTTTCAAGCGTGCCGCCGAGGAGTACGAGTACACAGGACAGAACTTCATCGTATACCCCATTAAGGTCAACCAGATACATCAGGTAGTGGAGGAGATAGTCAGCCACGGCAACAAGTACAACATCGGCCTCGAGGCCGGTTCAAAACCCGAGCTGCACGCTGTGTTGGCAGTCAACACTCACGAGAACTCGCTGATAGTCTGCAACGGTTACAAGGACGAGGACTATGTGGAGCTGGCACTGCTGGCGCAGAAGATGGGCCGCCGCATATACCTCGTTGTTGAGAAGATGAACGAGCTTCGCCTCATCGCCAGCGTGTCGAAACGGCTCGGCATCGTTCCCAACATCGGCATACGCATCAAGCTCAGCTCCTCCGGCTCGGGCAAGTGGGAAGAGTCGGGCGGCGATGTGAGCAAGTTCGGCCTCAACTCCAGCGAACTGCTCGACGCTGTCGAGTTCCTGCGCCGCAACAAACTCGAAAACGCGCTGAAACTCATACATTTCCACATCGGCAGCCAGATTACCAAGATACGCCGCATCAAGACCGCCCTGCGCGAGGCGATGCAGTTCTATGTACAGCTGTTCAAAATGGGCTTCCACATCGATTTCGTCGATATAGGCGGCGGACTCGGAGTGGACTATGACGGCACCCGCTCGTCGGTAGGGGAGAATTCGATGAACTATTCCATTCAGGAGTATGTCAACGACTCCGTCTCCGCGCTCGTGGACGTGTGTGTAAAAAACGACCTGCCACAGCCGGGCATCATCACCGAGAGCGGTCGCTCGCTCACGGCACACCATTCAGTGCTGATAATCAACGTGCTGGAAACGGCACACCTGCCTATATGGAACGACAGCGACACTGTCCCCGAGGATGCGCACGAGCTGCTGCGCGAGCTCTATGACATCTGGGACAAGATTAACCCGACACGTGTGTTTGAGGACTGGCACGACGCCCTGCAGATACGTGAGGAGGCTCTGGAACTGTTCTCCCTCGGCTTGCTCGACCTGACCACAAGGGCGCAGGTCGAGAAGCTGTTCTGGTCCGTTGCCCGCGACGTGAACGAGATGACACGCTCCATGAAGCATCCGCCCGAGGAGCTGCGCAAGATTTCACGTATGCTGCCCGAAAAGTATTTCTGCAACTTCTCCCTGTTCCAGTCGCTGCCCGACAGCTGGTCGATCGACCAGATGTTCCCCATAATACCCATTTCCCGCCTCGACGAGAAGCCGACGGCACGTTGCACCATTCAAGACATCACCTGCGACAGCGACGGCAAGATAGACCATTTCGTAGCGCCGCAGGGCAGCACCCCCTACCTTCCTGTTCATGCTCTCCGTCCCGGCGAGCCGTATTACCTGGGCGTGTTCCTCGTAGGCGCATACCAGGAGATACTGGGCGATATGCACAACCTGTTCGGCGACACCAACGCCGTCCACATCGCGCTGACCAAGGACGGATATGAGATAGCGCAGGTCATTGACGGAGAGTCTGTCGCTGATGTGCTTGACTATGTAGAGTACAATCCCAAGAAGCTGGTGCGCAGCCTCGAGTCGCGTGTCGCGGCTTCGATGAAGAAAGGAGTCATCACCGCAGAGGAGGGACGGCAGTTCCTCAACAACTACCGCTCCGGACTGTACGGAAACACATACCTGGAACGCGACTGACACAACGGACTGCCCATGCGATATTTTCTGAAGCTGTCATACCGGGGCGAGCCCTTCCATGGCTGGCAGTCGCAGCCTAATGCCGTCAGCGTGCAGCAGACTGTCGAGAAGGCTCTCTCCACTGTATTGCGCCGCCCGACTGCCATTGTCGGCGCTGGGCGCACCGATGCAGGGGTCAACGCCCGGACGATGTACGCCCACTTCGACACAGACGCGCCAGTCGCCGATCCGCCGAGGCTGCTGACATCACTCAACCGCCTCTGCGGACGCGACATTGCACTCGAGGCTCTGCTGCCGGTGCGCGATGATGCCCATGCGCGGTTTGACGCCTCTCGCCGTGTGTACAAGTACTTCGTCACCGATGCCAAGTCGCCGTTCCTTTATCCGCTGGCATGGCAGTCCACATTTCCTCTCGACTATGACGCGATGAACCACGCTGCAGGCATGTTGCTCACGGTGAGCGACTTCACCTCGTTTGCCAAGCTGCACAGCGATGCGCTCACCAACATCTGCTGCGTTGACACGGCGCGGTGGTCTGCCCCTGTTGAGGGGCTGCACGTATTCACCATTGCCGCTGACCGTTTTCTGCGCAACATGGTGAGGGCTGTCGTAGGCACGCTCGTTGACGTAGGGCGGGGCAAGATGACTGCCGACGGCTTTCGTGCCGTCATCGCGGCGCAAGACCGGTGCGCCGCAGGCACATCGATGCCGCCGCAGGCACTCTACCTCTGGGATGTGGAATATCCCGCAGACATTTTCATTTAACTGCAATTGACTCACCTACATACACCTATGGACGCATCACAGGCTAAAGAACGCATCTGCTGGCTTCGCAGCGAGATAGAACGCCACAACCGCAACTATTATGTGGACAGCAACCCCGAAATCTCCGACCGCGAGTTTGACATGCTGCTGCTCGAGCTCTCGCAGCTGGAACAGCAGTTCCCACAGTTTCTCGACCCCGGCTCGCCTACACAGCGTGTCGGCTCTGACCTTTCCGGAGGGTTTGCCCACGTCCAGCACGAGCGTCTGATGCTTTCGCTCTCCAACACTTACTCTCCCCAGGAGGTGGACGAGTGGTTTGACCGCGTCAGCCGAGGTCTCGGCGGCGAGGACTTCCAGATAGTCGGCGAGCTGAAATTTGACGGCGTGTCCATTTCTCTGAAATACAAGGGAGGACGGCTCGTACAGGCCGTGACTCGCGGTGACGGCTCTCGCGGCGACGACGTGACCGCCAACGTCCGCACCATTGCCTCGATACCTAAAATTCTCCCCGACGGCGACTGGCCTGATGAGTTCGAGATACGCGGCGAGATACTGATGCCCTGGGACGTGTTTGAGGCTCTCAACGAAGAGCGTGCCTATAACGAAGAGCCGCTGTTCGCCAACCCTCGCAATGCCGCTTCTGGCTCGCTCAAGATGCAGAATCCCGCCGAGGTGGCACGCCGCCGCCTCGACAGCCGCCTCTACTTCCTGCTGGGTGACACGCTCCCTGCCGACAACCATTACGACAACTTGAGGGCTGCTGCCCGCTGGGGGTTCAAGGTGTCGCCGGAGATGACGCTGCTCCGCTCCATGGAGGATGTCGATGCCTTCATCTCACGCTGGGAGACCGAGCGCAAGACCCTCCCGGTGGCCACCGACGGACTTGTGTTCAAGGTCAACTCCCTCCGCCAGCAGCAGAACCTCGGCTTCACCGCCAAGTCGCCGCGCTGGGCGATAGCGTACAAGTTCAACCCCGAGCGTGCCTGCACGCCGCTGCGCTTCGTCTCCTTCGAAACCGGGCGCATGGGGGTCATAACCCCGGTGGCCAACCTCGAGCCGGTGTTGCTGTCTGGCACTGTCGTCAAGCGTGCCTCGCTCCACAACGAGGACATAATGCGCCAGCTCGACATACACGAGCATGACAGCCTCTATGTGGAGAAGGGCGGGGAAATCATACCCAAAATCACTGGCGTGGAGATGGCTGACCGCAAGCCAGGTGCAAAGCCAGTCGAGTTTGTAACACACTGCCCAGTCTGCGGCACTCCACTGGTGCGCGTTGAGGGCGAGGCCGCATGGCGCTGCCCAAACCAGTACGGATGCCGCCCGCAGATAACAGGCAAGATTGAGCATTTCGCGGCCCGCCGCATGATGAACATCGACGGGATAGGGGAGGAAACCGCCGAGCTGCTCTATGCCGCAGGGCTTGTGCGCCGCATAGGCGACCTCTACCGCCTACGCACTGAAGACCTCGAGCGGCTCGATGGCATGGGCGAGCGCACCGCAGCCAAGATAGTCAAGGGAATAGAGGACACACGCCTTGTGCCGTTTGAGCGCGTACTGTACTCACTCTCGATACCAAACGTAGGCGAGACAACCGCCAAGCAGGTGGCACGCGCCGCCGGCTCTATGGACGCGCTCATGGCGATGACCGTTGACCAGCTGAAAGCCATTCCCGACGTAGGCCCGACGATAGCGCAAGGTATATACGACTACCTGCGCGACCCCGTATGCCAGGCCAACATCGAGGACATGCGCCAAGCCGGAGCGCAGATGGAGATGTCGCATACGGAAGCTGCCGGCGACGAGCTTGCCGGCATGACCATAGTCATATCCGGCACATTCACGCACCACTCCCGCGACGAATACAAACGCATGATCGAAGACCACGGCGGCAAGAACTCCGGCAGCATCTCCTCCAAAACCTCCTTTGTCCTTGCCGGCGACAACATGGGACCCGCCAAGCTCGAGAAATGCCGCAAGCTCGGCATTGACATAAAAGGGGAGGACGACTTCCTCGCCCTCCTTTCCCGCTGATCCTCCGCCAGCAGATTTCGTATACCCTTGCGGTCAGTGTTGCGTCGTGTTCGAATGACGGCGAGTGCGTATGTTATTGACCGCCCTGCCGTCTGTCAGGCGGTAACGTGCCGGGACTATCCCCTCGGCACTCGTGGAAATGTATAGCGTTGCTTTCATTGTCAGCTTGTGGCTTTTGGGTTGTTTTGCATTTCTGCCAGTGCAAAGTTAGCAAGAAATCGGGCAATGCAAGCGCGTGGTGCATAACAACCAGCGTAACAACATAAACGGATTATGCAGTTACATACGCATTACGGCAGATTTGCCTTTTCGCCTTAACTTGCTGTTAGTAAGCGTTTTGTAAATCTGCCGTAAGTGCATAGTAATGCCATAGTTGCCTTGGAAGGACTCGAACCCTCACAAACGGAACCAGAATCCGGTGTGCTACCATTACACCACAAGGCATTGTTGTCAACTTTCGCGGCATCTCTTTGCCTTTTGACGTTGCAAAATTACTGCTTATTACTGACCTGACCAAATTTTTCGGGAAGAAATTTTCATTTTATTTATAACCAGCTGATTGTCAGTGCTGTTTGTGGAGGGTTTTCCGTGGCGTAACCTGCGGTTGTCCTTTGCTGAAGCGGTACAGGCGCAGGATTTTGCGGTCGTCGCAGCTGCGGTGTCCGCTGTCATAGACCTGTTGCAGCGTGTACCCGCGATGCGCCGAGGTGAATTTTGCCTCCTCCTCCTCGCCGGCTATCAGCCAGCCGCTTGCCGGTTTCTCCGCGTCAAAAGGCACAACGCGGTCGCCGAGGTAGAAGTTGACCGTGAACTGCCGCATCGGGTTGCCGGAGGTCTGGCCAGTGTGGCACGAGTACAGCTTGCCTTGCGGCACGAGTTCCGCAATCCGTTCTGC
>CAKUKR010000004.1 GCA_934663645.1 uncultured Muribaculaceae bacterium | reverse complement strand
ACGTTTGTATACATATCATACGATTTTTCGTTGTCAGCCCATGCCGCTTTGCGAATCGGCATATTGGTATGGTAGTCTCCGGCGAGGAGGCAGAAAAACGAGCCGTGCTTGCTGAACTCGTCCTGCAGGTACGTCCGCAGGCTTGCTGCCTCGTCAACCACCTCGACGCTGTGAGTGCCGCCGCCGGCGAACTGGCAGCTGTGAGTCTGCCCCTCGCCGTAGGGGTACTCCTCATACACTTCCTCTATCGGCTTTATCACCACGTCGTAGCCCTTCTGACGTTTCCATGCCGCGAGGTCGCGGAAAGAGGCCGCAAGGCTGCGCGGAGTGATGATGTAGTAGCGGTCGGACATCGTGTCGAGCGGAGCGGCTGCGGGTGCGTACTGCCGGCTCGACATCCGCTGCGCGTTGACCACCATGCCGCCCACGTCGATGTGCCGCGAGCGGTGCGGCGGGAATATCGGCGTGTCCTTAAGGTCTGCCGCCGTGCAGTCGTCGTAGTTCAATGTCACCGTCAGGCGGCTCGCCGGCATCACCGTGCCGTTTGACGGAGAGTAGGTCGTCGGGTAGACCGCAACCGTCACTATGTGGTTGCAGCCGTCCACGAAGCCGTCGGAGACGACTTCCGCCCTCACGGGGAGCGTCAGCGTGTACGCGCTCTCGAGCGGCGCGGTGAACGGCACCAGGCCTTCGTGGTTGGTAGTCACCGGCTCCTGCCCGGGGTAGATGCGGTACATCGTCTGCAAGGCGCTGCCGTGCGTAACGCCGCTAACCGACGCAGTGAAGTTGTTCGTGTACACCGGCACGAGGAAGCGGACGTACTCCACAGGCAGTTCCGGCTCTCCGGGGGATGCCGTCATTTCCAGCCCTTCCCACGACAGCCGCGTGTACTGCACGCCCTCCGCCGTCACCCCCTCGCTGCGCAATGCCGACGTGTCATACGTCCGCACTGCCTGTTCCGTCCCGGCGTGAGCCGCAGGGATGCCGGCAAGCGCAGCCGCAAGCAGCAATAAGAGTGTGAGTTTTTTCATATTTATAGATTTAAGTATGATGTTAATGTGGCAAAGATACTAATTATAGTCGGATTGTGCAAATAAAAAGTAAGCGGTCCCTTTCGCAAGGCAACCGCTCTGGGTGATCCGCACAGGATTCAAACCTGTAACCTTCTGATCCGTAGTCAGATGCTCTATTCAGTTGAGCTAGCGGACCCAATTGTACTAAAACCACAAACTTTCAATGGTAATAACCACTATAGTGATCCGCACAGGATTCAAACCTGTAACCTTCTGATCCGTAGTCAGATGCTCTATTCAGTTGAGCTAGCGGACCCAATTGGGGTGCAATCCGTTTCCGTTTTGCGAGTGCAAAGTTAGCAACAATCTGCGGACTGACCAAATTTTACGGCGGAAAAATTGCGATAAATTTTTGCCGTGTTTTCACTGTATGGCGTAATGTTGTCAGAACGTGTATGTTACGGAGGCAGAGCCGCAGATGCCCGGTATCGGCGGTGTGACCTTGGTTATCTTGACGCTGCCTGATTTGATCTGCTGGAAGCCGCTGCGCAGGGCTTCGGCTATGCGTACGGCGGCGTGTTCGAGCGTGCGTGAGGGTGTCTGCATCTGCTCAGCGACGACGGCGTAGATGTCCGCGTATGATATTGTGCCGTCGAGCTGGTCATGGCGCATCCCCTCTGTCGCGTCAATGTCGAGGGACAGGTCGGCAATGAATTCGTTGCCGACTGTCCGTTCCTGTTCCATTACGCCGTGGTGTGCGTAAATGCGGAGATGTTCGAGGGCGATTGTTATGCGTCCGTCCATGTGTTATTTTACGGGAATCTTGTCGATGCGGCGTTGGTGGCGGCCTCCCTCAAACTGGGTGTTGAGGTATTCATCGACGATTTTCTTTGCTTCCTCCGCGGTGATGAACCGGGCAGGCAGCACAAGCACGTTGGCGTTGTTGTGGGCCTTGGCGAGGGCGGCGAGCTCCGGCTTCCAGCAGAGGGCTGCGCGTATGCCCTGATGCTTGTTGAGAGTCATCTGTATGCCGTTGCCAGAGCCGCACATGCAGATGCCGAAGTCACATTCCCCCTTTTCAATGGCTATTGCCGCCGGGTGTGCATAGTCCGGGTAGTCGCATGATGCGGTGCTGTCAGTGCCGAAGTCGGTGTATGAATACCCCTTTTCGGACACGTACTTTTCCAATTCCTGTTTCAGTTCATACCCCGCGTGGTCGGAGGCGAATGCTATTCTGCTCATCTTTCGGTGTTTTTGTTTTTCGCGAAATTACTAATTTTGACCGAGACTTTCAGCCCTTGATAGCGGAAAAATGAGTAACTTTGCGCTTCATTTGCTCGCTGGAAATGGTATGCGTCTGTAATTCAGTGATTTGGGATTGCGGCAGGTGTCATGGCTGCGGCAAATGTAGATAGTGGAACTTGTGCAACATATTTATCTACTGATACCATGAATATAGTTTCGAGAATACCGTTCCGCCCCAAGCTGTTCACGTCGCTGCGCGGCTACAGTGCCACGCAGTTCAAGGATGACGCGATAGCCGGCATTGTGGTTGGCATAGTGGCATTGCCGCTTGCCGTGGCATTCGGCATCGCATCAGGCGTAACGCCGACGGTCGGGCTGATAACTGCTGTCATCGGCGGCTTCCTTGTCTCCGCATTTGGCGGCTGCTCGGTTCAGATAGGCGGGCCGACGGGCGCGTTCATTGTCATAATATACGGCATCATTCAGCAGTTCGGGCTTACGGGACTTGCGATTGCTACAGTCCTTGCAGGGCTTATACTGGTTGGGCTAGGGCTGTTCAGGCTTGGCACGGTCATAAAGTTCATTCCGTACCCGATTGTCATAGGGTTTACGTCTGGCATTGCCGTGACCATATTCTCAACGCAGATAACCGACTTCTTCGGTCTGCAGACGGGCGAGCTGCCGTCGGACTTCATCTCCAAGTGGGGAGTATACCTGTCGCATTTCGGCACGATGCACCTGCCTACTCTCATCGTGGGACTGGTGTCGCTTGCCATAATCATAGCCGCGCCCTACATCAGCAAACGCCTCCCCGGCGCTTTGGTCGCTATTATTGTTGTGACGGTAGCCGTATGGCTGCTGCGGGAGTTTGCCGGTCTTGATGGTGTGGAAACTATCGGCGACCGGTTCCACAACCTTTCCGGGGCGATCCCTGCGCCCCATGCCATAGAAATCAACATGGCTACAATCAACGCGCTGTTGCCGTCGGCGTTTACCATTGCTATGCTGGGTGCGATAGAGTCGCTGCTTTCGGCTACGGTGGCAGACGGCGCGACCGGGTCAAACACTGACTGCAATACAGAGCTGATAGGGCAGGGTGTGGCTAATGTGGTAGTGCCGTTCTTTGGCGGAATACCCGTGACCGGCGCGATAGCCCGCACGATGACCAACATCACCAACGGCGGCCGCACGCCCGTTGCCGGCGTAGTTCATGCAGTCGTTCTGTTGCTGATATTCCTGTTCCTGATGCCGCTCATCAACCTTGTCCCGATGGCGTGCCTCGCCGGCGTGCTGATTATGGTGTCATACAACATGAGCGGCTGGCGTACGGTCAAGGCTATACTGAAGACCCCGAAGTCTGACGTTACGGTAATGATAGTGACGTTCCTGCTCACAGTCGTTTTCGACCTGACCATTGCCATAGAATTGGGACTGCTGCTGGCGATACTGCTGTTCTTGCGCCGTGTCATGGAGAACACTGCCATACACCGTTTCGGCGAGCAGATAGACATCGCCGACGGGCAGGAAACCACGCAGCATGAGATACTCAACCTCGAACAGGGAGTTGAGGTGTACGAAATCGACGGGCCGTTCTTCTTCGGCGTGGCGACAAAGTTTGACGAGATGATGCGCTCAATGGGCGACAAGCCGCTTGTGCGCATATTGCGTATGCGCAAAGTGCCGTTCATCGACTCCACTGCCATCCATAACCTTGAGATACTCATAAAGTCGTCGCAGCGCGAGGGCATCCATGTCGTATTGTCGGGCGTGCGTCACAATGTCCACTTGTCGCTTGAAAAATCGGGCATCGAGGAGCTTGTGGGCAAGGACCACATCTGTGACCACATTACGAAGGCTGTTGTTGTCGCCAACAACCTCGCTGCAGACATCCGCTTTGCCCGCCAGTGATCGGCGGCAAAGCGTCGCATCGCTAAATGGCGGGAACAAACAGACGGCGCGGGTGGGTTAAAAACTGCTGTGGTATGGCAAAGCCTGTTGCGGAAATGTTTCACCAATTTGAGGAAATGGTGAAACATTTTGCCTAAATCACCTTGGTTTTGCCCGGAATTCGAGCGAAATATGCTTGGGAATTGAGTTAGAGACAAAGAAAAATCGCATGAAAATCGGCTGTATGTTGCTGAATTTCATGCGGTTAAGTTCTGTGGAGCATACGAGACTCGAACTCGTCACCTCTTGACTGCCAGTCAAACGCTCTAGCCAGATGAGCTAATGCCCCTAATTGCGATGCAAAGTTAGTCTATTTCTCGCTAATATGCAATAGACAGTCTATAGAATATCGAAATTTATTCTCGATACGGTTGAAAGACAGTGTCTTATGCTCTTTCTTTTTTCAGTCAAAACCCTCGAGAAGCCCGCTCGCATCTCGAGGGTTTTGTATTCAGGTAGGGTCAGTCGGCGATGCCGAGCTGTTGTGTGAGTGTTTCAAATGCTTTTGCCAGTCCGTCGGCATCCTTGCCTCCGGCCTGTGCGAAGAACGGCTGTCCGCCGCCGCCGCCCTTTATGCTCTTTGCCGCCTCTCGCACGGCCTTGGAGGCGTTCAGCCCGTCAGCCACAAGGTCATCGGTGAGCGCCACGGTGAGCAGCGGTTTTTTGTCGAATGACGTCGCTGCTACGAATATGAGGGGTGTCACTTCGCTCTTGCGCAGGGCGAAAGCAACATTCTTGACCACTTCAGGCATGGCGAGGCCTCGCAACTGTGCGACGTTGATGCCGTTGACTTGCTTGACTTCGCTGAGGATTTGCTTGGTCATGGCGGCAACTCGCTGGTTGAAGAAGTCTTCCACCTTGTGGCGCAGGTCGTTGTTCTCGCTAATGGCTTTAGCCACAGCCGCCTTGATGTCGGCTGCGTTGCCGAACATGGCAGAGATGTCGCGGACAGAATCCTGCATACGGTCGAGCATGTTTTCAACCCCAGTTCCGGAAACGGCCTCGATGCGGCGCACGCCGGCAGCTATTGAGCTTTCTGACAGGACGCGCACCATGCCTATGTTGCCGGTGTTGGGAACGTGTGTGCCGCCGCACAGCTCTATTGAGTCGCCGTAGCGGATTACACGGACGCGGTCGCCGTATTTTTCGCCGAACAGAGCCATAGCGCCGAGGGCTTTTGCGTCGGCAATTGGCACGTCGCGGTGTTCATCGAGGGGGATAGCCTTGCGTATGCGGCTGTTGACGATGTGCTCCACTTTGCGTATCTCCTCTGGCGTCACTTTCTGGAAGTGGGAGAAGTCGAATCGCAGCACGTCTGGTGCCACATACGAGCCTTTCTGCTCGACATGGTTGCCGAGCACCTCGCGCAGGGCCTGGTGGAGCAGGTGTGTCGCCGTATGGTTGGCGGCGATGTTGTCGCGGCGTTCACGGTCGATGGCGGCAGTGAACTCGCCGGCGGGGTCTGCCGGAAGTTCATTGGCGATATGAACGCCGATGTTGTTCTCGCGCTTCGTGTCGATTATCTTGATGCGCTTGCTGTCAGCGTCCTCGAGGTATCCGGTGTCGCCGACCTGACCACCCATTTCGGCGTAGAACGGGGTGTCTGAGAGGATAATCTGGTAGAACTCCTTCTTTTTCTGAGCCACCTTGCGATAGCGGAGTATCCGGGTTTTGCACTCGTATGTATCGTAGCCTACGAAATTCTGTTCGCCCTCGGCCAGTGTCACCCAGTCGCCGGTCTGCTGCGAGGAGGCGTTGCGGGCGCGGTCGCGCTGGCTCTTCATTTCCGTGTCGAAGCCGGCAGCGTCGAGGGTCATGTCGTGTTCGCGCAGTATCAGTTCGGTCAGATCGCGAGGGAACCCGTATGTGTCGTAAAGGACGAAAGCGTCCTGTCCGCTGATTTGTGTCTTGCCCTCTGTCTGCGCTTTCTGCATCAGGGTGTCGAGCATGCCGATGCCCTTGTCGAGAGTGCGGAGGAAAGAGTCCTCCTCCTCTTTGATGACTTTCTTGATGAGGGTTTCCTGTGCTTTCAGCTCGGGATATGCCTCGCCCATCTGTTCAACGAGTGTATCTACGAGCCGGTAGAGGAATGCCTCGCGGCAGCCGAGAAACGTATATGCGTAGCGGACTGCGCGGCGCAGGATGCGTCGGATGACATATCCGGCCTTGGCGTTGGAGGGGAGCTGCGAATCGGCTATAGAGAATGCGATGGTGCGCACATGGTCGGCGATGACGCGCATGGCGACATCCACTTTCTCATCCACGCCGTACTTCTTGCCTGAAAGTGACGAAATCTTGTCGATCAGCGGCGTGAACACGTCGGTGTCGTAGTTTGACTTCTTGCCTTGCAGAGCCATGCACAGCCGCTCAAAGCCCATGCCCGTGTCGATGACCTTCTGTGGCAGCGGGTGCAGCGAGGAGTCGGCATGACGCTCATACTGCATGAACACGAGATTCCATATCTCGATTACCAGTGGGTTGTCCTTGTTGACGAGCGCCGCGCCGTCCACGGCGGCACGCTCCTCGTCGCTGCGCAGGTCGATGTGGATTTCGCTGCACGGCCCACACGGCCCGGTATCGCCCATTTCCCAGAAATTGTCATGCCGGTTGCCGTTGATGATGTGCGAAGCGGGGAGGTGCTTGCTCCATATCTCTGCTGCCTCGTTGTCGCGACCGAGGTTTTCGGGTGCGTAACCCTCGAAAACGGTAGCGTACAGACGGTTGGGGTCGAGGTGAAGCACGTCTACCAGATATTCCCACGCCCAATCTATTGCCTCTTTCTTGAAATAGTCGCCGAAAGACCAGTTGCCCAGCATCTCGAACATCGTGTGGTGGTATGTGTCGTGTCCTACCTCCTCGAGGTCGTTGTGCTTGCCTGAGACACGCAGGCACTTCTGTGAGTCGCAAACGCGCTTGAACTCCGCAGGGCGGTTGCCGAGTATTATGTCCTTGAACTGGTTCATGCCAGCGTTGGTAAACATCAGTGTGGGGTCGTCCTTTATTACCATCGGAGCTGATGGCACGACATGGTGTCCTTTCTGGCGGAAAAACTCCTTGAAGGACTCGCGTATCTCTTTGGCTGTCTGCATATTGTATTATGTGTGAAGATTGCACTCTGTCCCGAATGGACGAGGGTATGCCGTTTCGGGGCATACTTGCCGCATCGGGCAGACGGTTATATCAGATTGCAAAATTAGAATTTTTCTCGTAATTTTGCAAGACCATTTGGCTCTGTCCGCCGTGTTTCGACAGACAGATCCGAGCGGACGCAAACCTCTATGGGCAAGATATATTACAGGTACAATCCCGACACAGACAACTATGAGCGTGTCTATCCGTCGCTGCTGACACGTATGGCGGCGTGGGGGCGCATCCTGCTGTTGTCATTCGCCATAGGCACAGCCTTGTTTCTTGTGGCGTTCTATGGGTTTGCCTCGCCGACGGAGGAGCAGCTTAAGGAAGACAATTCGGCACTTCGCAGGCAGCTGGAAAGCCTGGACGGGAGGCTCCAGTATGCGCTGAAGGTGATGGACGACATCCGCAACCGCGACGACAACTTTTATCGCGTAATGATGCAGATAGAACCTGTCAGCCAGGGGCAGCGGTATGCCGGCCTCGAGAATGACATGCGCTACCGTGACCTCGCCAAACTGCCGGACGGCAAGATGCTCACTGAGCTGGCCCGGAGCATTGATATTCTGGAGCGAGGCTTGTATGCCCAGTCTGTTTCTTTTGACAAGCTGCGGACAGCTCTCGAAACCCAAAGTGAGAAGATTGCACATATACCGTCGATACTCCCGATAAATGTCGCTGACTATACTATAGCATCCGGCTATGGCAACCGCATTGACCCGATATACGGCACGCCCAATTTTCACGCGGGACTTGATTTCCCGGCCAACATCGGCGATGCCGTTTTCGCGACGGCCGAAGGGGAGGTTGTCTTTGCCGGCTGGAAAGGTGGCTACGGCAACTGCATAGACATTTCGCACGGCTACAATTACTTGACACGCTACGGACATCTCAGCAAGCTGAACGTGAGGCAGGGGCAACATGTGCGGCGCGGCGACAAGATAGGGGAGATCGGCTCCACCGGCAAGTCAACAGGCCCGCATCTGCACTATGAGGTAAGGTACAAGGACGAGCCGCAGAACCCGGTGAACTATTATTTCATGGATCTGTCGCCTGAACAGTATTCCGAGATGATACGCCAGGCTGAACAGGCCGGCCATGTTATGGACTGACGTATGGATGCGCTCGATAAGGATTACTACAAGATAAAGGATGTGGCAGAGCTGATAGGCGTGCCGCAGTCTACGCTGCGCTATTGGGAGAAGGAGTTCCCCGAGTGCTCGCCGCGCCGCAGTGCCACCAACATACGCTATTATACGCCGGCCGACATAGAGACGCTTCGCATCATACATTTCCTCTTGAAGGTCAGGGGGCTGAAGCTCGATGCAGCCAAGGAGCAGCTGCGTGTGAACCGTCATAATGTCTCGCGCCGCATGGAGGTGATAGACCGCCTCGCACAGGTGCGCGAGGAGCTGGTCAACCTGAGAAAAGCACTTAACATCAGAAAATGAACGATATACACAAGAAATACCTGATAGATATGCGTGTTGTGGATGTCCGGACTAACGGGTCTGGATATTCCGAACTGCTGTTGACTCCTGTCAATGGCCTGTTGCCCGAGATTTACCCGGGCCAGTTTGTAAACGTGCGTGTCGCGACATCGCAGAGGGCGTATTTGCGTCGCCCCATTTCTGTCAATGACGTGAATGTGGAGGACAATACGCTGCGCCTCCTTGTGAAGGATGCCGGCGAGGCAACGCACATCATCTGCAACAGCCGTATCGGCGATGTGTATGACATCCTGTTGCCGCTGGGCAAGCCCTTCACCATTGTGCCGGGGGCAAGATACCTGCTCATCGGCGGGGGTGTCGGCGCTGCTCCTATGCTCTATCTGGGCAAGAAGCTGAAAGAGGCTGGCATGACCCCGACATTCCTGCTCGGCGCAAGGACTTCTGCCGAATTGATGCAGCTGGACCGCTTCCGCCGTTACGGCGAGGTTTTCGTATGCACGGAGGACGGCAGCCTCGGCACGAAAGGTTTCGTAACCGCGCATGAAGCGCTGCAATCCGCGTTTGACCGCTATTGCGTGTGCGGCCCGATGCCGATGATGAGGGCTTTGGCTGCAGCGGCGAAGTCGCGTGGCGTAGAGTGTGAGGTGAGCCTGGAAAACAAGATGGCGTGCGGACTCGGCGCGTGCCTGTGCTGCGTGGAGGACACTGTGCGCGGCAATGAATGTACCTGCACCGCCGGTCCGGTGTTCAACATAAATGATTTGAAATGGCAGATTTAAGCATAGATTTGGGACGCGGGCTGAAACTCCGCAACCCGGTGATGACAGCCTCCGGCACATTCGGTTACGGCGAGGAGTATGAATCGCTTACCGACATCAATTCACTCGGCGGCATCATCGTCAAAGGCACTACGCTCAACCACCGCGAGGGCAATCCCTATCCGCGTATGGCAGAAACGCCGTCCGGGATGCTCAATGCCGTGGGGCTTCAGAACAAGGGCGTGGACTATTTCATAAGCGAGATTTACCCACGCATACGCCATTATGACACCAACATAATAGTCAATGTAAGCGGCGCGGCTGTGCCTGACTACGTTGAGGTAGCTCGCCGGCTGTTGCCCTTGGAGGGCATACCGGCTGTCGAGGTCAACATATCCTGTCCCAATGTGAAGCAGGGGGGCATGGCATTCGGCACCACCTGCGAGGGTGCAGCTCAGGTGACTGCGGCTGTCCGCGAGGTATGGGACAGGCACTTGATGGTTAAGCTGTCGCCAAACGTGACCGACATAGCGTCTATTGCGAAGGCGGTAGAGGATGCCGGCGCTGACTCGGTGTCGCTGGTGAACACATTCCTGGGCATGGCCGTTGATGTTGAACGCCGCCGCCCGGTATTGAGCACCGTCACCGGCGGCCTGTCGGGACCGTGCATACGCCCGATTGCGGTGCGCATGGTCTGGCAGGTGAGCAATGCTGTAAGCATTCCGGTGGTGGGGCTGGGCGGCATAGCCTGCGGGCGCGATGCCATGGAGTTCATACTCGCCGGGGCAAGCGCAGTCGAGATTGGCACAGCCAATTTCGTCGAGCCTGACGTCACGGAGAGGACAGTGCGCTGGATTGATGACTATTGCCGTCGCCATGACATCAGCACCTTGCGTGAGCTGATAGGCGCAGTGAGCAGATAGTCAGAGGTTTGAATTGTAGTAACGGGGATTGCCGGTCACGTTTTCGCCTGCAAATGGCGGTAGCCGGTACTGAGTGCCGCTCGTCGGCAGTTCGATTTCCGCTATTACAAGCCCCTCGTGATGGCCTGCAAACTCGTCCACTTCCCAGGTGAAGCCCTCGTAGGGGACTATGTACCGCGTCTTGGTGATGATATTTCCGCTGCACAGCGCGAGCATCTCACGCGCATCGTCTGCAGGTATCGGGTATTCGTATTCCAGACGTGTGTCGCCAGCTGTCTTCCCCTTGACGGTGATGAAAGCGCTGTCGCCGAATATGCGCACGCGCACCACGCAGCTTGCGGCCCGGGAGAGGTAGCCTTGGCGTATTTCAATCTGGTCTGTCGCCATGTCGCGGTATGAGGCATCGACTACGAGGTATTTGTGTTCGATTTCCAGTGCCATATAATAAACATTAAAACAACGTGTGGCTATGATAAACGGCATCAGATGATGCGTTAACCATAATAGTGCGTGACAAGACCGCATTTAGCAGTTCGCACGCGATACAAAGTTAGCAAGTATTGCCAATATGAGCAAGCACGGATATATAGAACGGATATTGCGGGGGAGGGTATTGCTCCTCCTTGCTCTGCTCGTGTTGCCGCTGCTTGTTTATGCCTTGCCCCAGTCCCGGCAAGGAAGGCCGGCAGGCGCTTCGGTTTTTGATTTGTCCGGGTGTGTCCGTGATTCCCTTTCACGCAGCCCGATGACATACGTCAACGTGACCCTCGCCAGCGGCAAGGATGCAGTCATTACTGACAAGAAGGGGCGTTTCCGGTTGAAGTCGGTGGAAATGGGCGACACTCTTGTCATCTCATCGCTGGGCTACGAGAAGCGCGTCATTCCGGTCGCGAAGTACATGCTTGACAGCCGGGACTACATACTGATGCAGAACAGTGAGACGGAACTCGGGGAGGTGATAGTCATCAACAAGCGTCCGAAATACTCCAAGAAGAACAACCCCGCCGTTGACCTGATGCAGCACATACGAAAGTCGTACCCTCAGCACAACCCGCTCGAGCAGCCGTATTACAGCTACGACAAGTATGAGAAGACGGTCTTGTCGCTCAACGATTTCCACAAGGAAAATGCCGGGTGGCTGTCGAAGCGGCTCGACCCGATAGACGATTTCATAGACACGGCACACATCACAGGCCGCCCAGTGCTGAACATCAGCTTGCGTGAGAAGAACTCTACGCGGCTTCACTCGCGTTCACCCTCGCGTGACAAGACGATTGTCCGCGGGTTTCGCAGCGTGGGCATTGACGACCAGCTCAATCAGGAGAATATCCAGATAATGCTCGACGACGTCCTGCGTGAAGTTGACATATTCGGCAACGACATCACACTGATGCAGAACCGTTTTGTCAGTCCGCTGGCGGCTATCGGCGCTGATTATTACAAGTATTTCATGGGCGATACGGTGACTGTCGGGGGAAAGCGCATTGCAGAGCTTATATTTGTGCCGCACAATCCCGAGTCGTTCAGCTTCAACGGCTCGCTGTATGTAGACATCGACAGCCCGGATGCATTTGTGACTATGGTGACGATGCGCATACCCAAGGCATTGAACATCAACTTCGTGCGGAATATATTCGTAGAGCAGCATTTCGAGCGTGATTCTCTCGGCAACCGCATGAAGACAGCGGAGGACATGTCTGTCGAGTTGCAGCTCATCTCCGGTGTACAAGGCTTTTATGCCAACAAGCACACGGACTTCACGGGCTACACTTACGAGCATACGCCGGATTTCGACACATACGGCCGCGAGGCCGGCGCGACGGTGTACATGGACGGATATGACAGGCGGCCGGCGGAATATTGGCTCTCGGCGCGTCCAGTTGCCATTTCCGGCAAGGAGCAGTCCGTTGACAACCTTTCTGACAGGCTCAACTCAAACCGCTTCCTTTACTGGCTGCGGAAGGGGATAAACGTGCTTGTAACCGGGTACATACCAACGGGCAATCCGAGCAAGTTTGACATCGGCCCGGTCAACACCATGATAAGCGCGAACTCAATAGAGGGGGCGCGTTTCCGCCTCGGCGGCTTGACCAAGGCTGCGCTGTCGCCGCACCTGTTCGCCCGTGCATACGGCGCATACGGTACTAAGGACCACAAATGGAAATACCACGGCGAGCTGGAGTATTCGTTCCGCCGCTGCAAACAGCACTCTCGCGAGTTCCCGATGCATTCCATACGCCTCGAACACACATACGACCTGAACATGATAGGGCAGCACTACCTGTTCACCAATGCCGACAACGTGTTCCTGTCGCTGAAGCGCAAGGATAACAACCTTGGCACATACCGCGCACTGTCGCAATTGTCATATATCTATGAACACGCGAGCGGATTGACCATATCGGCGGGTGCAAAAATGTCCCGCGAGTGGGCCACGCCGTGGCTGCCGTTCACTGACGGTGGCGGCATCTCGCACCGCCATTTCAACCAGTCCTCGTTCTTCCTTGACATACAGTACGCTCCTGGCGCGACATTCATACAGACCGCCTCAATGCGGTTGCCTGTCAATATGGACACGTGGATAATCCGCCTGTCGCACGAATACGGACCTAAGGGGATGCTTGGAGCGGACTTCACTACCAACAGGACCGAGTTCTCGGTTCAGAAACGCTTCTGGTTCTCTGCTTTCGGCTATTGCGACGTGATTGCCAAAGGGGGCAAGATATGGAGCAAGGTGCAATATCCGGCACTGACGTGGCCCAACGCCAACCTGTCGTACACAGTCCAGCCTGAAAGTTACTCGCTGATGAACCCGATGGAGTTTGCCATGGATACATACGCGGCGTGGGATGTGACCTACTGGATGAACGGCATGGTATTCAACCGAATACCGCTGCTGAAGGAACTGAAACTGCGCGAGGTGGTCAATTTCAAAGGACTGTGGGGACATCTGTCGCACCGCAATGACCCTGCCGCAGACCCCTCTCTGTTCCGCTTCCCCGAAGATTCAAAAGCCCGCACCATGTCAGGCACTCCCTATATGGAAATCAGTGCCGGGCTTGACAACATATTCTCGATACTTCGTGTGGACTATGTTTGGCGGCTAAGTTACCGAGGCACATCGGGCGCTCCTGATTCCGGTGTCCGCATAGCCCTCCATTTCAGCTTCTGACTTCTGTTGCGGGTGTTACCCTTGGTTTGAGGTAATGCCGAGTGCTGCGAGCATGGTCTGCGCCTTGCGGCATGTCTCTTCCCATTCGGCTTCGGGGTCGCTGAGCGAGGTTATGCCGCCGCCTGTGTAGATGTACGCTTTGCCGTCGGCCAGCTGGGCGCACCGCAGGCACACGTTGAAGCGGAACTCGGTTGCACTCTCGATATAGCCGAAGTATCCGCCATAGCATGAGCGGTCGTGTTTCTCGAGGCGTTTGATGAGCGAGATGCTCGCATCCCTCGGATAGCCGCCAAGGGCGGGTGTGGGGGACAGGTCAGCGAGCAGCTGTTGCAGACAGCCTTTGTCCCAATGCGGGGGCAGGTCTGCCGTTATGTGTGTGCAGCGGTGCTCAACGCTTCCGGCGCGTAGTGTCTGAGGCTCGGTTGTGACGGGAGCAACGCCGTGCTGGCGAAACGTATCGCAAATTGTGTCGGTCACAATCTGTTGCTCCACAATGTTTTTGTCGTCCCATCCCCATTCCTCTGTTGTCCCGGCAGGGCGTGTACCTGCTAGCGACATGGTATGGAGAGTGCCGTTGTGAGCCTCGAGCAGCAACTCAGGGCTTGCGCCTACCCATGCGCCTGTCGCCGGTGTGTCGAAGCTGAATATGCACGCATCAGGGTACAGCCTGTCGAGGTTGCGGAACAGTTCTTCTGCACTCAACTCTGTCTGATGTATTGACACGCGGCTTATAACGGTCTTGCCGCGAGTGTCGTTTTCGCGGTGATATAAGCCGGCAAGTGCCACGTTGCGCAGGTGTTGCTTGCGCGTGGTCGCTGCTTCGGGCAATGATTTGTGACCCTCAACGTCCATTAGCTGGCTGAACCCCGCAGCGGTATCGTCTGTCGGTATGGTTATGGCCCGGTGGTCTCCTGTGTCAAACGGTGAAATGACAAACCCGGGTATTTGAAGTCCCTCACAGATACTGGCTGATGAGCCGTTCTGTCTTGTGCCGTCGGGCAAGCGCAGCTGCCACTCGCATTTATATGTTTCGTTGGTCACTGTGGTCAGACAGTTGCTTTTGATTATAATTGTCGTCCGTACAGCTCAAATTCCGCAGCGTCAGTCACTTCCACCTCTATGTAGTCGCCGGGCTTTGCATCTGTGCGGTCTATTATCAGCTCCGGGTCAACTTCCGGGCTGTCCCATTGCGTGCGGCATATCGCCGAGCCGTCTTCATTGACGGTGTCGACAACGACAGTAAGCCGTGTGCCGATCATTTCCTGTTGCAGTTCGAGGGAAATCTCCTGCTGTAGCTGCATCAGCGTGTCGAGGCGTTGCTGCTTGGTTTCCTCTGGGACATCGTCGATGAGGTGCAGGGCGGCGTAAGTGCCTTCCTCCTCGCTGTATGCAAATGCTCCCATGCGTTCAAACCGCACTGTGCGCACGAAATCGAGCAGTTCCTGAAAGTCCTCGTCAGTCTCACCAGGGAAGCCAACCATGAGTGTAGTCCGCAATTTCAGGTCAGGAACTTCGCGGCGCATACGGTCGATGAGCTGCAAAGTCTCCTCCTTGTTGATATGGCGGCGCATGGCAGTGAGCATCTTGTCGGAGATATGCTGCAGGGCGATGTCCATGTAGGAGCATACGTTGTCGCGGCGGCGCATCACCTCGAGGACATCGTAGGGGAAGTCAGAGGGGTAGGCATAGTGCAGACGTATTCGGCGCACCCCCGGTATGTCGGCTATGCGGTCTACGAGCTTGGCGAGGCGGTGTCCGCCGTACAGGTCGATGCCGTATGACGAGAGGTCTTGCGCTATCACATTCAGCTCCGAAACGCCGGATTTCACCAAGTCGCGCACTTCCTCCTCAATTTCCTCCATGGGACGGGAGGTATGACGCCCGGTGATAAGGGGGATTGCGCAGAATGCGCAGAAGCGGTTGCACCCCTCGGAGATTTTCAGGTATGCCGTATGCGGCAGGGTGGTAACGGTGCGCTGCCATTCCTTGACCTCCGTTTTCGCGGGGACGACATCCGGCAGCGAGGTGACGAAGGCATTCCAGTCAAATTTGCCGTACCACAGGTCAACCTCGGGTATTGCCTCTTTCAGCTCGTCCATATACCGCTGCGACAGGCATCCCATGACGGCGATTTTGCCTATGTCGCCGCTTTCCTTCATTTGGGCGAGCTGAAGCAGCATATTGACGGACTCCTCCTTGGCATCGCCAATGAACCCGCAGGTGTTGACGACTACATATTCCCCGGCCGGGGTCTCCGGGTCGTGGCTCATCGTGTACCCTTTGGCGACAAGGCGGCGCAGCAGCCTTTCCGAGTCAATCAGGTTTTTGGAGCAGCCCAGGGAGATTATGTCTATCCTGTTGTGAATGAACGGCATTTCGGGTGAAGTGTGGGTCTATTTTTCGATAGCGGACTGGAACAGCGAGCGCACATACTCTGTGGGGCGGAATATCTGCAGGTCGCCAATCTGCTCGCCTATGCCGATATATTTTACGGGTATCTTGAACTGGTCGCAGATGCCGATTATCGCGCCGCCCTTGGCAGTGCCGTCGAGCTTGGTGACAGCCATGCAGTTCACGTCGGTAGCAGCTATGAACTGGCGAGCCTGTTCTATGGCGTTCTGTCCGGTAGAAGCATCGAGCACCAGCAGTATCTCCTGCGGGGCCTCTGGCACGACACGCTGCATCACGCGCTTGATTTTGGACAGCTCGTTCATCAGTCCCGCCTTGTTGTGCAGACGGCCGGCGGTGTCAATGATTACCACGTCTGCGCCGCGAGCCTTTGCCGACTCGAGAGTGTCAAAAGCCACGGCAGCCGGGTCGCTGCCCATCTGCTGTTTAACCACTGGCACACCCACGCGCTCTCCCCAGATGGAGAGCTGCTCAATGGCAGCAGCGCGGTATGTGTCGGCCGCGCCGAGCACCACCTTGTTGCCGGCTTGCTTGTACATGTGCGCCAGCTTGCCTATGGTGGTGGTCTTGCCCACGCCGTTCACGCCGACTACGAGTATGACGTAGGGCGTGCCTTTCGACTTGTCAACGGCAAAATCGTCATCGCGCTCGTCGTCAGCCACGGCGTTCTCGCCGATCATGTCGCATATTTCGGAGCATAGGATGCCTGCCAGTTCCTCGGTGTTGACGTACTTGTCTTTTGCAACACGCTCCTTGAGCCTGTCGATGATTTTGACTGTAGTGTCAACGCCCACATCGCTTGTGACGAACGCCTCTTCGAGATCATCGAGGAAGTCATCGTCAACAGTTTTTTTGCCGACGATGGCGCGGGTGATTTTCTCCCACATCCCTTGCTTGGTCTTTTGCAGACCGGTGTCGAGCTTTTCCTTCTTCTCTCGACTGAACAGTTTCTTCAGAAAACCCATCTGGTAGTAAATTTTGCGCGAAGTTAATCAAAAATACCGTGTCTGTCAACTCACTGATGCTCTTTTGTCTCGATGGCAGCTTCTTGCGGAGGCACAGAATCTGGGATTTCGGTGTTGTCGCGTTTCTTCCTGCGGCGCAGAAACGAGAACGGGTTGTCGAAATCCTTGCGGTATATTATGCCTATTCCCTGGGTGGTCAGGGCTGACTTGAGGTAGTAATTCTGGTCGTTGTAATGGTTGTATGCCTTCAGCCGGAGGTTGCCGCTGCGGTTGAGGAGGTACTCGATGTCGAAGTCGCCGACAAACGTGGTGTTGGAAGTCGCCTTGTCGCGGTATCCGAAATTGCCGTTGAGCAGCAGCCGGTTGTTGAGCAGCCGAGAGGAGAGTGCCACGTCAACTTCGGTGTCGGAGAAATCCCCCTTGTCCGAGCGCAGCGACGGCGAAATGGTGAGTTTGTCGGTGAGCTGTGCGAGCATATTGGAAATCTGCGAAGATACCGTGGCTGAGGCTACCGACGTGAGCTCGCCACGGTTGCCGCTTGTCGCCATGTATTCAGGCGTGTAGAAGCGGTTGAGGGCTAGCAGGTAGATGATTTGTCGGCTCATCATGTCCTCGGTGGAGATGATGCTCTTCACCTTGCGGGCCACGTCCTGTGTGAGCGTGGGCAGCTCGATGTCAAATGTAATCTCGGGGGCTTCGAGGTCGCCCTTCACTGCCAGCACCGCGTCTACAGGCACATTGGTGCGGTTCAGGTCGCGGTCGGTGGTGAAGCTCTTGTCGAGGTCGGCAAGGTTGGTGTTGACGCGGTAAATGGCGTTGATGTCGAGCATTGCCTTGAACGGGTCGCCGTTAAACGAGATGTTGCTCCCCGGGCGTATGGTGAAGTCCTTGAGGATAAGGTCTTGCAGCGTGAAGTTGTACATGCCGTCTGAGAGGGTGTATTTGCCGTACATGGTCATCTCGTCGCTGTCTGATGAATAGCCTATCTGCATCGCTCCCGAGCCGTGGGCGCGTATCTTGTCGCCGCCTATCGGGTCCATGACGAGTATCATCTCGGCTTGCGGTGTGACAGTGGCGCGTATGTCGAGCGCGAACACGGAGGGTCGGCTCTGCTGTTGTTCCTCTTGTTTCTTGCGGAAACGCTTTACGAAGTCCGGCTCGGTGTCTGACGCAGCCTTTTCTTCCTCCTCCTTGCGCCTCTTCTCCTCGGCTCTGCGGTCTGAGAAGGTGAGGAAATTGTAGTCGGCAGCTGCCTCTGAATCGTTCAGGACAAACGTGAATACGGATTTCGGGGCTACTGCCATGTCTACCATTATGCCGACATAGCCGGGATAGCCGGTTATAGTGCCGCCGCCGTTGCCGTAAATTTTGCCGTACCAGTCGGGATTGATTTTCGCGTCCGTGTTGTAGCACAGCAGGTTGTGTGCATCATCCACGCGGAAGTCAAACGCCGGGTTGTGGAAATAGTCGTGCGTCAGCGTGCCGCTGAACACGCCGGAGTTGCCGTACTGGTCATATATGCGGAACGAGGGTACGCGGATGTGGCCCGGGTCGATGATTACCGAGTCCGAGCCTGAGTAATATACATTCGTATAGTCAACCTTCATGGTGAGCGTGTCGGCAAACACCCGCCCGGTCATGTCGATGTCCTTGAATGTTCCGAACAGCTTCACCTTGCCGGAGGCGCGGCCTGATATTTCGGAGGTGAATGCAGCCATAAACGGCTGTAGGAACTTTATGTTCACCTTGTCGGTGTTCATGTCAAACGACAGCGAGTCGCGTTTCACCCATACGCCGCCGTCTATGAGTGCGCTCCGGTGTCCCTCGTCTGTGATGTCTGCTCCGATTGCTACTTTCATCTCTTGCGGGTCCCATCTGCCAGACAATGCTGCGTCGCCGAGCCGTCCTCCATTGTATGTCAGGTTCTTTACCTTCAGGTCTTCGGTGTGCGCATCCATGGTTTTCAGGTCAAAGAGGGAGCGTGCCACCGCCTTGCCTGTTGCCTGTCCGCCGAAAGTGACGTAGTTGATGTTGAGTGTCTCAAAGAGGTAGTCGAGGTCAATGTCGCTCAGGTCAACGGTCAGCGTGTCATCGGGGTCTTTTGAGGCATAGCCGTGTATGTTGACAAACTGGTCCTGATGCCATACGCTCACATTCTCGACGGAGAGCCGTCCGCTGTCAAAGCTCACGTTGCCGTCGCCGATGTGCCATACGGCATCTGCCACGTAGAACTTTGACGGGAGGACATGCATGCCGAAGCTGCGGCTGTTGTCATTGCCTTTGGCCACGGACAGTTCCATTGCCACGTCGCCGGTGTACTTCTTGGGGCGGTTCAAGTCCCAGTTCACGTTGGCTCGCAGCTTGTCGCCGTTGCCGAAGGCTGACAGCCCTACATTGACATCGGTGTCGTTCTTGCCGGGCAGGATTGTGCCTAAGTCGAGCACCGATGTGCGGTTCATCCCGTCAAGGCGTGCTTGCAGGTATGTGCCGCGTATCAGCTTGTTTGTCCCTTGTTGCAGATAGGGTATGTCAACATTGACGGACGCGGTTTCGGTGTCGCCGTCAACAGCTCCGGTAATGCGTATGTCTGTCAGCAGCCGTACCGGCAGGTTGAAATACTCGGTCAGCGTGTTGTCGTTGTTGACAGTTATGTCGAAATCAAGAGTCTGGCCGTTGCCGCTGCAGGCCTTGTCATATCCGGGCATCAATGACGGGAGTGCGTGGGCTGCAATGGCGGTCATGGTCTGCGGCAGCCTTGCTATGTCAAAATTGCCTGTGACAGAGCCGTCGATGAAATCGCTGTGCAGTGTCACGGTGCGAGCAGCATCCTTTTCTGCTGAAATGTGTATATTGCCGATATGCAGCGGATTGCGCCCTTGAGTGTGTATGCTGAAGTCTGACAGTGTCAGGTCGCCTGTCGCGGTGTTCGGGTCAAGGCCGTTGACGTGAGCCTCGATGTTGCCGCTGAACGACCGTGAGGCGAGAGCCTTGGCGGCGGTGAACCGCGAAGGGGAAAAGCGGCCTATCTGCACGTTGGCGTCGATGACTGATGCTTTGCCGTTGATTATGGCCTTGCCGTCAGCTTGCAGCGCTAGGTCGCTGTCATCGGCGGTGACCCTGCCGCTTATCTGCTTGCCCTCTTTGGTTACATTGGCAAGTATGTTGTTGAAATTCTGGCCGTTGAAGAATATGTTCCGCAGGTCAACAACTGCCTTGCCGTTAACATCGCCGTTGCCGATAGTGACATCTGCATCTGCATTGATTGCGATGTTCCCCAGTTTGGGGTTGTCGAGGAGTGTTCCGAGGTTGAAGCCAGGGGTGGCGGCGTGTCCAGATATTGCGAACAGCCCTTTTCTCGAAAAGTCTGCAATTATGTCAGCTTCAACACCTCCGATGCTCGTGCCGACAGTGGCATCTGCGTCTGCGCGCAGGTTTTGCATTGAGCCGCGCAGCGACACCGTGCAGTCGCCCAGCCGGGTTATCATCGCCCGTGTCCTTTCCGGCATCGACGGTATTAGGGACAATATCCGTGTGATGCCCTCGCGGGTGATTTCTGCGGCAAATTGGTTGACCGTCAGCTGTATGTCGTCGATTGACGAGAAGTCGCTCACACGCGCTTTTGCAAGCAGCGAGATGCTCTTGTCGGCAGTGCGCAGGTCGAGGTGGTCTATGCTGACGCCCTGTGTGTCGCCGTCGGCTTTCAGGTTCAGCGTTATGGGACTGCTGAAATCGGCAAGCGCAGGGAGAAACGCGCTGAAGTCGGAGGGCGTGATGCGCGTATTGTCGAGGGCGATGTTGTGGTGCGTGCGTTTTAACGCCGGGACAATGTCGCTATAGCCATTGTATGACAGGTGTATTTCGCCCGGGTCAATGCATGTGCCGGGCAGCTGTATGGTCAGCCCCACGACATCGAGTTTGTTGGGTGTGATGTGGGCGAGGCAGGCTATCTTGTCTATCGTCAACCCGGACTTTTCGCGCAGGGCGAGCCGGCGCAAGTCTATCGAGAAGTCGTCGTTTTTGAGCCGTGGCAGTGTCACGTCCATGCGCAGGTTCTCGATTTTCAGGTGGTTGAAGTCGATGCGCCCGTCGGCAAGGTGCGGTTGCCACAGGCGGTCAACGGTTATGTCGGCGCGGCGTATGACCACGTTGCGCAGCTTGATGTCAAACTGTGTCGGCGGCTTGTTCGGGTCTTTGGGCTTGAAAGCGTCGATGATGAACTGTATGTTCCACGGTCCGTTTTCCTCCTTCTGCGAGAGTGCGCCGTCGAGGCCGATGATTTCCGCGTAGTTGAAGCAAATCCTGTGGTCAAAGATGAGTTTGCCCAAATCGATTCCCGCGCCAAGCCTTTTCACGAAAAGGCATTTCCCTCCGTCGGGCGCCGGGACGTTCACGTCAGTCAGCCGGACTTCGCCCCCGGGGGAGAGGTATACAGAGCCGATGCAGACTTCTGTCCCGAGCAGTTTCGACAACTCGCTTTGAGCGACTTCACGTATCTGATTCTGAACCGGAGGCAACGAAATCGCCACATACAAAAGTACATACAGCCCCACCAGTGTCAGTATGGTGGCGAAAAGTATGCTGCGTATGACGCGGTACAGTTTGTTCAGACTTTTCATATAAGCGTATATCGTGCAAAGTTACAAATTTCCGCGCACCTCCGCAAACGGTTTTTTATTGCAGATATGCGTGTTTGTCAGATGTATATTGGAATATTTTTACTACTTTTGTGGCTGGTTTTCGGGGGATTTTCTCCTCCGGCAGTTATATACAATGAAATTGTCTCTTACAAACACGATAACGGCTCTTGCGGTGCTATTCATCGCAGTGCTTGCCGTGCCTGTGTCCGCATTTGCCGACACAGGCGGCTCCGGCCGGGGAGAGGGTTTGAATGTGGTCTTGCTCGGCGACTCCAACACGTGGATAGGCGGTGACGACTGCTCGAAGCCGAAGGGCTGGCCCAAATGGTTTGCCGAAAAGTTCAGGCCAGCGTCGTGCCGCAGCTATGCCCGCAGTGGCGCGACATGGACCAACACCGCGTCTACACTCCTTGACATCACGGATTATTCAGAAGTTCTCGGTGACAACAACGTGATTTACAATCAGGTAATGCGTCTTGTCGATGCTGTTGACAGCGGCACTCAGGTTGTGCCTGACATAATAATACTGTATGCCGGTACCAACGATGCGTGGTTTCAGAGCCGCCGTCCTGGCGTTTTCGCAAAAATGCCGCAGGACGCATTTGCCGATACGTCGGGCTTCATCACGAGCCGCAAACCGTCAGAGGTTATTTCGCTTGCCGCCTCGGTGCGGTATGACTGCGAGTTGCTGATGCAGCGGTTTCCCGAGGCACAGATTGTGCTGGTGACACCGGCGCAAGCAACAGTTTGCGGCTATGACGAGATACGCAAGGTCTCGGACATCATCGCCGAGTGCGGATGCCGTATGTCACTGCCCGTTATCTCGCTTGACAAGTGCGGCGGCACATACCGGGCTGCTGAGAATGTGAAGCGCACAAACACCTACGACGGCGCACACACCTCCGAGCAAGGCGCGCGCCGCCATGGATATTTCATAGCTTCCCAACTGACAGCGGTACTCCAATACTGATATAATTATTCATCACATACATACTGGTTTACAATGGTATTTTCTGATTTGTTTTTCCTGTTCGTGTTTATCCCGGCATTCGTGGTATGCTATCTCATAGCCGGCGGTATTGACAGGCTTTGCCGCCGCAAGGCGAGCGGCGGGGACGGCGAAGTGTACTACGATGATGTATGCAAGCATCGCCGCTCCAGCCATTTGGCCAAGAACGTTGTGCTGATAGCCTTCTCGCTCATCTTTTACGCTTGGGGCGAGCCGGTCTATGTCTTCTTGATGCTCGCCAGCGTGTTGCTCAACTATTGCGTGGGGCGCGGCATCGGACATTGTGACGGCAAGGGACGGCGCCTGTGGCTTGTCCTCGGCGTGGTGGCCAACCTCTCGGTACTCGGAACGTTCAAGTACCTGAATTTCTTCTCGCAGATATTGCGAGACATGGGGCTGGATGTCGCCGACCCCCACATTGCCCTCCCGATAGGCATCAGCTTCTATATATTCCAGTCAATATCCTATCTTGTGGACGTGTACAGGCGCGAGTCCCCTGTACAGAAGAGCTTCTTCGGGCTGCTGCTGTATATATCCATGTTCCCGCAGCTTATTGCCGGCCCGATAGTGCGTTACAATACTGTGGCAGACGAGATTGACAACCGCCGCGTAAGTGCAGCGGACATTGCAGACGGCGTTTTCCGCTTCATGATTGGCCTCGGCAAGAAGGTCATACTTGCCAACCAACTCGGCGAGGTGGCAACGCAGCTTATCGGCGGCGATATGCAGCAGACCACAGTTGCCGGTGCGTGGATAGGCATAGGCGCGTTCATGCTGCAGATTTACTTCGACTTCTCCGGATATTCCGACATGGCCATAGGCATCGGAAGGTGTCTCGGCTTCCATTTCTGCGAAAACTTTGACCACCCGTATTGCTCTCGCACTATCACCGAGTTCTGGAGGCGTTGGCATATTTCGCTGGGAAGTTTTTTCCGCGACTATGTCTACATACCGCTCGGCGGCAACCGCCGTCATCAGCTGGTCAACATCATGGTCGTGTGGATGCTCACCGGCATGTGGCACGGCGCAAGCTGGAACTTCATACTCTGGGGTCTGTATTTCGGCGTGATACTGCTGATTGAGAAGCATACGATACTTCGGATACAGAAGCACATACCCTCGCCGCTGTTGATAGTCTACAGCCTTGCTGTGGTGCTTGTGGGGTGGGGGATATTCTACTTTGACGACTTCGGGCGGCTGTCATATTTCTTCACCCTCGCTTTTGGCGGCTCGTCTGCCGAGGTCTATACGTTTGCCGACGGAGTTGTCCTGCTCGACAGGTTCTGGCTGCTTGTGGCGGCTGTATTGTTCTGCATGCCTGTCCGTCAGATGCTTTCCCGCCTGTCCGACAAGCTGCTTGGTGAGCGGACCGCTGCCGGGCAGACGGTTGCGCTCGTTGCACGGATGGCCACTTCGTGTGTGATACTGCTTGTCAGCGTTGCCCTGCTTGTGGGTGCGACCAACAATGCCTTTCTGTACACTCGCTTTTAATCCAGACTCAAATGAAATACAACATCATATATATCAGCTTCATGGCATTGGTGTTTGCCGGGTTCACGGTCCTCTTCACGGCGTTTCCGCGCAGCACGGTCTCCGAGCTTGAACGCCGCGAACTTGCCTCATTCCCCGAATACACGCCCGAGCGGCTTGCTTCCGGAGAGTTTACCAAGGACATTTCGACGTGGTTCAGCGACAGCGAGCCGTATCGCGATGTGTTCATGACCGCAAGCATGGAGTTGAAAGGGCTGGCCGGTTTGCACATCTCTGGCGAGAACCAAATCACGATACACGCGGATGCTGGCGGCGCGGATGCTGCGCCGCAACAGCCGGTGGACGACGGGCATATCGACCAGTTCAAAGTTACTGATGGCGCTGATGAAAAGGCCAAGATTGCATCGCGAGGCATCATTGTTGTCGGCTCCGCGCCAAATGCGCGTGCGTTGATGATATATGGCGGCGGTGCCAAAAGCGGCGTGCAATATGCAGAAGCTGCCAACAAGTACAAGGAAACTTTCGGCGATGCGGTCAACGTATACTGTATGGTGATACCCAATTCTACGGAGTATTACCTTCCCGACCAGGTGAAGGACAAGTCGAGTTCGATGCTTGCCACTGTTGTCAATGTGCATGAGCATCTCACTGACGGCGTGAAGCCGGTGGATGTCTATACCATACTGGGCAAGCACGCCAACGAGCCTATATTTTTGCGTACTGACCACCATTGGGCTCCGCTCGGCGCATACTACGCAGCGCAGAAGTTTGCCGAGGTGGCAAAAGTGCCGTTCCGCGACTTGTCACACTATGACAAGCATGTCATACACGACTATGTCGGCACCATGTACGCCTATTCCAAGGACATAGCCATCAAGAAATCTCCCGAGGATTTCGTCTATTACACACCAAAAGGCATCGGGTACACCACCACATACATCGACTACAAGGTTGACAAGCATTTCAACGTCACACATGAAGGGAAGCCTGTGCAGGGAGAGTTCTTCTACAAGTTCAAGGACGGCAGCAGTGCTGCTTACCAGACATTCATGGGCGACGACAAGCGGCTGACAAAGGTCGTTACCGACACCAAGAACCATCGCAAGCTGCTCATACTCAAGGACAGTTTCGGCAATGCCTTGCCCGGCTACCTGTTCTACTCGTTTGAGGAGATACACGTCGTTGACGGACGATACTTCAACAAGAACATGAAAAAATATGTTGCCGACAACGGGATAACAGACATCCTCTTTGCCAACAACATATTCCGTGTCGCTATGCCCTCCGTGGGGCGCGGCTATGTCAAGTTCCTCACGCAGTAAGCGAGAGGAACGGTTTGTGCATGATGTTTATAAGGCACGAAGTCCCGAAATCGCTTCTTCGGGGTTTGCCGCGCCGAACACATAGCTGCCTGCAACAAGCATATCCGCTCCGGCCTCTGCAAGCGTTGCGCCTGTCTGTTGGTTTACGCCGCCGTCCACTTCGATTATCGCCTTCGAGCCGGTGCTGTCTATCAGCTGGCGCAGCTGACGCACTTTCTCCACGCTGTGCGGTATGAACGGCTGTCCCCCGAAGCCCGGGTTGACAGACATTATCAGTACGAGCTCAACATCGCGTATGATGTCGGCGAGCAGCGATACCGGTGTGGCCGGGCAAATGGTGACACCTGCTTTCATGCCAGCGTTGTGTATGCGCTGTATGGTGCTGTGCAGGTGACGGCACGCCTCGAGGTGTACGTTCATGATTTCCGCGCCCAGGTCGCGCACCTGCTCTATCCACTTGTCCGGCTCTACTATCATCAGATGCACGTCAAGCGGCTTGGTGCATACCTTGGAAACGGCTTTCATCACCGGGAAGCCGAAGGAAATGTTGGGCACAAATACGCCGTCCATCACGTCGAGGTGAAGCATGTCCGCCTCCGAGCGGTTTATCATCTCGATGTCAGGCATCAGGTTGGCGAAATCTGCCGACAGTAGTGAAGGGGAAACTTTCATGGTATTATTCAGTCTTGTTGTGTAGTTATGTTCTTCTTTGAGGCGGTTGCCTTTTTGTGAGAGATGACCTTGTATGCTATGTATGCGACGCACAGCACGGCGAGCGCATACCCGCCCCAAGTCAGGTACTTGTTGTACTCCTCAACCTTGGCGAACAGGTCGTTGTAGCTCACGCTCTGGGCAAGGATGTATCCGAGCAGCGCCAGTATGCAGTTCCACACCAACGCGCCGAGGGTGGTGAAAATGGTGAATTTGACCACATTCATGCGAGCCAGGCCGGCGGGGATGGATATGAGTTGGCGGATGGCTGGTATCAGTCGCCCTATGAGTGTCGACACTGCGCCGTGGCGGTCGAAATACGCCTCGGCTTTCGTCACCTTAGCCTCGTCTATCATGCAGATATGCCCTATGTGGCTGTTGGCAAAGCGGTATACCACCGGGCGGCCTATCCACAGGGCGAGGTAATAGTTGATGAACGCGCCGCAGAGTGCGCCGAGCGTGGCAAACACTACTACCATATATACGTTCATGTCCGCTCCCGCGCCCATATTTGTGCACGCCAGGTATGCTGCCGGCGGAACTACGACTTCCGAGGGAAAGGGTATGAATGAACTCTCGATGGTCATGAACACGAACACGAATATGTAGCTCGCGTTGTCTACAAACCACTGGAAAAATGAACTCGCGTCGAAGCCTATGGCGAGTGTTATCATGTCAAGCATTGTCTTGTCGTTTGCGGCTTGTGCCGGTTATGTTGTTTATATTATTCCGGTTTCTGTAAGGAGGCAGCGGTAGAACTCCGCCTTCTTCTCCACGCTCATCGGGTATGCCCTCGAGGTGGACGGCATGCGCCAGTGCATCACAGGGCTGTCAACGCCCTTGAAATGCACGAGTATCTTCTCCCCGGTGCGAGGTACGGCTGTGCCGGTGGATGTCGCCACCACCGATGCCGCCTTCTCGCCTGTTGTCGCTATTGCTGTGCATTTAGGCAGCGCGGCAAGCACTTCCGTGAAGTCTGTCGGTTGCACGATGTTCAGGTACTTGTCAGAGGCGTTGCCGCGTGTGCGGTGTACGCGGCGTGCCGTGTCGGTCAGCGCGATGTGACGTTCTGTCAGCATCTCCTTGATTGCTTCGAGGCGGAACGTCTTGTGGTCGGCATCCACATAAAACTCCTTGTCGCCATGGAGTATGTATCCAAAAATCCGCCACATGTCGTTAATGAAGTTCGGGTAATAGAAGTCCATGGCCCATTTGTCGCGTGGCGGCGGAAACGTGCCGCACATAAGCAGTGTCGCGTCCTCAGGATACCACGGCTCTAACGGGTGCAGCTCTGTCTGTATCTCACCCATTCCTGCGCTGGTTTATGGCTTCGGCAAGCGTGCCTGCAAACGCCTCAACGTCCGCGTCCATTGCGCTGCTGTACGCCTGTTTCATGGCGAGTGTCGCTGCCGGGTCGCAGCCCATGCGCGTGAACGCAGCTGTCAGTTTGCCCAACGCGCTGTTTGCCCATGTGTAGCTGCCGAACACCCCGACTGTCTTCTCCTTGATTTCGCGGATTTCCAGAGCCTTGACCAGTGCGTCAACCGGCGGGAACACGTCGCCTGAATATGTGGGGCTGCCTACAATGACTGTGTCTTTGCATACACAATCCGTTATCATGTCGCTCAGTTCCGCTGTAGCAGCGTTGTGAACGCGGATATTCTTAAGCCCACGGCGTGACAGAGCAGTGCAGATGCGGTCTACGAGTTCCGAGGTGTTGCCGTACATGGTGCTGAAAACGAGCGTGATGCCCTCGTCAGACTGCCAGCGGCTCATGCGGTCGTATACATCCAGCACTTCAGCTATGCGGCTGTGCCATACTGGCCCGTGAGTCGAGCATACATATTTGATAGCCAGACCGCTTGCCTTTTTCATCGCAGCCTGTACGAACTTGCCGTATTTCGCAACTATGTTGGCATAGTAGCGGCGCATCTCGCTGAAATATGCTGCCATGTCGGCAGCGTCGATGCCGTCGTCGATGATGCTGCCGTTCAACGCGCCGTAGCAGCCGAATGCGTCGCCCGAGAAAAGCACCTGCTCCTCCTCGCAGTATGTCACCATCGTTTCCGGCCAGTGTACCATCGGCACTGTGACGAAACGCAGTGTGAGGCCGCCGAGGTCGGTAGCGTCACCGTCCTTGATGACGAGCAGACGGCTCTCGTCGATGTGGTAGAACCCCTTGATTTGCTCTGCGCTTATCTTGTTGCAGACTATCTGCATTTGCGGATATATCTCTGCCAGTACAGGTATCGAACCCGAATGGTCAGGCTCTGTGTGGTTGACCACCAGGAAATCCAGGCTGCCGCTCGGAACGGCCTCCGAGACGTGTTCCACCAGGCTGCGGCATTCCTTGATGTCAACCGTGTCGATGAGCGCGCATTTCGATTTCCCATTAACTATATATGAATTGTATGAAACGCCGTAGGGCAGGGGCCACATTGCCTCAAACCGTGCCGTGGTGCGGTCGTTGACCCCGGCATACAAGATATTGTCAGTTATTTTCTCAATATTCATATTGATATGATGTTACTGTTGCGTATATGCGAGCCTGATGCGCATGCAGCAGGTTTGTCCCTCACATAAACTTCCCCCAAAGGTACAAAAAATATCTGTCATCGCCGCCCCTCTCCGCATTTTTCGTGCATACCTCGCTGGCAGAAAGCACCCGAAACAGGCGCGTTTGTCAGTATTGTCATGTTTTTGCCGTCCTGTGTCAGAATATGTGGTGGTGATTGCAAGGTATTGATTGTTACGCTGTTGTGGAATTTCTGCGATTAGGCGAAATGTTAAAAGGGTGATTTAGCACGTGATTTGTTAAATCCCTGGGCGGATTTGAAATCCAATCCGGCAACGGCGAGGATAAGAGTCCGGAAACAAACAGAATAATAACTACATAACACATACAATCATGGGAAAGATAATTGGTATTGACTTGGGAACGACCAACTCCTGCGTAGCAGTATTGGAGGGAAAAGATCCCGTAGTGATTCCGAACAACGAGGGTCGCAACACGACTCCTTCAGTTGTGGCATTCGTAGACGGCGGTGAGCGCAAAGTCGGTGACCCTGCCAAGCGACAGGCCATCACCAACCCGACCCGCACAGTGTATTCCATAAAGCGTTTTATGGGAGAGAAATGTGACAAGGTAGCAGACGAAATCAAGCGCGTGCCTTACAAGGTAATCGACCAGAACAATATGCCAAAGGTGGACATCGACGGACGTGTGTACACTCCGCAGGAAATTTCCGCTATGGTGCTCCAGAAGATGAAGAAGACCGCCGAGGACTACCTCGGCCAGGAAGTGACTGAAGCTGTCATCACAGTCCCTGCATACTTTGACGACTCTCAGCGTCAGGCCACCAAAGAGGCCGGTGAAATCGCAGGTCTGAAAGTGCGTCGTATCGTCAATGAGCCGACGGCCGCAGCATTGGCTTACGGCCTCGACAAATCCGGCAAGGATCAGAAGATTGCAGTCTTCGACCTCGGCGGCGGTACATTCGATATTTCTATCCTCGAACTCGGTGACGGCGTGTTTGAGGTTAAATCGACCAACGGCGATACTCACCTTGGCGGCGATGACTTCGACCATGTCATCATCGACTGGCTCGCTGACGAGTTCCGCAACGACGAGGGTGTTGACCTGCGTCAGGACCCGATGGCAATGCAGCGTCTGAAAGATGCCGCAGAGAAGGCTAAAATCGAGTTGTCAAGCTCTACTTCGACCGAAATCAACCTGCCGTACATTACGGCAACGGCTGCCGGCCCGAAGCACTTGGTAAAGACTCTGACCCGCGCAAAGTTCGAGCAGCTGTCTGAGCGTCTGATTGATGCAGTAAAGGCTCCGTGTGTCAAGGCTTTGCAGGATGCAGGCCTCTCCTCGAGCGACATCGACGAGGTTGTCCTCGTGGGCGGTTCTACCCGTATCCCCGCTATACAGCAGAAGGTCAAGGAGATTTTCGGCAAAGAGCCTAACAAGGGTGTCAACCCCGACGAGGTTGTCGCTATCGGCGCAGCTATTCAGGGCGGTGTCCTCAGCGGCGATGTCAAGGACGTGCTTCTGCTCGACGTTGTGCCTCTGTCTATCGGCATCGAGACCCTCGGTGGCGTGATGACGAAACTGATCGAAGCCAACTCGACAATTCCTATCCGCAAGAGCGAGGTATTCTCCACCGCGGCAGACAACCAGCCCGAAGTGCAGATCCGCGTATTGCAGGGCGAGCGTCCTATGGCAGCCGACGACAAGCTGCTCGGCGAGTTCAACCTGTCAGGCATCGCTCCCGCACCGCGTGGCGTGCCGCAGATTGAGGTGACCTTCGAGGTCGATGCAAACGGCATCCTCAATGTGTCTGCCAAGGACAAGGCTACCGGCAAGGAGCAGTCTATCCGCATCGAGGCTTCGAGCGGTCTGAGCGACAGTGAGATTGAGCGTATGCGTGCCGAGGCAAAGGCCAACGAGGACGCTGACCGCAAGGTCAAGGAGCGTGTTGACAAGCTCAACCATGCAGACTCCGTAATCTTCCAGACCGAGAAGCAGCTGAAGGAACTCGGCGACAAGATTCCGGCTGACAAGAAGCCTGCAATCGAGAACGCCCTCAACCACCTGAAAGAGGTTCACAAGAACCAGCAGGTAGACGAGATTGACAACGCAGTCAAGGCTGTTCAGGACGCATTCCAGGCAGCAGCGCAGGACATCTACAATGCTCAGCAGGCATCTGACGCTCCGCATACAAATCCTGGTGCCAACACAGCCGGCGGGAACGACGACCAGAACATCTCCGACGTAGACTTTGAAGAAGTGAAATAACCACATAAGCAACACGCACAAACAGAAGGAGGGGAAGCCATCCCGGCTTCCCCTCCTTTTTTCTTTTATCCTTCGCAGGTTTGCGTAATCAGGACAAAATGACTAACTTTGCGAGACAATAACCAAAACAACTAATCGCATGAGCAATTTAGAGCAATGCAACCGCTGCCGACTGAACCGCGACACCTGCGGGTGTTTAGACTACAATTCGGACGCGCTGTGTGTACATTATACGTCAAACCGATTGACAACTCGCGGATGTTCTCCCACTGGTACAGTTTTACCGGGCGCATCGGACGTTTGGAGTATGCTATAACTCTCGTCATAGCCATAGTACTCTATTTACTAATCGCCAATGTTGTCGCCATGTCTTACTTGGCTGAAAGAATTCCCTATATGAGTGAAACACAGCTGTACATATATGCTTTCGCATGCATGATCCCATCGGCATATCTTGCTGTCGCAGCCGGGGTGAAGCGTACCCATGACACCCGTGTTTCTCCATGGTATTCCCTCGCGCCGCTTGTGTTGCTGTTCTATCTGAACATCTTCACGCTCGTACTTGTCTGCGCTGGCTTGATATACCTGTTGAAGGATGCTGGCGAGGAAGGCATAAATGAGTATGGCTCCAACCCAGCGCAGCCGTATGACGAGCAGGTGAGATTAGACAACGAATAACGCAACCCAACAACAATTCAAACCAAATCCATACCAATGAAACTAACAAGTAGATCAATGATTTGCAGAGTGTTTGCAGTGCTGTTGCTGGCATTCCCTCTCGCGCTCCACTCCCAAACTTTTCAAACTGAGCAAATTCCAGAAGAAGAAGTTATTTATTCACCAATTGCAGTGGATAAGTGTGCGTCATTCGGTGAAGACTTTCGAGATGTGTTCGAAGCCGTAACGGTAAATCTTCATTATCCAGAAAGTGCTCTTAAGAATGGAACTGGGGGAAGCACCCGTGTTCGTTTTGTTATCGAAAAGGATGGCTCAATTTCGGAGGTGACAGCAAGTGACTATATTGACAATGAGCTTGTTGCAGAAGCGATGCGAGCTGTCAAGATGATGCCAAAATGGAATCCAGCGATCCTTTATGACAAACCAGTTCGCAGTTATGATGAGATTACTATCGAATTTTGTGTCAATGAGGATGACCATTCAGACTATTGTATGCATGTCGAACACGGTGAGCTTTCATGTACTATCTATCCGGATGGTATAGGTATAATGCAAATCGCAATTGTTGACGCGGATAAGGTCGGAGACTACGTTGGAGACAAGAACAATAAATGCGAAAACTCAAATAGCGGCGATGACTATATGAGTAAGAAAAGAGAGTTACTTAAAATTTTCTCGATAGTCGAAACTCGTGCATCTTTTCCTGGGGGCGATGTTGCCTTGTACTCATTCCTGCAGAGGAATTTACGCTATCCCGAACAGGCGCAAATTCATGACATTCAGGGTCGCGTGGTTGTCCGTTTTGTCGTTAACAGAGACGGTACGATAGAGCAGGTTTGTATAGCCAAAGGTGTTAGCGAGGAACTTGACCAAGAAGCAGTGCGTGTTATCAAGTTAATGCCTAAATGGGAACCCGGACTAAATAACGGCACTCCTGTACGCTCCTATTTTTCACTCCCTATCACATTCCGTCTGACTCGTGATGAAATACCGCAACATCCAGCTCAATAAACAATTCTCATAATACGCATGGTGCGCCACGAGGAATGGCGCACCATGTATTTATGGGATTGCTTGCTGCTGCGTCAGAACCAGCGCAGGTATGCGAAGTCCTGTCGGTGGGGCAGTTTCACGTTCTTGGGATACATGCGGAACGCGAAGTTGAATATGCCGGCATCGGTGAAGTCGGTGTCGAGTTCGTAGTATGTTATCCCGTTTTCAGTCTTGACAGTGTCGAGCTGAATGGTCTTGTCAAACGTTGACTCGCCGTCGTGTTCGCGGTATACTACCAGCTCCACGCCGAGGCTGTCGGCAAGGCCTTTGGTGTCGATAGCGCATTTTGCCACGAGGCGCGAGCCGGTGCGCATACTGCCGTTTGCGCCGTCGCCGATTGATGATGAGATGACTTGTATCTGGTCCCAGCGAGATGCAACCTCCTCTTTCCAAGCTACGATTTCGCGAGCTTCGGCAAAGTTGTTCGCCTGCAGCTTGCGTGAGCGTTCAGCTTCGGGGCGGTAGAAGCGGTCGATGTAGTCGTCGAGCTGGCGTTTCATGGTGAAATGCGGGGCTATGTGGCCAATCGAGCGTTTGATGTACTGCACCCATTCGGGGGAGTAGCCCATCGAGTTCTTGGCATAGTAGAGCGGCACGATCTCGTTCTCGAGCATCGAGTATATGGTAGCCGCGTCGAGGCGGTCCTGCTGTGACTGGTCGGTGAATGTGCGTGTGGCAGTGAGTGCCCAGCCGGCCTTCTCGTCAAAGCGGTAGCCCTCATACCACCAGCCGTCGAGGACGGAGAAGTTGAGTACACCGTTCATTTCCGCCTTCTCGCCGGAAGTGCCTGACGCCTCGAGGGGGCGGGTAGGTGTGTTGAGCCATATATCGACACCAGTGACGAGGCGTTTGGCCACGATCATGTTGTAGTCTTCAAGGAATATGATCTTGCCCTCAAACTGCGGCATCTTGCTGATTTCGACAATGCGTTTGATGAGCCCCTGTCCGGCACCGTCGGCAGGGTGAGCCTTGCCGGAGAACACGAACTGCACGGGGAACTTCTCGTTGTTCACTATCTTGGAGAGGCGGTCGAGGTCAGTGAATAGGAGGTGCGCACGCTTGTATGTGGCAAATCGGCGGGCGAAGCCGATGATGAGGGTGTTGGGGTCGAACTTGCTGACGATTTTCATCACAGCCGACGGGTTGCCCTGATTCTTGATCCACTTCTCTGTGAAGTCTTGCTTGACGAAGTTGATGAACTTGTTTTTCAGGGTCATGCGCATTTCCCAGATGTCAGCGTCAGGCACATCGAAAATGCTCTTCCAGGCATCGGGGTCGCTCTGGTTGTCGAAAACCTGCTTGCCGAGACGCTCTGCGTAGAACGACTTCCACTCTGAAGCCGCCCATGTGGGCATGTGCACGCCGTTGGTGACATAGCCGACATGCGACTCTTCGGGGGCGTAGCCCTTCCATACGCCGGCAAACATACGCTTGGAAACCTCGCCGTGGAGCCAGCTTACGCCATTCGACTCCTGGCAAGTGTTGAGCGCGAACACGCTCATGGAGAACTTCTCGTTGGTGTCAGGGTTCTCGCGTCCCATGTTCATGAGATCAGTCCATGAAATGCCGAGTTTAGCCGGGTATTCACCGAGGTACTTGCCAAACAACGGCTCCTCGAAATAGTCGTGGCCGGCGGGTACGGGAGTGTGCACGGTGTAGAGCGACGATGCGCGGACAGCTTCAAGAGCCACGTTGAATGGGAGGCCGTCTTTCTGGACGAAGTCAACGAGCCGCTGGAGGTTGAGCAGTGAGGCGTGTCCCTCGTTGGCATGGTAGATGTCGGTTTTGATGCCGAGTTTGTCTAGCATGTATATGCCGCCGATGCCGAGCAGGTATTCCTGCTTGAGACGGTTCTCCCAGTCACCGCCGTAAAGCTGGTGTGTTATGCTGCGGTCAAACTCTGAGTTCATGTCAAAGTCCGTGTCGAGCAGGTACAACTTCATTCGCCCGACATTTACGCGCCATACATGAGCATAGACTATTCGTCCGGGGAACGGCACTTCCAGCACCAGCGGCTGTCCGTCGTTGCTCAGCACGGCCTCAATGGGAAGCTGGTCGAAGTTCTGTGCCTCGTATGTAGCCACCTGCTGGCCGTCCATAGAGAGGTCTTGCTTGAAATAGCCGTAGCGGTACAGGAATCCGACTGCCGTCATGTTGACGCGGCTGTCAGACGCTTGTTTTATATAGTCGCCGGCAAGGACGCCGAGGCCGCCGGAATATATTTTCAGACAGTTGCACAGACCGTATTCCATGGAGAAATACGCCACCGAGGGAATGTCGGAGCGCATAGGCTGGCTCAGGTATTCCTGCATCGAAGCGTACACATCGTTGATGCGTTTCATCATAGCCGGGTCGGCGAGGATTTCCTGATAGCGTTCGTAGCTGATGTTCTGCAGCAGAAGCACCGGGTTTTCCCCGACCTTGCGCCAGGTGTCATGGTCGAGGTCGCGGAACAGGGACTTGCCCTCGCTGTTCCATACCCACCACAGGTTTTTCGACAGTTCCTCAAGAGCCTTGAGCTGCGTAGGAAGCTGTGCCAGCACTGTGACGTTGCGCCATGTCGGCTGGTTGCTGTTGCTTACTTGAAGTTTCATATACTCTATATCTATTCGTGAAATGTCATTGGTTGTTGCTGGAAGCATTGGCGTTGCGCTCATCGCGGCGGCGTTGGGCGACACGGAATGCCTCGCTGTAATGTGTGATGAAATGTGACCAGTCGGCGGCAGACGAAACCTGCGCTGCGCGGTCACGGTATTGTGCCAGGATCTCGGCTGGTGATGCTGCAAGGCTGTTGATGTCAGCTGCAATAGCGGCAGCAGCTTCATCGTAGTTTGAGTCCGTGCGGCTGATGATGTGAGCTCCAGACTCGGCGAAACCGTTGCCGGAATAGGAGAGCATCCATTCGCCGAACCCGGCCTTGTCAGTTGATACCGTGGGCACGCCGAAAGCGATGCTTTCCAGCGGGGTGTACCCCCACGGCTCATAGTATGAGGCAAACACTGTCATGTCGAGTGCCGGGAGGAGGTCATAATACGGTATGTCAAGCACTCCGTCATGGCCATCGAGATAGCACGGGATATCTATGATTGCGAAGCGTGATTGCGGAGCATTGCCGGCACAGTCGCGCAGACGGCTCGCTATCGCGTCACAGTCCTGGTTGTTGAGCAGGTGCGTCATGTAGTCTGGTGTCGCCGGTGCCGTGGCATCTCCAGCAAGTACCTCCATGAGAGAAGGGGAGGGGCATTTCACCCATGCAGGGACGAGAATCAGAGCCAGTATGTCGCGGGAGCTGCCGGTCATATTGCTTCTGGCGCGAAGGCACGCATCTATGTACAGGTCTATGCCCTTGTTGCGGTATTCGTTTCTGCCGGATGTCGCTACAATGAATGTGTCATCGTCCCATGCCTTGCCGGTCAATGCCGAGGCTGTTTCCAGTATGCGCTTCCGCGAATTGCAGCGTAGGGCTGCGTACTTGCTTTTCGCCGGTATGAATTTCGGCTCAAACCCGTTGGGTGTCACCACTTGCGGGTCAATGTCAAGCAGCTGGCGGCACTCGCGGGCAGTCACATCGCTCACTGTGGTGAAACAGTCGGCAGCGTGGGCTGCTGCCTTTTCGAGCGAGTGCTTGGACTGCATATTCAGTTCGGCTGCCATCTGGTCGCCGTTGTAGCCGGTGAAATAGTCATACAGCGGCTTGCCGTTGCCGCAGATGCTCCTGCCGATGCTGGTGGCGTGCGTAGTGAAAACGGTCGCAGCTTCAGGACAGAGAGTCTGCAGGTACAGCAACCCCATTGCCGAAGTCCACTCATTGAACAATGCTGTTATGTCATGCGGCTGACAGCCGAGATGACGCGCTATGCCGTCAATGACGATTGCTGACGCAACCGCGAAAGCGCAGCCCTCGCGGTAGTCGCCGTATTCATGCAGCGAGTCCACGCCGAAGCGTCGCCACATCATGCCGAATATTTCATTGAGATGAGGATATACGCCGTCAAAAGAAACGAGGACGGCGACAGGCTGTCCCGGGATATTCCACCTGCCTACACGGAACGATATGCCGTAAGGCAGGGCAACGCTCGCCGCTGCGTCAGCAAGCAAGGAGTTGTCAGGTAGAAATACGGGTGACTCGTGACCGTTGTGCCATACGTCAGGCCCTATGAAAACCAATCGGCTTCCGCAGGTTTCCGCAAGTACTTTCGCCTTGGTAGAGAGTACCGTATATATCCCGCCTACCTTATTGCATACTTCCCAGCTGACTTCAAACAACAAGCTCTTGCCGCCGGGCAAGTCCTTAATCTTTTTACCATCCATATATTTGAGTCTAACCCTCACGTAAACCTGTAGAAATGAGGGAAATACAACCACTGGCAAAGCGGTATGCACCGCTGAAGCCGCTTGTGGCTGTCACCTAAACCGATGCAAAGTTAATAAAAAACCGATTATCACCCAAGTCCGGAATATGAAATCACATTCATAGAACGCGCCTGATCTTACCATACAGCCATATATGAACACCAAAAAAAGCGGCTGTGTCGCAAACAGTTACGACGCAGCCGCTATAAGTATCACCTATTGTCGGGAATTGTTATCTCATCAATCGTCCTGATGGGTTTCAGCATACTCTTTCAGCAGTTTCTCCTGTACATCGCCTGGAACGAGCTCATAGTTGGAGAACTTCATTGTGAACGAGCTGCGTCCGCCAGTGATTGAACTCAGAGAGGTCGAGTATGAAGACATCTCCTTGAGTGGCACTTTGGCGGAAAGTTTCTCCATGCCGTTCTCTGACGACATGCCCATGATTATGGCGCGGCGTCCCTGCAGGTCGCTCATCACGTCGCCCATGGTGTCGCCGGGTGTCAGCACCTCAACGTCGTATACAGGTTCGAGGATTTTCGGATTGGCGTTGCGGAACGCTTCGGAGAATGCGTTTCGGCCGGCGAGGCGGAATGAGATTTCATTCGAGTCAACCGGGTGCATCTTGCCATCGTATATCATCACACGCACGTCGCGGGCATACGAGCCTGTCAGCGGCCCTTGCTCCATGCGGTCCATGAGACCCTTGACGATAGCAGGGATGAAGCGAGCGTCGATTGCGCCGCCCACGATGCAGTTGTAGACTACGAGCTTGCCGCCCCATTCCAGAGGTATCTCCTGCTTGTCTCGAACATTGAGCTTGAACTCCTGGTTGCCGAACTTGTAAGTGTCTGGTTCGGGCATACCCTCTGTATACGGCTCGATGATGAGGTGCACCTCGCCGAACTGGCCGGAACCTCCGGACTGCTTCTTGTGGCGATAGTCAGCACGTGCAGCCTTGGTGATGGTCTCGCGGTATGGGATGCGCGGCTCCATGTATTCCACTTGAAGCTTCTCGTTGTTCTCGATACGCCATTTCAGTGTGCGCAGGTGGAACTCGCCCTGTCCCTTGACGATAGTCTGTTTCAGCTCCTTGGACTGCTCAACGAGCCATGTTGGGTCTTCCTCGTGCATACGTGTCAGTATGCCTGCAAGTTTCTCAGCGTCGCTCTCGTTGGCTGGCTTGATAGCTCGGGAATACTTGGGCGCAGGATACTGAATGAAGTCAAAGGCGTACTCACACCCCTTTTCGTTGAGCGTGTTGCCTGTGCGCACGTCCTTCAGCTTGACAGCTGCGCCGATGTCGCCCGCCGACAGTTCCTCGACTGCGTTGCGGAGCTGTCCGCTGACGGTGAATATCTGCGCAAGGCGCTCCTTGCTGCTGCGTGATACATTGTCGAGGTCTGCGCCGGCCTTGAGCGTGCCGCTCATCACCTTGAAATATGAAACCTCGCCGATGTGCGGCTCAACAGATGTCTTGAAGAAGAAGAGTGACAGCGGGCCGTTAGAATCTGGGGCAACCTCAACGCCGTCAATGGTCTCGGGAGCGGGAACGTCTGCCACGCCGGGGCAAACGTTGCCGAGAAACTCCATCATGCGGCGCACACCCATGTCCTTGAGAGCGCTGACCACGAATACGGGGAGGATGGAGTGGTCTACAAGGCCTTTGCGTATGCCCTCGCGCATCTCGTCTTCTGTCAGGCTGCCCTGCTCGAAATACTTGTCCATGAGGGTCTCGTCGTTCTCTGCGGCAGCCTCAACGAGTGCGTTGTGCAGTTCAGCGGCCTTTTCCTTCTGGTCTTCCGGAATTTCGCTGATGGTTGGTACGCCGCCGTCGGGGCCCCACTCATATTTTTTCATCAGCAGCACGTCGATCATAGAGTGGAAGCCAGGACCGGACTCCAGCGGATACTGTATTGCAACGATTTTCGGGCCGAAGATTTCGCGCATTTGCTGCATCACGTTGTCATAGTCAGCCTTCTCGCCGTCGATCTGGTTGAGGGCGAAGATTACCGGCTTCTTCAGGTTGGTAGCTACACGGAATGTGTTCTGTGTGCCGACTTCCACGCCATATTCGCTGTCAATTACGATGACACCAGTATCGCATACGCCGAGTGCTGTATATGCATTGCCCACGAAGTCGTCCGCTCCAGGGCAGTCTATTACGTTGAGTTTCTTGTTGCCGAACTCCACATTCAGTACAGTGGAGAATACGGAGTAGCCATACTCCTTTTCAACTGGGAAATAGTCGGAAACGGTGTTGCCGGCTTCGATTGTCCCTCTGCGCTTGATTTGTCCACACTCGAAGAGCATTGACTCAGCGAGTGTGGTTTTCCCGGAGCCTTTGGACCCCAGCAGTGCTATGTTCTTGATCTCGTTTGTCTTGTAAGTCTTCATGACGTATAAGATTATTTGTTGATTTTCGGATTGTGTGGTCTTCACGAGGACACCCCTCGCAAAAACGGTTGCAAATTAGCGATTTTTTTCGACATGGAGTGGTTTGAGAAATATGTTAAACAACATATTTTTGAAATAATAACCCTGTTCGCTTGGCTCTTCCAGATGACATTATGAAAAAGGAAACCCCGACACATTGCAGTGCCGGGGTTGTATGGCTGACCAATGGTCAGGTATTTTAGAGCAGACTGACGCTACGGCGTATAAACGCTGTCAGTTCTTCACCCTTGAGGAGGTTGCTTTGCAGCAGTGCCAAATCGATGATTTGGCGCAACAGGGGCTGCTTTGAGGCGTATTCTGCGATTGTCTTCTCCTCACGCTCGCGCATTTCTGCGACAGCTTTTTCCTGTGCGGAAACATCAGGCGCAGACTCCTTCTTTTCTTCTGCGTCCTTGCGGGCCTTCTCGATTTCAGCGTTGACTTTGGCAATCTCCTCCCGCATCGGGCCCACTTCCTTCTTCAAGGCAGCGAGAGCCTCGTCTGCGACCTTGCGCACACTGGCTTGTGCCGTGTTGACAACAAGCGAATAGCTGTCAGGCATGCTGCCGTAGAACCCTCCGCCGGGCTGCATAGCCGCCATAGCCTTCATGCGGCGCATATACTCGTCCTGTGTTATAGTCGCAGGCATGCCGTCGGCTGACAGCTGCTGCAGTTCAACGATGAACCGCGTCTTGTCGCTCTTGGGGAGCTGCGAGCGGAACAGGGCTGACAGGATCTCTGTGTCGTCTTGCGACAGGTCATTCTTAGGCTCGTCTGACTTCACGATAAGACGCTCGATGATGTCTGCATCCACCCGCACATAGCGGCGTTTCTCGTCCGAGTTCTCGAGCAGCCCGATAATGTGGTTGTCGAGGTCGCCGTTCATGTTCAGCACATTGTACCCCTTGCCGTTGGCAGTCTGGATATAGGGGAACTGCGCGGTTTTGTCTGTTGTGTACAGAGCCACTATGTTTCCATCCTTGTCGGTCTGTTCGGCCTCGATGAGTGTCTTGTATTCCTCGAGGGTGTAGTACTTGTCGTCAGTGTCCTTGAGGAGGAAGAATTTCTTGGCAGCCTCCTTGAACTTCTCGTCGGTCAGCATGCCATACTCGATGAACACCTTGATGTCGTCCCATTTTCCCTCAAATGACTTGCGGTCGTCTTGGAACATCTTGGTCAGTTTCTCAGCCACCTTCTTCGATATGTATGAAGAAATCTTCTTGACCTGACGGTCGGCTTGCAGGTAGCTGCGGCTCACGTTGAGCGGGATGTCGGGAGAGTCAATCACGCCCTGCATGAGCGTCATGAACTCCGGTACTACGCCTTCCACCTGGTCTGTGACGAACACCTGGTTGCAGTACAGCTGTATGCGGTTGCGCTGTATGTCGATGTTGCTCTTGATTTTCGGGAAATACAGTATGCCGGTCAGCGTGAACGGGTAGTCCACATTGAGGTGTATCCAGAACATCGGCTCTTCAAAGCCCGGCACGAGCTCATGATAGAACTTGACATAGTCCTCGTCCTTCAGGTCGGTCGGCTTCTTGGTCCACAGCGGCTCTGTGGCGTTGATGACATGGTCGCGGTCGGTATCGACATACTTGCCGTCCTTCCACTCCTGCTCCTTGCCGCTCACCACTGGTACAGGCAGGAATCGGCAATACTTACGCAGCAGCTCGTCGATCCGCTTCTGCTCGAGAAACTCTTTGTCCTCGTCATCTATATATAGAATGACATCTGTGCCGCGTTCCCCCTTTTCTGTTTCAGACATTTCGAACTCGGGCGAGCCGTCGCATACCCATTTTACGGCCTTTGCGCCCTCTTTGTACGAGAGCGAGCGGATTTCGACCTTCTTAGAGACCATGAATGCCGAGTAGAAGCCCAGTCCGAAATGACCGATGATGGTATTGGCGGTGTCCTTGTACTTGTTGAGGAATTCTTCTGCGCCGGAGAATGCTATTTGGTTTATGTATTTGTCGATGTCTTCAGCGTCCATGCCTATGCCATGGTCAGAGACGGTAAGGGTACCCTTGTCCTTGTCTGCTGTCACAGTGACGTGCATCTCGCCGAGGTCCCCCGTGTACTCGCCGCATGAGGCGAGTGTCTGCAGTTTGCGTGTAGCGTCGATAGCGTTGGATACGAGCTCACGAAGGAAGATCTCGTGGTCGCTGTAGAGAAACTTCTTGATTACTGGAAAAATATTTTCGGTTGAAACACCTATTTTGCCGGTTGCCATGATAGTTATGTTTGTTTAGTCGCCGTGGCTGGCTGGAAAATATCCCTGCCGGCCAAGGGGCGGTTAATGATTCTATTTTTTCAGTGACCGCCGCAAGCAAAAGTTATGCCTGATGCGGAGGAGCTGTCTATTGCGACCGCATTTTAACTGTCTGGCATCACCAGAATACGTACAATGTAAGCAAGATTGTTAAATGCCATCGCTGCGCGAGGACATTGACAAATGCCCTCCCCGAAGTGTCTGCCATTCATGGTAAAACCATTGCCGCTGCCACTATCATCGCCGTATATTTGACTATCAGCGGTTTTTCGATTAATTTTGCATCAACAAAAAGTCTAACCCCAAATCGACCAGCATGAAATTAGCAATCATAGTGCCGTGTTACAACGAGGAGGAAGTCCTGTCGGAAACGACGGAACAGCTGACCCGTGTCCTTGCCAATCTCAAGTCACAAGGCAGCATCGATGACGGATTGGTGCTATACGTGGACGACGGCAGCCGTGACCGCACTTGGGAATTGATAGAGGCCTACTCGGCTGAAAGACAGGATGTCGCAGGCTTGAAGCTGGCACACAACGCCGGACATCAGCAGGCTCTGTGGGCTGGGTTGGAATGGGCTGCAGTCAATGTTGACGCGGCAGTGTCGATAGATGCAGACTTGCAGGACGATGTCGAGGCCATATATGAAATGGTGGACTTTTTCAACAAGGGGATAGACATAGTGTATGGCGTGCGTCGCGAACGCAAGACTGACACCATGTTCAAGCGGCACACCGCGCAGTCGTTCTACCGGCTGATGAACGGACTTGGCGGCGACATAGTCTACAACCATGCTGATTTCAGGCTGATGAGCCGCCGCGTGATGCAAGCTCTTGTGTCGTTCCCGGAGCGCAACCTGTTCTTGCGCGGCATGGTGCGGTCGCTGGGCTATCCTTCGGCTATGGTATACTACGACCGCAAGGAGCGTTTCGCCGGCGAGTCGAAATATCCGTTCAAGAAGATGTTGGGATTTGCCATTGACGGCATAACGTCATTCTCTGTACGCCCGCTGCGCTACATCACATATCTTGGGCTGTTCTTCATCTTCATATCAGTGGTGGTGATAGCATACGGACTGTACTCATACATTGCCGGGAACACCATTCCCGGGTGGACTTCCCTGCTTGTGTCGTTCTGGTTCATAGGCGGAGCAATACTGCTGGCATGCGGCATCATTGGCGAGTACGTCGGCAAGATATACAAGGAGGTGAAACGCCGTCCACGCTATTTCATCGAGCAGACGACCGGCCTCAACTGCTGCAAGCCTGAAGAATAGTAGACGCTTTATTACTTGTGCATTGCAGATGCAATCTTGCGCTCGGAGGCATTGTCGCCAGGCGTGTAGAACCGTTGCTCGGTGATGCCGTCAGGTAAATACTGTTGTTCCACCCAATTGCCGGTATAGTCATGGGCATACTTGTAGCCGTCATGGTAGCCGAGGTCTTTCATCAGCTTGGTAGGGGCATTGCGCAGATGAAGCGGCACGGGGAGGTTGCCGGTCTCGCGCACGGCAATCTGCGCGTTGTTTATTGCCATGTATGCTGAATTGCTTTTGGGCGAGGTCGCGAGGTAAACGGTACATTCCGACAAGGGTATGCGCCCCTCAGGCCAGCCGATTTTGTGTACAGCGTCAAATGTGGCGTTGGCGAGCAGCAGCGCGTTAGGGTTGGCAAGGCCGATGTCCTCTGCTGCCAGTATTATCAGGCGGCGTGCTATGAACAACGGGTCTTCGCCACCTTCAACCATACGCGCCAGCCAATATACAGCCGCGTCAGGGTCGCTCCCCCGTACAGACTTGATGAACGCCGAAATCACGTCATAGTGCATCTCGCCGTTGCGGTCGTATGCCGCCGGGTTTTCCTGCAAGCGCGAGACTACGTTGTCATCGTCAATGACGACCGGCTCGCCCTGTGGCGTGGACTGCTCGAGAATGTCAATGATATTGAGCAACTTGCGTGCATCACCGCCGGCATATCGCAGCAACGCCTTGTCTGATACCACCTTGACTTCGCGTTTCGACAGCACGTCGTCTTTGCTCAGCGCATTTGCAAGGAGCTTACGCAAGTCTTCCGCCTCGAGCGGCTTCAATGTATATACCTGGGCTCGCGACAGCAACGGGCGGATTACTTCAAATGAGGGGTTTTCGGTCGTCGCACCTATGAGTGTCACTATTCCTCTCTCTACTGCGCCGAGCAGCGAGTCTTGCTGCGACTTGTTGAAACGGTGGATTTCGTCGATGAACAGTATCGGACGCGCCTTGGCAAAGAGACCGCTGACGGCGGCTTCGCACTTGGACAGCACCTCGCGCACTTCCTTAACCCCCGAAGTGACTGCGCTTAGGGTGTAGAACTGAGCTTCGACCTTATTGGCGATGATGCGGGCCAAGGTGGTCTTGCCTACGCCGGGAGGTCCCCACAAGATGAACGAGTTCACATTGCCGGTCTCTATCATGCGCCGGATTATGCCGTCTGGCCCGACAAGGTGTGCCTGTCCTATATAGTCGTCTAGCGACCGTGGCCGCATACGCTCGGCAAGCGGTATATTGCTCATACTTTATCGCTCTTGCAATATTTTAACCAATCTGTTCAGATCTATTTCAGCCACCGAAGCGACTGTCATGTCTGCCTCCGGCTCAATCTTCTCCCTGCCGAGGGTCGCAGAAATGCCCACGACGAAAGCGCCGGCAGCCTTGCCGGCTCGCACACCCTGCAGTGAGTCCTCGAAGACTGCACACCGCCGTGCAGGGACACCTGTCATCTCAGCTGCCATCAGATAACCCTGCGGGTGGGGTTTGGAGTGTGTCACCATATTGGCAATGACAGTCGCGTCAAAGCAGTCACGGAATTTCGGCAGCTGCGCATACAGCTTCTCCATCTTGATGCTGTCGCTGCTTGTCACAAGAGCCGTTGGCAACCCTCTGTCGCACAGCGTGTCAATCAGTTCCTCCGCGCCGGGGATATACCTGAACTCCATATCTTCTGCAAGGTCGTATAGCATACGTGACACCTTCTCGCGGTCATGCAGCTGGAAATGCGTGTCGAGGATGTTCTTGAGGGTACACCCTTTTATGACATGCTCCAAATCCGGTTGCCCGGTAGGAAACACCTCATTGATATGATGCCAGATGCGGCTGTATTCCGTTTCACTGTCTATAAGAACGCCGTCAAGGTCAAACAGGAAACCGATTTGTTCAGTCATTCTGTAGGGAGCTAAGTCGTTATTGGCAAGCATTACCGAATACAAAACACAGGGCGGGAGAAGCGGCGGGCTGCGCCAGGCATCTCCTGCCGTGCATATATGTCATTCGATTTCTAACCGGAATATCAGAAAGGAAGGTCGTCAGAGTCGTCGGCCGCAGCGAAGTCTGGTGCCCCTCCTGCGGGAGCCTGCTGTGCCGGGAAGCCGGCGGCAGCAGCGGCAGCTGGTGCAGAGCCAACTTCTGTATAGCTTATACCATGCACATCGGTGTACCAACGGCCGTTGAACTCACGGCTCTCTACGTCACATTTTATAATGTACTCACGTCCAACCTGCACCTTGAAATTGTCTACACGGTCGCCGAAAACGTCAAATTTCACCTTGCGCGGGTATGCCACATTGGTAGTTTCGAGCACCCACTCTTTCTTCTTCCACGGGTTGCCTGCCTTGGAAACGCCCTCCAACAGTGGCAGGTCCATTATTATTTTGCCTTGTATTTCCATATTACTTCAGTTGATTTGGACTGCGAATTTACGAAATTTTCCGCACAGCCACAACCCTCGCCACGAAAATCGACATACCTCTCTGATTTTCACCGTGACTGAAACAGAAGCGGGGGATGCCGTCTGGCATCTCCCGCTAATATATTGACTGTAATTAATTGTCAGAACTTGAAGCCCATCGACAGGACAATCTGGCTGTTGCTGTCGGTGATGGTAGCTTGCGGACTCGGAATGCCCGGATTGGCCGGGTCTGGAGTGTAGGCGTGGTAGTCGCTTGTGCGGTGCTTCCAGACGTATGCCGCGTCTATATAGAACTTCTGGTAACGGTAGCCCAGACCGCATGTGACATAGTTTGTGGATTTGTCAACCACGTATTGCGGACGTGTGCCGGTGGTGTAGACCGTTTCCATGTTGTCAGCCACACGGCTCTTGACAGGAGACGACACATAGCTGTAGCCGGCACGCAGGCTGAGCTGTGGAGTGACGCGGAATTCCGCGCCGAGGCGCAATGTCGATGTCTTCGTGAAATAGTTGCCTATGTCGTAGTTGGTATACCCGTAGGGGCTGTTGTAGTCTATTGAGGAGCGGGTCTGTTTTGCCATACCGTTTTCCCAATACCACGGGTCTTCGTCATAATAGTATTCACGGGTGTCCTCCGAGAACTTCATGGTCGAGTATGAGGTCCACTCATAGTCTGCGGAAAGTATCATGCGCTCTCCTATGATACCGGCGATGCTGGCAAGGAATTTCCACGGCGAGCGGAAGTTGTAGGAATTGGTGGCTGTGTAGCCGTTGTTGGTGGTGGCATAGCCCGGGCGTGGCATGTTCTCGCCGGTATAGTTGTAATTCACATTGCCATAATAATCCTCATCTATGCTGTACCATGTCGGGGTGTGTATGGCAAAGCCGAGGCGAAGTTCCTGAACAGGCTTTACTATAAGGCCGAGGCGGTATGTGAAGCCTGTGCCGCGCATACGGTAGTTGTTGTACAAATCCCAGTTGGCAGCTACTCCGCCCTGGTTGTCTACGTATGCGTTTTGCAGCTGCTCTCCCCAAACTGTCTCGATGCGGTAGTTGAGGTCTGTTATTCCGAAATCCATGCCCCAGAACACGACATTTGAGATGTTGCCGCCGAGCGTGATGTTGTATTCGTCGATGCCGCCCTTCTCAAACATCTCGAAATTGCCGACGCCGGAAGAGCCGCTTCCCCACTGGCCTACCCATGCAGGTGAGTCTTTGTCGCCCTGCGGAGTGATGAGGTAGCTGTCATATCCGAGTATTGATGCCCATTGCGGCACATATCCGCCGTCGTTGGGGTTGTAGGGGTCATAGTTGTCTGTAGTCTCCAAATCGCCGACAGTCGCTCCCTCTTGGTTGGTCACGCCGGCAATGTAGTTTGAGAGGGAGTTGAAGAGAGTGGGCACTCGTCCGCCGAAATGGCGGTTGAATGACGCGGCCTTGTTGTATGAGAAGCCGAAGTTGATGTTCGGGCAGGTCTCCGAGTTCAGCCGGTAGGTTGCGACACCGCCGAAATTGTTGAGCAGGAACTTCGTCTGCGTTGTGGTGTTTGTCAGGCCGAAAGATTCTGCTTTTGAGGACTGGCAATCCAAGTCAACCGTTATGCCGATTTCAGAGCGGCGATAGACGCCGATGCCGGCGGGGTTCTGGGAAAATGTAGAGAGGTCGCCGCCCAGCGCGCCGAATGCGCCGCCCATAGACATGAAGCGGGCAGTACCCTTCAGGTCCGGCTGGCTAATGGAGTATGCGTCGAATGCGCCCTGTGCAAACGCTGTTGCGGGGAGGAGTGCGAGGGTTGCCAGAAGTATTTGTTTTGTCATGACATTTCAGTTTTGAGCTGTAAGGTATTGAGTTGTTTATATCACCCTGTACAGAATGATTATGTCCGGCACCCGGTAGTGTGGATGCCGGACATATATGGTTTGCTTGGTTACCTGTGACGGCCGCCGCCACCGCCACGCGAACCGCCAGATGAACGTCCGCCGCCGAATCCGCCTGACGAGCGACCCATCGAACCGCTGCTGCGACCGCTGTTGTAGCTGCTGCGGCTATTTGAGTTGTAGCTGCTGCGGTTGCTGTTCGTATTGGTGGTGCTGCGGTGGTTGTTATACGAGTTGCCTGAATTGCGGTTTGTCGTGCCGCTGTTGTAGCTGCCTCGGTTAGTCGTCCCACTGCCACGGTTATATGTGCTGTTGGTCGTAGTACGGCCCTGCACAGTTGCGTTTGTAGCGGAACGGTTGCTGTTGTTCTGCATGGTCGCGGAACTGCGGTTGTTGCCAGACGAGCCGCCGTTGCGGACAGTCGTGCCGCTTATGTGGGAGTCTGACGCGCTGTACGTGCCGCCGTTGCTCTGGCGGTGCATCGTCGAGGAGCGGTTGCTGCCCGATGTGGATGTGCTCGTAGCAGTGCCGTTTGACACGCGGTGCCCGCCACTGTTGAAGTTGTAGCCGCGAGAGCTGCCGTTGTCCGAATAGCCTCTGTTTCCGCCGGGACGAGTGTTTGAAGCCCAGCCGTCTTGCGGAGAGTTGGGATGACGGTTGCCGCCCGGGCGGTAATGGTTGGCGTAATAGTCGTGGCTGTGATGCCAGTAGGGCCTGTAGGGATCCCAGCCCCAGGTGTGTCCCCAGCCCCAGCCGTAGCCATACCAGAAGGGGTCATAATATCCCCACGAGGGTCCCCAGTACCATGAATAGTACGGATCCCACACATTCCAGCCAAAGCCCCACGTGGGTCCCCAATAGGAATAGTATGTGCGGTAAGACGGCCAAGAGTAGACATACGGGCTGAAAACAGGCAGGCCGTTGTCGTTTATGACAATAGTCACGTTGCCATACGAGTTGTTGAGGACATCATAGAGAACATCAGAATTGTCAACTACGATAGTCGGGTTGATGAACTTCTGGATTTGCTGCGTATAGACGAAGTCCTCGGCAGAGCCGACAGCCTCGCCGATAGTGTCTACAGGCGTGGTGTAGTACTGTCCGCGACGGTTGTACGTATCGACATCAATGTCCCCGAAATTCTCGATATAAGCACTTTCCTTCTGGACATTGCTGACGTCTTTCTTCGGGTTATAGTAGATGTCGTCATCATACACGTCATTGTCTGCTCTTGAGAACAGGCTTGTTCCGGCGAGCAATAACATCGTGAGATAAACTGATTTCTTCATAACTCAAATGTATTGGTTATACTTGTGACAAATATCCGCGCCAAAGGTTTACAATACCTGCCCAAATATGCGGTTATCCATATTAGTTAAGTCGGCGGAGGCAGAAGTCGCCGCCCGATTGACACGGCGGCACTAATCATGCCATACCAGGCTGTCACGCCGCAAATATAACCATTTTTGCCGAGATACATGCTCCAGCCGCCGAGTATTTATATATTTTTGTCTTAAGCCACTGTCATTTGGATGGTGGATTTGTGAAGGCTTCCAAGGCAGGAGGATGAGTGTTTGTGTAATCGGGATATAATGGCTAATTTTGCAGATTGAGAATACAATTAGAGT
>CAKUKR010000003.1 GCA_934663645.1 uncultured Muribaculaceae bacterium | reverse complement strand
CCTCCCTCGATCAGCTGATGTACACCCTCTCCGGACGGTTCACGTGGGTGCCGTTCTACATATTCCTCTTCGTGCTGATAGTGCGCCGCTTCGGCTGGCGCAAGGCATTGTTCAGCCTGTTGCTTATAGCGCTGACCATACTGCTTGCCGACAAGCTGTGCAACAACTTGTTGCGTCCTATGATAGGGCGGCTGCGCCCGGCGTGCCTCGACAACCCGCTCAGCCGCTGGATACACATAGTCAACGAGTACCGTGGCGGACGCAACGGCTTCCCCTCGTGCCACGCTGCAAACAGCTTCGCGCTTGCTGTCTACCTGATACGCACCATGCGCTGGCGCGGCTACGCCATGGCGGCGATACTCGTATGGGCTGCGCTCATCGCATACACGCGCATATACCTCGGCGTGCATTACCCCGGCGACGTTATAGTAGGCGGTCTGATAGGCAGTGCGATAGCCTACGGCACCGCGACGCTGTTCCTCCGCCGGGATGCTCTCCGCGCCTTTGCCGTCAAAACGTGGGCGGCATTGCCGCTCCCATGGCGGCACACCCGCGCCTGACGCAGCAGCTCCCCGAAAGTTTGTCGTTTTTCGGGCTGAAATGCCATGTCGGGTGAGATATTTTATGTAAATTCGCGCTGACAAACCCTTGCCGGTTCGCCGGCAGGGCAAACAGACACCAAACAACACCAAAAACAATAACACCAAGCAAATGAGTTTATTCAACCGACTATTCTCCAAAGAACACGACCAACAGTCTGGCTCGAAGCAAATAAATCCCTCGGACTGGCTGAAAGAGACTTTCCTGATGAACGAGGCCAAGTTCCGACATCAGCAGCCGTCAGTGAAACGCGCCTCGCAGTACGACCAAGTCAACCTCGGGTATATACTCAAGGAAATCCTCAACATAAACCCTGCCGACATCGGGACTATGACCATTGTGAGTCGAGGCGGCTTTGATACGGAGTGCAAAACCGAGACTGTCGTGAACCCGTCAGATGTGTTGGCATACAAGCCGTTTGACACGATACTGACATACGCGCCAGAGGGCGAAGTACAAACCCGTCAAGGAATGAACACTGTCCTCGTCATCGCCTTCCGTCCTACTGACAGGCTCTTCAGCCAGCTGGCCGACCGAAAGGACAAATCAAAACTTCGTTATGACAATTCTATCGTCATGTTCTTGCGCGGCATCGGGCCATTCGCCACCGAGAGTGTGTATATGCGTGTGTCGGTGATGATACCCAATTTCAGCAGCCCCGATGACTTCCGCACCTCGCGCTCTCGCAACACGCCGTTCACCACCAGCTTCATCCTCGCATACGACCGTGTTCCGCCAGAGAAACGCCTCAAGGAGTACGACCGTGTGAAGTGGTCGCTCGACAAAGCCATTGATGCCGACAGAGACCTCACGAAAGAGGAGGCTGCGGTCCTCGAAGGGATAACAGGTTCAAAAGACCTTGCCTACGATTTTGGCTACGGACGTTGGCTCGTTACCCAGAACCGTTTTACCGACGCTCTTTTCAGCCTGCTGAAAGCCTACGACTGGCTCAAGACTGCGGTTGTCAAGGATAACAACCCGCAGCTGCATGAGGCGTTTGTGGAGACCTGCTACAACATCGGCTACTGCTGCAACGAATTGGAGCAGTTTGACCGTGCCGCCTACTACCTTGGGCTGATACAGGAATATTCCGCAGATGTTCACCACGCCATGGAGTATATCAACGCGCTGGTCAACATCAACGACCCGCGTGCCATGAGCATTGTCTCGCAGCACATACGCCATTGGAATGATAGCAAATGGAAGGACGCGCCCGAAGGCGAACTGTTCCGTCATTACCTTTTCCGCCGTCTGGCATACTTGTACATCGAGTATGAAATGTGGGACAAGGCGCGTGAGCTGCTCGAAAAGATGAAAAAATCACCCGAAGACCGCGATTTCGCCCTCGGCGAGTTGGAATACCTGCGCCGTCTTGGCAAGGCGTGACACTATTGCCTCTGAAACCTCGGAGTTCTCAGACTACTCGGAGAACTCCCGAGGCTCCTGACAATGTCAGCGTGAGGGGCGGAGGCGCAGGGCGAGCCAGTAGCCGGCGGCGCAAGCCAGCAGGCAGCCGACGACCGTGGCAATGCCTATCACCACCCAGGCGTTGAAGCGTCCCTGCTCGAAGTAGCGCACCGCGTCGAGGGTGAAGGTGGAGAATGTGGAGAAGCCGCCGCAGAAGCCGGTCATCGAGGCGAGGGCGAAGGCGTTGCGCGTGTCGTCGCTCCATGGCGAGGAGTTGAGCCAGCCGGCGATGATGCCTATCGCGAAACAGGCGATGAGGTTGGCTGCAAGCGTGGGCATGGCGGCGAATGCGCCTGTAGACCAGCCGTGAGCGTCAAACAGGCGGACTATGCCGTAGCGGCATATCGCGCCGAGACCTCCGAAGAGCCATACTGTGAGGTATTTCATCAGTGTTGACATATCTATTGTTGAGTTGAGCCAGTGTTCGCTCCCGTGCACCTTCCCAGGGGTGAAACGATGCATTACAGTGGGACTGCAAGGAACGGCGGTAAAAGAAAAAGGCGGTCAGCTCGAGAGCCAGCCGCCTTTTTAATAAATACGCAAAAAGTGTTTTATTATTTTTGTGAGTCTATTATTCGGTATTGATGGTGTGCCTGAGGAGGTTATTTGCCGAGGCGGGCTTTCTCGCGCTCGATGTATGCCTCCATTGTCATGCCGTTGAACGCGTAGTTCGGGTTGCGCTGGTAGAGCTGCTCGTATATTTCGAGAGCCTTGTCATACTTCTTCTGCGCGTCGTATACTGTTGCGCATTTGATGAGCGCGAGCGGCACTATCTGGTCGTTGTCGGCAGCGTCTGCGGCTGCTTTCTGGAACTGGCTGATTGCCTCGTCATATTTCTTGAGGTTGACGTAGCAGTCGCCTTTCATTATTGTGGTGGTAGCGCTGAGAACCTCGTTGCTGGTGCTGAACTTGTTGAGGTAGTTGAGCGCGTCCTGGTATTTGCCGATTTCGTAGAAGTGTTCTGCGGCTTCGACTGCTGCGAGGTTCGCTGCGTCAGTGCCGTCGTACTGGTCGGCAACCTTCTTGTATTCGTTGGCGAGTATCGTGTCGCTGGCGGCTGGGTTGTTTACCTCCACCTTGCCGTAAGCGTCAAAGGCCTTCTCATTCTGCGGGTTGCGGAGCAAATAGAAATATCCGGCAACGGCGAGTGCTGCTATCACTATGATGCCCAGAACTATTGCGAGGGGCTTCTTGTTGGCGACAATCTTCTCGCTCGCGCCTTTGAGGTCCGCGTCGAGGTGGTCTATGGCGTTGCCTTCTTCGTGATGTTTCTTATCTGACATTTCTGTGTATGGTTTTGTGTGGTACACGTTTTATGACGTGCAAAAGTACAATTTTTTTCTGACGCGGAAAAATTTCGGGGCATATTTTTGCGCCGCGTGGCAAATTTGTTGTATCTTCGCGCAAAAAAGAGCGTAATATGGCGGCAAAGACGGCACGGTCTGGCCTTGAGCAGACCCTTGGGCAGCGGATGGCGCAGGTGCAGATGCAGATGCGCCTGGCGCGTATGATTGAGCTTACCGCCCCGGAGCTGGACGATGCCGTGCAGCGCGAGCTTATCGAGAACCCCGCGCTGGAGGCGCGTGAGGACGAGAGCCATGAGCAGACGGCGACCGACGACGGGAGCAAGTTCAATGAGTCGGGCGAGGAAATGCAGCGCAAGGACTATGCCGACCCGGACGATGTGCCCCTGTACCTGCGCCATGCCCGCAACCGCTCGCGTGACGACTATCGCGAGATGCCGCTGCCGGCGGACACTTCGGAGTCGCTCTATGACATTCTGCTCACCGCACTGGGACAGCGCAAGCTGCCGCCGGAGGTGGCGCAGACTGCGCGTTACATAATTGGCAACCTGGACAGCAACGGCTACTTGCAGCGGTCGCAGACGGGCATCGCCGACGACATGGCAATCAACTACGGCTTGCAGGTGTCGCCGCAGACTGTGGCGGAGGCCGTGCATCAGGTGCAGGAACTCGAGCCTTACGGCATCGGGGCGAGCGACTTGCGTGAGTGCCTGCTCATCCAGCTTCGCCACCTGCCGGCAACGGAAGTGCGCGACGACGCTGTCCGTATACTCGACCGGGCATACGATGCATTCACCAAGAAACGGCCGAGCCGCATAGTGACGCTGCTGCACTTGCCGCTGGAGCGTGTGACGGCTGCGCTGGAGCTGATACAGACGCTCAACCCGCGCCCTGGCGCGGGACTGGGTGGCGAGCCGGGCTCAACGGCCGCGCCGGTAATACCTGATTTCGACATTGACGTGGAGGACGGCGAGATAACGGTGACGCTCAACAACAGCATCCCTGACCTTCAGATTTCAGAGAGTTTCGCGGGTGCGGTCCGCATGATGAACGAGAACGCCCGCAAGCGCAAGGAGGCTCCTGATGCCAAATTCATCACTGACCGCTACCGCAGCGCGAAGGAGTTCATCGAGCTGCTGAAGCTGCGCCAGACCACCCTGTTCTCGGTGATGACTGCGATAGTCAAGATCCAGCGCGAGTATTTCCTGACGGAGGATGTGCACAAGCTGCGTCCCATGGGCATCAAGGACCTGGAGGAGATGACGGGCTATGACAAGTCGGTCATTTCGCGTGTGACTGCCGAGAAGTATGCGTCCCTGCCGTGGGGCGTCTACCCTCTGCGGTTCTTTTTCGGCGGCTCGCTTGGCGACGGCGGCGAGGAGTATACCGCCAAGGCCGTTGAGGACATAATGCGCCAGCTCGTTGACGCGGAGGACAAGCGGCATCCCCTGAGCGATGACGCGCTGCGTGCGGAGATAGGGAAGAAAGGATATGAGATTTCGCGGCGTACGGTGGCGAAATACCGTGACCGCATGAAGATACCCGTTGCGCGTCTGCGCCGCGAGGTGTAGGGGTGGTGTCATTTGTTCGCAGCTTATCCCCGACATGGTGGGGACACGGCGTGCCGTGTCCGAAGGGGTGTAAATGCAATTATTTGATTAGTAGTGACTTGACTGCGGACACGGCATGCCGTGTCCCTACTGTGCTTTCTCGTGTTCAGGCGAATACCTGCCGCAGTATCTCTGTGGAGTTGAGGCGGTCAGCTCCGGGGATGTGTATGGCCCAGTACCGTATCAGCCCGGCGAGCAGCCTCCGGCGTGTGTCGACGCTTATGCGCAGCCGCCTGCAGTTCATATAGTTTATTTTGGATAGCAGCAGAGGCATACGCGCCTCTTCGCCGGCAAGCACGTCGGCATGAGGCGGCGCATAGTCGGTGTACCGCCCTTCGCGCATGTCGAAGCGTGCGTGCGGCGTGTAGTCCCCGGTGTCGGGGGTGATGCCGGCATACGCGGTCATGCGCGAGAGGAAGGCTATGTGGAAGTTGGCTGCCGTCGGAGTGGCGTCGAGCTCGCGCACCGATGTGTCGAGAAACTGCCACAGCTGCGTGTCGGGGAGAGCCTCTCGCAGGGTGTTGGAGAGGAACTCGGCGATGAAGAGCGCGACTGCGCTTTTCGCCGGGTTGCCGTAGATGCCGTTGTTAGGCCGTGCGAGGGCATAGCGTCCGAGTGTCTGCAGCTCGCGGTCAGGACGGAAGTTGATTTCTCCCTCGATGACGGACAGCGGCATGGCGGCGGCACGCCGCATGCGCGATGAGCGCGAGCTGCCGCCGGCGGGTATGACGGCGGCCATGCGTCCGTGGGTGTCGGTGTAGAGGTGTATGATGCTGACACGGTCGGAGTGCCGCACCGTGCCGAGCACTATGGCGTTGAACCGCTGGTGCATGGGCGGCTTACTCCTCCGGTGCGAACATCGGGTCCCAGGCCGGCAGGAGCTGCGGCTTCTGCTTGAGTATCTCCAGCACGCGGGCGGGAACGTACTTCTTCTCTACTACGAGACGGAACATGTACTCGTCAAACCAGCGGTCAGAGATGATGACGTGGCCGTCATTCGCGCCCGGGCCGTAGCTGTTCTCGACCATCCATTTCACGGGCTTGCCCTCCTTGTCGAGGTCAACGGCCATGAGGGTCATGGCGTGTGAGGACGCGCTGGCGTGGGTGCGTATGCGGTCGGCCTTGCTCATGGGGAAGTCAGTGCCCAGCAGGTCGCCGTAGTCGTAGGTCTCCGTGTCGAGGTATCCGCGCTCGCGGTCGAAGAACTTGCCCACGTCGCAAGAGAAGTACATCATCGTGGAGTCTTTGATGGACTTGATGGCCATCTGCTTGATGTCCTCGATCGGCAGGTTGACGTAAGTCCAGTTCTCGCCGTCGTATGAGTGGCGGTCGAAGTCGATTTCATACAGCCGGTAGTACTCGCGAGAGGGGTCGTTCATGAGCATGACGTAGTCGTGCTTGAGGTCGCCGCCGGCAAACTTGCGGTAGAACTGCTGGGGCGTGTACGTGTCAGTGCTGACGGCGTTGCCCTCCTTGTCACGGAGCGTCCAGGTGAACTGTGCGGGCGGCTCGCCGAGTGTCTGCGCGAGTATGCGGTATACGGTCTTGAGCATCTCCTCCTTGCGTGCGGTGATGTCGGCCGCGCTCTTCCCCTGCAGCTTCATGTCGCGCAGCTCCAGGCCGTACTGGCGCAGCTTGAGCGACAGCAGGCGGTTGAGGCGCGTGGTGTTTTCGCTCGAATAGGTCTCTGCCATGGCAGACTGCGGCACCACGCCGTATTTCATGATGTTGTCTGCGATGCCGGTGAACTGGCCTCCGTCGCTGAGAGGGTTGGCAAACAGCCAGTCCACCATCTTGTCGTCCATGGGGCAGCCGGCAGTGTCGATGATGCCCTGCAGGAAGAGGTTGGATTTCTCGAGCTGGTCGTAGAAGAAGTTGTAGCACTGCGAGAGCATCAGCTCGCCCATGTTGTTTTTCGCCATCATCTGCGCCCGGAGCATGTTCAGCCCGGTGAACAGCCAGCACCGTCCGGAGCGTTTCTGGTCGGTGATGCCGCTGCTTTTGACGCGGTCGGAGAAGTGTGTGTCATATCCGTTGCGGCTGTCGGCGTTGAAGGCGAGCTTGTCGATGTCCTGCGTGGCGAGGGCGTTGCGCAGTGCGCGGTCGGCGGCAGTGGGAGCGTATGACTGCTGGAGGCGCGAGAGCATCCCGGTGTCGATGCCTCCCCAGCCGCCGGCGTATGATGTGGCGGCCATGGATGCGGCCGCGAGGAGCGAAAGAAGATATTTCTTGTTCATTGTCGTATAGTCGAGTTTTCTTGTTGTTGCTATTCTTGTGTTTCGTCGTCCTCCTTGGGGACAGTGTAGACGTATGCGCCGAGGTCTGGCGTGCCGGCGGCGAGGCGGTCCATGCCGTACCAGTCAAAGCGGCACAGGTCGGTGACGAAGCTGCTGTCGCCACGGCCGATAGCCGGCGATTCGGGGCGCAGCCGGTAGTCGAAGATGTAGTCCTCGCGCACGGTGTAGTAGAGCGGGTCTTCGCCCCATACGCAGCTGGTGAAATGCGAGTCGTCCTCGCCCGAGGACTTGAACAGGACGTTGCGCATGTACACGTCGGAACCGTCGAGCGTCCCCTCGTTGATGTCGCCGCCCAGGCCGTAGATGATGCAGTTCTCGAATGAGGCGTTCATCAGCGGCAGGTCTGCCATGCCGTCTTCGGGCAGGCAGTGGTAGAGGCTCAGAGCCGCGCTCGAAATGGCGGAGAACAGGTAATAGTTGGCAATGGTGCAATGCACGAAGCGGTGGCTTCCGCCGGTGAGCGAGACGGCAGCGTTGGCGGCTTCGGAAAACACGCAGCCGTAAGCGTCGACCCGGGCATGGCGCGAGGTCAGCGCGTTGTATTGCGAATTGTGCAGCCACGAGTTGACCAGCAGCAGCTTCTGCCGCGACAGGTCGGCGCATGAGTCGATGTCGAGGCCCACGCGGGTGGAGCGCATGTTGACGTATTCGAGGCGGTTGTCAAACGACTGCCGCGCTATGCGCACGCCGTGCCATTGCCCCGCCATGATGTCGTAGCTCACGTCTTTCAGCACATTGTCGAGGCGGTCGCCGCGCATGTCGATCTTCTTGTCACGTGTGCCAACGGCCTCGAGCGTGCCGTATACCACCAGCTTGGCGTTGTCATGGAACAGCAGCCGCGCTCCCGGGTCGATGCGCAGCCGTGTGCCGGGGGCGATGACCAGCGAGTCGTAGATGACGTATGGCTGCTCGTCGGTCATGGTCATGTCCTCCTCAAGCGTCACCGCTTCCAGCCGCGTCACGTTCTGCCCGTAAGCCTCGACGGGGACTTCCTGAAGCACGCCGTTGGTGACGAACTGCAGCCGGTCCTCGATGAGCTGCGGCTCGGGGGTGGGCGACTTGGGTGGGTCGCACTCGATGAAGACGTAGATGCTGTCGCCGCCGCGTATCTCCACGTCGTGGAAGTTTGAACCGGACTGCCCGTCCACGTTGAGGCGGAAGCGCGTGTCGGGGTCTTTGAACCCGATCGCGGAGATGCTGACGCCCTTCTTGGCGCGGTTGTAGACCAGCAGACGCGCCGTGGGCGTGCCGGTCTCGGTGATGACCGTGTCGAAGCTCACCTTCTCCACGGAGAACGACAGCACGTCATCGGGAGAGGTGGTTATGTCGTCGCTGATGCACCCTGCGAGGATTAAACCAAACACCGGGAGCAGCATCAAAATCAAGTATCGCGTCTTAGTCATATACGAAAAACGCGGATGCCAACGTACTTATTATATATAGCAAGGCGAGAGACAGATGAAATACATGATAATAGCCGGCGAAGCGTCGGGCGACCTCCATGCCTCTGGCGTGATAGAGGCGATACGCCAGCGCGACCCGGAGGCCAAGTTCCGATTCTTCGGCGGCGACCTGATGGCGCGGGCTGCGCGATGCAACCCGGTGCTGCACTATGAGGAGATGAACGTCATGGGCTTCAGCGAGGTGCTGCGGTCGCTGCCGCGCATCTTGCGCCACCTGCGCCTCGCCAAAGCAACGCTGCGCGAGTTCCGCCCCGACACCCTCATACTGGTGGACTACCCCGGTTTCAACCTCAAGATGGCCCGGTATGCCCACCGCCTCGGCATACGCACTGACTATTTCATCTCGCCCAAAGTGTGGGCGTGGAAGGAGTGGCGCGTCCGCGACATACGCCGGTACGTCGATGCCATGTACAGCATCCTCCCCTTCGAGGTCGAGTTCTACGCCAAGCACGGTATCAAGGTGGAGTATGTGGGCAACCCCACGGTGCGTGAAATGGAGAACGTGCTGGGGCATATCCCCCCCTTCAAGCACTTCTGTGAGCGTCAGGGGCTGACGGACACGCGCCCGATAATCGCGCTGCTGCCCGGCTCCCGCCGTGGCGAGATACGCAACAACCTGCCGCTGATGATACAAGCCGCCAAGCGTTTCCCGGACTACCAGTATGTCGTGGCCGCCGCGCCGGCGATAGGGGAGAGGTTCTACCGCGAGACGGCGCAAGACCCGGGGCTGCCGATGGTCTTCGGCTCGTCACAGGTGCTTGCCAAGTATTCAAAGGCCGCCCTCGTCACCTCCGGCACCGCCACCCTCGAGACCGCCCTTATGGGCACTCCGCAGGTGGTGTGCTACCGCGCCAACGGCAAGAAGCTCTCATACCGCATCATGGAGAAACTGCTGAAAGTGAAATACGTGTCGCTTCCCAACCTGATAGTCGGCACGCGCGTAGTCCCTGAGCTGCTGGTGCATGAGTGCACAGTTGCATCCATAGCCCGCGAGCTGTCGCCGCTGCTGCACCACTCGCCCCAGCGCGAATGGCAGATGAATGGCTACCGCTCCATGCGCCGCAAGCTCGGCACGTCCGTCGCCACCGACTACACCGCCGAGCTGATAGTCGCAGCACTCCGCTCCCGCACCCCCGACTCCCAACCCCAGTAAGTTTTTCATGGAGGTTCATAAGATTGCGAGGCTGGTGTTTCGATATTCGGAATTTTATACTAACTTTGTTTTTTGGAATGTTGCCCTTCTGGGCGCAGATATCCGCAATTAATCTGTAATGCAATGACAATCAACGGTATACAGGATGAAATAATCGAAGAGTTCGAGGATATAGAGGATTGGATGGACCGCTATGCGTACATCATCGAGCTCGGAACGTCGCTCCCGGCACTGCCCGAGGAGGAGAAAACGCCGCAGAACCTCATCGAGGGCTGCCAGAGCCGCGTGTGGATAACGGCAGACCTGGACGGCGAGGGAAACATCATCTTCCGCGCCGACAGCGACGCCCTGATCGTCAAGGGCATCGTCGCGCTGCTGCTGCGTGTGGTCAGCGGCCATAAGCCTCGCGAGATACTCGATGCCGACCTGTATTTCATCAACCGCATAGGGCTGAGCGAGCATCTCTCGCCGACACGCTCCAACGGCCTGGTGGCTATGGTGCGACAGATGCGCAACTATGCCACTGCCTTCGACATGCTGCAGCACCGCGACAGCGGAACTGCCTGAAAACCGCAATATTAACTAACCTATAACCTGACACTTTATGTTCAAAAACCAACCCAAAGGACTGATTCCCGCTGCCCTCAGCAACATGGGCGAGCGTTTCGGTTACTACATCATGAACGCCGTGCTGGTGCTGTTCCTCTGCTCCAAGTTCGGCCTTTCGGAGGAGAAAAGTGCCTTGGTGTATTCTTTCTTTTACGCCGGCATATACATCCTCAGCCTTGTCGGAGGTGTGATTGCCGACAAGCTGCAGAACTACAAGGGGACTATCATCTGGGGTCTCGTAATCATGACCCTCGGCTACGTCGTCCTCTCGATACCTATCCTCGCGACTTCCGAGAACACCACATGGCTGCTGTCGCTGACCTGCGCCGCCCTGTTCTTCATCGCTTTCGGCAACGGCCTGTTCAAAGGCAACCTCCAGGCTATCGTAGGCCAGCTCTACGACAACCCCAAGTATGCCTCACAGCGTGATGCCGGTTTCCAGATATTCTATGTGTTCATCAACGTCGGCGGTGTACTCGCGCCCTTCATCGCCCCGCTGCTGCGCGGCTGGTGGCTCGGCGAGCATGGCCTTGCATACAATGCGCAGCTCCCCGAGCTTTGCCACAAGTTCCTCGGCGGCGAAACCGGCGCGGATGTGGTCAAGGGCATCACTGACATCGCCAACGGCATGGGCGCGACCATTACTGACATGAGCACGTTCTGCAGCCAGTACCTCGAAGTGTTCAACACCGGCATCCACTACTCGTTCATAGCCTCAGTGGCAGCAATGCTGATTTCGCTCTGCATCTTCCTCGCCACCAAGAAGGGCCTTCCCTCCCCGGGAAAGAAGGAGCAGGCAGCAGCCGTCACATATTCCGCCGAGGAGAAGAAGGCTATGGCCAACGAAATCAAGCAGCGTATGTACGCCCTCTTTGCAGTGCTCGCTATCGCTATCTTCTTCTGGTTCTCATTCCACCAGAACGGCACCTCGCTGTCGCTGTTCGCCCGTGACTTCGTCAAGACAGACTCGATACAGCCCGAGATATGGCAGGCTCTGAACCCCTTCTATGTGATTATCCTCACTCCGGTTGTCATGCTCGTGTTCGGCGCGTTGCGCCGCAGCGGCAAGGAGATTTCGACACCTAAGAAAATCGCTATCGGCATGGGTCTCGCCGGTTTGGCATACATATTCCTCGCCGTGTTCTCATGGATGCAGGGCTACCCCTCGGCAGATGCGTTCAAGGCGCTTGACCCCGAGACTGCCGCCGCGATGAAGACCGGCCCGTGGGTGCTCTTCGTGCTGTACTTCTTCCTGACAGTGGCAGAGCTGTTCATCTCTCCGCTCGGATTGTCATTCGTTTCCAAGGTCGCTCCCAAGAACCTTCAGGGTCTTTGCCAAGGCCTGTGGCTCGGCGCTACGGCTGTCGGCAACCTGCTGCTCTGGATCGGCCCGCTGATCTATAACGCCTGCCCGATATGGGTGGCATGGACGGTGTTCCTCGCTGTCTGCCTCATATCGATGGGCGTGATGCTCTCCATGGTGAAATGGCTCGAGCGCGTCACCGCCTAATCTTGAATGCATGATTTGAAGAAAACACATACATATATTTAGAGGTTGTCAGGCCTGCCCGTGAGGGCGGGCCTGATTTTTGACTCCGGTCACTGAAGCGCAGTTTTTCGCCACCTGTCATATTGCCGTGTTGAACCCAAGGCGGCTGGAAAAACGCGGCTGTTTTGCTATTCAAATGTCGTTAATAAGTTGAAAGTGGGAAATTTCTTGAAAAAAGTTCGGATTTTATTTGGTAGGGTTGGCAAATGTCATTACCTTTGCACGTGTTTTTCATGGTATTAGATTTAAGGTTAGAGGATTAATTGTCGGGAGACAATTAATCTTTTTGTTTATAGGTGCATCTAAGTAGTGATGCCGGGCGGCCTTCGAGCCGTAGCCTGGCATCGTTATAGGACTGCAAACTGAAAGGAACATGGCAAAAATGGATCGTGACAAGACGAGGATACTGTTTGTGTGTCTGGGCAACATCTGCCGCTCGCCGGCGGCGCAAGCCATAATGCAGTCGGCGGTGGACGCTGCCGGCGTTTCCGGGTTGTACGAGCTGGACTCGGCGGGACTGTACAGCGGCCATGCCGGCGACCTGCCCGACAAGCGCATGCGTGTTCACGCCACGCGGCGCGGATATACACTCGACCACCGTGCGCGTCCGGTGCGCAGCTCCGATTTCGACCACTTCGACCTCATCGTCGCCATGGACGACAGCAACTACAGCCGGCTGCGGGCATTCGCCCCAACGCCGGAGACGGAAGCCAAAGTGGTGCGGATGATGGACTATTGCACCCTTGCCACGCGCTACGACCATGTCCCCGACCCGTACTATGAGGGTGCTGAAGGGTTTGAACTGGTGCTCGACCTGCTCGAAGATGCGTGCTTGGGGCTGCTGAGCGCCCTCTCGCAGAAACAAGATTAGATTAACCGGCAAAAGAATATATTGTATACAATGAAGAGATTTATATTGTCATTAGCGGCGGTTCTGACTCTCGCCGTGGCTGCCATGGCTGCAGACACAGCCGCGCAGTTTCCTGGCGGCAAGGATGCAATGACGCAGTACGTCAACGAGACGCTCAAGTATCCCGATGCTGCACGCGAAAACGGCATCGAGGGCGTGGTCAACGTCTCCTTTGTGGTCAAGGCCGACGGCAGCATAGGCACTATCAAGATAGCGCGGCTGATAGACCCCGACCTGGAGCAGGAGGCTATCCGCATCGTCAAGAACATGCCCCGGTGGACGCCGGCGACACGCGACGGCAAGGCCGTAGACTCGACCGTCGAGACGGGCATAGTGTTCGAGCTGCCCGCCGAGTGAGCGCGTTTTTGCCCTGCCAGAGTGTCAAACTGATGCTTCGGGCGCGTTTCTGACACATTTGCCGAAATTTGTTTTCTGGATTTTGGCATGGTTAATTGCGTTGATATTCAGGGTGTTGGCATGATGTGAGAAAAAATAGCGCGAAAAAGTTTGGTCAATCTAAAAAGACTTGCTAACTTTGCAGTCGCAAATTTGCGCAAGAGCAGTTGCATATTTGTGGCCCATTCGTCTATCGGTTAGGACGAGAGATTTTCATTCTCTAAAGAGCAGTTCGACTCTGCTATGGGCTACCAATTAAAAACGAATAAAGAAATTTATTTCTACAATGGCAAACCATAAATCATCATTGAAGAGAATACGCCAGACCGAGAAGCGGAGAATTGAGAACCGTTACTGGGCGAAGACTGCGCGTACAGCCGTGCGCAACATTCGCAAAATGGATAACAAGGAGGAGGCAACAGCCGCCTACAACAAGTGCAGTGCGCTTCTGCAGCGCCTCGGCCGCAAGAATGTTATCTCCAAGAACAAGGCTTCCAACCTCTGCAGCAGCTTGATGCGTCACATTAACAAGCTCTGACCTCGCTGGCATATAGATATAGCGACTTACGCCATCCGGACAACTGGTTCGTGAGGATAGGGGCGGAGGTGAAAAGGTAGTAGTCAAGAACACACTACAGGATTTGCTGCACTTCTTCGTATTTTGGTTAATAACGCAGCAGTCCAAATAGGCAGGCCCATTCGTCTATCGGTTAGGACGAGAGATTTTCATTCTCTAAAGAGCAGTTCGACTCTGCTATGGGCTACGTAATCCCTGATGGGGCGTCCGAAACCGGACGCCCCATTGTCATTTTTGAGCGGCATCCCATGAGTCCGCTTTCGGCAACTTGTAGTGTCCTGAACATGCGGCACGCGAGAGGCAGACGGCATTTGCCTGTAAATTGCATACTGATGCATGGCAAAATGATGTGACGTTGTATTGGTTCTGTGCGCAGGATGTGTCTTTTACTTGCTTTATGCAATGAAATGGCTGTATATATATAGCTTGTGGTGAAGTTGATATATGGCAAAGTGGATTGTTCAGGCATTGGCTGCGGTTTTGAATATTTAACGCGGTGGCTTTATCTCAATTCGTGGATTTTGCATAACTTTACCCCGAAAAGTCAAGAAATTGCCCTTCTTGTGAGATTGGAAGTTTCCAAACATTTGGAATTCAGTCAGTTGAGAGGTATATGCTCTGATCACATCGTAGTACAAATTCGCGACAAAGCCGTATGAACTTCATACACTAACAACACATAACTCTAATAATTATCAATTATCCGTATCATGGAAAAGTTTACCTTTTATTCGGGTGCTTTGCTGCTGGCGACGGCTATCTCGTTCTCGCCGGGGGCAAATGCACAGAATTTGCTAAATGAGAACTTTGAGGGGATAAGCGTTCCGAGCGGCTCGCACTATGGCGACCTGAAACTCGAAGGATGGGAGATCGTCAACCGCGACCCATCTGCAGCCTATCCCATGAGGTGGTGTGTCTATGACCAACCCGACAGTGAGGGCAACCACGTCAACAACACGGCGTGTGTTGACGCAATGAACGTCAAGGATGCCAAGGTCAAAGGATCTGACTATCTGATGACCCCTTGGGTGCAGGTTGATGGCCCTATGTCTGTCCGCTTCACATGGTCAGCTTCGGCCTGGGCCCGTGAAAAGAAAAAATTCGACCTTCGCGTGCGCATCGTCGAGGAGGGGCAGCAGCCCGGTGACCAGCCCTTCATCTTCTCTATCCAAGACGACAAGATGGTTCTCGAGAGCGGCGTGCAGCCTGTAGACTACGGCAACGGCTACACAGTTTCTTGGGAGGGCTGGAAAAACAATGTCTCCACACTCGACCTCTCTGGCTATCAGGGCAAGAAAGTGCGTGTGGCTTTCGAGTACTATATCGAAGGCAACCAGTTCATCAACAGCATCGATATTGACGACGTGTCGATATTCCGCACACAGGCTGTCACCGGCCCAGTTGCCACCCCGAGCATCGACGAGTGGGACTTCGGCAAGGTGTACGTGGGCTCACGCTCGCTGTCGGAGGTGTTCACCCTCATCAATACGGGCAAGGATGTGCTGAAAGTGACAGGCGTGGAGGCTCCCGAGGGCTTCAGCGTGATAGCTGCCACTCCGCTGGAAGAGATTGCACTGGGCCGCAACGAGGCTGTCAAGATGCAGATCATGTATGACGCATCCAACACCTCCGCTTCTTCCGGCACGCTGACTATCAACACCAACGGCGAGGATGCCAGCATATCGGTGCGTGCGTCCAAGCAGATGCTCCCCGACGGCTACACCTTCGAGGGCTTCGAGGGCTGCGACGAGGTGTTCCCGCCTGCCGGCTGGTATGTTTCCAACGGCAAGGACTGGAGAACAGCAAATTCCCCCATCGAGGGTTATCTCGCTGCATACGCTTCAGCCACTATGAACAACACTGCCCAGGAGCTGCGCACTCCGCGCATTGACGGCTCTGCCGGCGAGCTGACTTTCGAGTTCAACTATTATGACTATTTCGATGACGAGGACGGCATGGGCGCGGACAACACCGTGACCGTGGAATTCTCAAAGGACGGCGGCAACAGCTGGACTACCCTCGAGACATTCAACTACAACGGCCCGTATGACGAGAACGTGCACAAGAAATACACTGTGCAGACTGGCGGTTCTGACAACTGCTACTTCCGTTTCGCCTACCAGCCCCTCGGGGAGTGGGACACCGAAACAGGCCCGATGGTGTCGACATTCTATGTTGACGCAGTCATCCTGCCGCCGCTCTACGGCGCAAGCGACGTACCGACAGCTGCCAAGCAGACCACACCCACCAACGGCGCCAACGGCGTCTTCCCGCGCAATATTGTCCTCACCTGGGACCCCGCGCAGTTTGCCAAGGGCTACAAGCTCTATGTCGGCACTGACGAGGCTGCAACAAGCCTGGTGAACGGCACAGACCTGGGCGACGCACTGACATACACCATCCCCGCAGCCGAGTATGAGACTACATACTACTGGCGCGTGGACGCTTACAATGACAAGGGCACTACCCCCTCCTCGACATTCAAGTTCACCACCCAGCCTGACGCTACTGTCGCTGCATTCCCGTACCGCGAGAGCTTCGACGGCAGCGTGTTCCCCCCGACAGGCTGGATGATAGACGATGCCAAGTACACACGCTGGTACAGAAGCGACATGAACGCCTACGACGGCAAGTATGCAGCCAACGTACAGGCCGGCCTCGCCGGCGAGGTGGCTACATTCACCACTCCCGACTTCAAGCTTCCCGCTGACAACCCCATGTACCTGACATTCTACTGGGGCGACTCTGCCCCCGTCAACCTGAAGGTGGACGAGACTGGCACACGCACCAACCCGACCAAGGGCAGCAACGGCATCGCTGACCTCGACCTGGAAATCCTCGTAGACGGCGAATGGAAGGCAATCGCCAAGCTGTCTGACCCCTCTGAAGATGAATACTACTGGTATCGCGAGCGCATCGACCTGACTCCATACGCAGGCAAGACCGTGGCTTTCCGCTGGAAACGCTCTATCTTCAACTACAGCCTGGCAAGCAGCGCGCTCGTTGACAAGGTGGCTGTAGAGCCTATTGTTGCAGAGAAGCTGACTACCAACTTCAGCGAATGGGATGCCCTGAAGGTCAACTGGGAGAAGGAAGTCAATTCAGGCAACAAGTTCACCCTGATGAATGACGGCAATTCCGACACCGCTATCGCCGACATCACATTCTCCGGCACACACTTCACTACTACGCTGAACAAGGGTGACAAGGTCGCTTCCGGTTCAGGCATACCGTTCTCGATCACTTTCGCCCCCGGCACTGTCGCTTCAGCAGTTGAGGAGACCATGACCATCACCGCAGAGGGCGGCTCTACAGTGACAATGAACCTGCGCGGCGAGGGCATGCCCGAGGACACACAGTTCTACGGCTTTGAGCAGGACGAGTACGGCTCGCTGCAGCCCAACGGCTTCATCACCATCGACGGTGACGGCGCAAGCTGCGTCAAGCTCGCTATGGTTGACTACGCCAACTACGGCAGGCCTCAGGCATTCGTCGTAATGAACTACACCAAGGCTGACTGGCCCAACCCGTACCCCGCTACCGGCATGCAGAACCTCGTGGCTTTTGCTACCCGCAGCGAGACAACTGACGACTGGATCATCATGGCTGACCTCGAAGCTACAGCTGATTCAGAGTTCGAGTTCTGGGCACGCAACTATGAGAAGAAGGACAACCTCGGCGGCGGCGAAGTGTTCACTGCCGGCTGCTCCGAAGTCCTCGTCAGCACAGCTGACGACCCCAAAGACACCAAGGCTTACACCAAGGTGGCTTCCTATACGCTGAACTATCCCGAAAAGGAGGAATACACACAGTACATCACCAACCTCGGCGAGTATGCCGGCCATAAGATACATGTGGCAATGCGCCATACTGTCAACACTGACGGCCTCGCATACCTGTTCGATGACTTCACTTACCGCCACTTCAAGTTCACAAGCGGCGTGGAGAATGTACTCGACGACAGCGACGTGACACTGCGCATCAGCGACGAGAGCATCATGCTCGAGGGTGTTGAGGATGCCATGATGAGCATCTACTCCACATCTGGCGTCATGTACGGCAGCGTACGCGGCAACGTCATCAGCACCTCCGGCCTGACGGCTGGCATCTACCTGCTGCGCGTAGACACCGCCGACGGCAGCAAGACACTGCGCTTCGTCAAGAAGTAACCCCACGGCCCGGCCGTGTCTCCCTGCTGACAGGGCGGCGCGGCCGGGTTTCCTTACACCAACTCGGCATAGAGTTTTCTTGTTAACCTAAATATATTAGATTATGAAGAAGTTTTTCTTACTTCCAATGCTTGCAGCCGGGCTGCTGACAGCCTCCGCTGAGCAAGTGACGGTGACCTTTGAGGGCACCAGCGGTACCGCGTTCACCCCGCCAGAGGGGTGGAGCATCCAGGGTACTGTCCCGTCTGGCTATTTCACCTACGGGAATGACGGCTCGTTGCGTGCCAACACTACCGAAGGCACGACTCCCATCCTGGTCACTCCGCCGGTAATGGGCGAGGTGACTTTCGTCTATAGCGTAGATGAGGAGGAAGATCCGTGGGGCGGCGAAGACTGGGCACCACGTCCCGGGGCAAAGGCTACGGGCACCACCCTGACCGGCTATTACGATGGAGGCTCTCTTGAAGCATGGGACTACATCAAGGTCGGAGACACCTACACCAAGGGCAATTCGCTGGGCAGCCAGTATTCAACGTCATACGCTTCGCGTACATTGACAGTTGACCCGGGTCACTGCATAGGTTTCGAGATGGACTATGCCAATCTCAAGAGTGTGACTTACGAGCCGTATGATCCGAGTCAGGACACTGCGGAACGCCGTTCCATGTCGCTCTCTAACGTAAAGTATGTCAGCACGCCTCTCTACGCCAACGAAGAAGGCAATGTGCCTTTTGGCGTAACATTCTCTGTTACCAACACAGGCAATGTCGACCTCACACCAGGCAGCGAGAACTACAGCGTCACCCTGTATACCACCACTCACGGTGACCTGCTGAGAATCCCACTCGCCGAGGCTCTTGCCGTAGGCGAGACCAAAACGATGACTATCAACAGCGAGTTCCCCATTTCCGTGATTGCGGAGAAGACGTCGCCGTCGTCAAACGGCAACTACTATGTAGGATGCCGCTTGCGAGAAAATCTCAAGAACACATACCAGACACTCGCCTGGACTGACATTTATCCCTATGAGCTGAAATACCAGTTCCAGAACGGCAACGTTTCAACTGCCGTGACCGCGCTCGACTTCGGCTTCGTGACTGGTCCAGCCTCCAAGACCATCACCCTGATGAACAAGGGCAGCCGCGTGGTCAACGTGACAGCAATGGACGTTCCCGCTGGCTTCACTGTTGACGCTGCCGCTCCGTTCACTGTGGCTTCCGCCCGCGAGACCGGGCACAGCAAAGAACTGACAATCTCTGTAAAGGATGATGCCAGCGGCATCATCAACGGCACGCTGTCGCTCACTATCGACGGCGCTGACGAGCCCCTTACGCTCGCCCTCTCCGGCGTAGTCGCAAACGGCGACAATTTCTTTGAGAACTTCGAGGGTGAAGCTATGCCGGCCGGCTGGCTCATAGACGACGCCCTGAGGCTTGTCGCACCCGAGGCTGCATCCTGGGGCGAGGGCAACACTCACGTGCTGCACAACGCAAGCTCCAACTACAGCCTGCGTGCAGTTACCCCGCGTATCGCTGCAAATGAGGGTGAGAAGGTTGTCTTCCAGGCAGCCCCCGCGTCCACATACGGCACCTATTCCCGCGTGGCTGTATATTACTCCACAAACCGTCTTGACTGGCGGCTCGTGAAGAGCATCCGCAGCGCGAGCGGCGCAGAGGAAGGCGATGAGAAGTTCTCGTCAAACAAGCCCTCCGGGGGCAGCGATGTTTACCCGCTGATCTACACAATCGACATGCCCGCTGGCGAAGGCTACCTCGCTTTCGACATCTGCTACGCCCGCATCGACAATGTATACGGCTGCCACGCTGCCGCAGTTGAGCATGACCTGATGTACACTGTGTCAAACGTTCCTGCTTCGGGTATCGTAAACCATGCTGTCAACACTTCCGTAACTGTCAAGAACATCAACACAACAGCCGAGGCTGCCGGTTCTTACACTATGGAGCTGCTCGTCAACGGTGAGGTTGCAAAGACTGCTACAGAGACTCCGGAACTTGCTTCAGCGACAGCAGTTCCCTTTGAGATGTCATTCACACCGCACGAGGCTGGTACATACACTGTACGTTACCGCTTGACTATCGGCGAGAACTACACACTCGAAACAGCTGACTACACAGTCGAGGTTGCTGCCGAGTCAGCAAACTCAGATGTCACAGTCGGCATCGGCACACTGACTGACACCACCTCTTCGGCAAACACCACCCCGGTTTGCAGCTATAACAACAAGACCCACAGCGAACTTGTCTTCACCCAGGATTACCTGGCACAGTACGGCATCACTCCGGGCGCCAAGCTGACAGGCATTGCTTTCAGCGGTTATTTCGATACCGGCAAGTCCTTTACCGGGACTTATAAGGTTTACCTTGCCCCGACAGAGCTGTCAGCAATCGCACCGGCTGGCGTTGTTGAGCTGACGGACGATATGCTCGTTTACTCCAACACTTCATACACAGAGCCTAAGGCAGGTACAAAGGGCACCGCTGCTCCCGTGCTGAAAGTTACATTCGACACTCCGTACACCTACAACGGCGGCAACATGCTGCTCGGCATCGTGGGTGAATTCAGCGCTTGGTCATCCAGCTGCCAGTTTGTGGGCGATGCAAGCGAGGAAATGGCTGCTCGCGCTATACTGCGCAAATCTGACAACAACATCGAGAATGCATCTTGGATCCAAGCCAAGATGTTCGCTCAGACCATCTTCACTATCGAGCAGACACCTGCCAGCGTTGCCGGTGTAGTCTATGGCGACACTGACAAGACTGTCACTGTAGCTGACGCTGAAATCGTCCTCACTTCTGGCGAGGTGATGTACAAAGGCACATCTGACGAGAACGGCGCTTTCTCTATCAATGTATTCCAGTCTGACAAGGTGTATGATGTGAATGTAACTGCAACCGGTTACAACGACTACACTTCAGAGAACGCGGTATCATTCGCCAACGGCGACGTGAATATCGAAATCATCCTTACCGCAGACCAGAGCGGTGTAGACGGCATCGCAGCCGAGGGTTGCAACGTCCGCATCGCAGGTGACATGATCACTGTAGAGGGTGCAACAGACGTGCGTCTCGCCATCTATTCTGTCAACGGCATGCTCTGCTGCTCTGCTGCACAGAACGCAATCAGCACCGCTGACCTCGCCGCCGGCATCTACGTGCTCCGCGTAGAGGCTGCCGAAGGCACAAACACTGTACGCTTCATCAAGAAGTAAAGACCCTAAGCAGCCACTCGGAGAACTCAGATGATGCTGCTCCTCTATAACGCGGCCGGAAGCTGGGGCACAGTCCCCGGCTTCCGGTTGACCGCCAAAGAGCCGCAGACGCTGCGGCACGCCAGGCAGCCGGCGGATTTCCGCCGCACTCCAAATGTGAAACTTACAGACAGCTCTCCTGCCACAGTGCGGAGGCAGACTGATAACATAAACAACCGTATAACTCTAAATAAATAGCTCATGAAAAAACTTCTGACAACGGCATTGTTTGCCCTTGGCCTTATGACGGCCTCGGCAACACCGGTGACCGTCACCTTCGAAGGGACGGTTTCAGGAGGACAGTTCAATCCTCCGACAGGATGGGGCCTATACGGCACCAATTCTGATTACAAATTCGTGCAGCAGTCCGACGGGGCTGTCTACGGCTATTCCAACAATTCAGCGTGGAATGCTGAAAACCTCATCATCGTGACACCGCCTGTCCAAGGTGAGGTTTCGGTGGTCTACAAGGTCATGGACGATGACTCATACGCCACCTTCTATGACATGCAAGCCAGCGGCAGCACCTATGCCAAGGGTTCGAGCAAAGGGTCTGGCTGGGAGACTGAATACACAACCCAGACATTGTCAGTGGCTGCGGGCCACTGTCTGGGCATCGAGCTGGAATATGCCTATCTCAAGAGCGTGACTTATGAGCCATACGACCCAACGGCTGCAGTGAAGTCGCTCACCATCTCTGGCATCAAGTACTCTTCAAGCGCACTTGCTGCCGATGCTGACGGCAATGTACACATAAGTACTGTGGCTACCTATACCAACGCTGGCACAGTTGCCCTGAACGAGGGTGATGCCGGCTATACCCTCACACTGCTCGACGCCAACGGAGCTGACCTCGCGACTGCCAACCTGCCGTCGCTTGCCGCCGGCGAGAGCCGAGAGATCACTGTAGCATTCTCTGTTCCTATCGCTACGATAGCCGAGGGCAAGACGCTGAGCGGCAGAGGCTCGTACTGGACCAAGTTCAAGCTGCGCGACGGCATCAGCAATGCCACTACCGACATCTCTTGGGTAGACGTGTATCCCTATACATTCAACTATACGGTGCAGGACGGCACATCTGACATAACAAGCTATGACTTCGGCTTCGTCACAGAGGCTGTATCCAAGACGCTTCGCCTCAGCAACTTCGGCGGCCGCCCCGTCAACGTAACTTCCATTGAAGTGCCGGCTGGCTTCTCTATTGACGTGGCTGCTCCGTTTACCGTTGACCCAATCAACGTAGACCCGCACTACAAGGAGTTTACCGTGACTGTCAATGAGGCTGCAGTCGGTACAATTTCCGGCGACCTGAAATTCAACATCGAGGGAGCAGACGAGCCTCTCTCCTTTACGCTTATGGTAGCCAAGGCCGGCGGCGACTTCTTCTTTGAGGACTTCGAGGGCGGCGCAATGCCCGCAGGGTGGATCATCGATCCGGAACTCGAGCTGAAAGAGGCTAACGCCGACTCTTGGGGTGCAGGCAACCATGTGCTGAACAGCAACAACGCAAGCACGGTGATGCGTGCCATCACCCCGCGTCTGACTGCACAGGCTGGCGAGACTGTTGTCTTCCAGGCTGGCTCCAACAGCTCAACAGCATCTTCCGTTATCACAGTGTACTATTCCACAAACCGCCTCGACTGGACCAAGGTCAAGAGCATCCGAAACAGCGGACGTACGGAGGAGGGTGACGAAGCGTTCAATTCGGACAAACCTTACGGCTCATACGAGGTTTACCCGAAGCTCTTCACAGTTGTGATGCCCGAGGGTGAAGGTTACCTCGCATTCGACATCAGCTATGCACGCATCGACGACGTGTTCGGCTGCCATGCTGCCGAAGTTGCCCATGACCTGATGTACTCTTCGTCACAGGTTAACAAGAACGGCGTAGTCAACTACCCGATCGAGTTGAACGTGGGTGTCAAGAACCTCAACACTGTTGCCGAACCCGCAGGCTCATACGTCATGTCGCTGCTCGTCAACGACGAGGTGGTAAAGACCAATGCTGAAACTGCCGAAATCGCAGCTGGCGGTGAGGTGTCCTATATGATGGGTTACACTCCCCACGAGCCCGGAACATACAATGTCAAGATGCGCCTGGCTATAGGCGAGGACTTCGTAATGGAGACCGCTGACTACCCCGTAGAGGTTGTCGCTGAGACAGCAGAGGTTGCAACAGAAGTAGGCAGCGGCTCGCTCGAAAATGGCGGCAGCGGCTCATGGACAGCTCCTCTTTACCTCTACTTCAAGAAGAGCCAGAGCGAAATGATCTTTACCGAGGAGTACCTGGCACAGTACGGCATCACCCCCGGCACGCAGCTTAACGGCATCGGCTTCAACGGCTATGTAGACACCGGCAAGGACTTTACCGGCTCGTATCGTGTATACATGACCCCGACAGACCTCTCTGCAATCACTCAGGAGACTGCAGTTGAGATGACCGATGATATGCTCGTTTACTCCAACGCGGAGTACACCGAACCCAAGCAGGGCGTCAAGGACACCGCAGCTCCCATATTCGTGACCAAGTTCACCGAGCCTTACACCTACACAGGCGGCAACCTCCTCGTCGGCGTAATCGGCGAGTTCAGCGTCTACTCGTTGAACTGCCAGTTCGTGGGCAGCACGGACGCAGAACTCTGCAAGCGTGCGATAGTACGCGGCAATGACAGCGCGCTCCCCACATCAGTGACCGGTTCATACAGCCAGTGCAAGCTGTTCCCGCAGACCATATTCTACGTCAACAACGAGCCTCGCACCTTCAGCGGCACTGTTTACAGCAGCAAGCCTAATGCCGGCAATGCTCCTCTGGCCGGCGCTGAGGTAGTCCTCACTTCTGACGATGTAATGTACAAGGGCGTTTCTGGCGAGGACGGAACATTCTCAATCGATGTTTACCAGTCAGACCGCGCATACGTCGTTGATGCTTCAGCTGAGAACTACAACGGCTACCACAGCGCAGCAAGCGTGTCGTTTGCAGACGGCAACGTTGAGGGTTATGTAATTGAGCTCATCAGCACAGAGTCTGGCGTTGACAATGTTGCAGCCGACAATATGAATGTCCGCGTTGCAGCTGACATGATTGTCGTGGATGGTGCAACAGACGCACGCCTCGCCATATACTCAGTCAACGGCATGCTTTGCGGCAACGCCGAGGGCAACAGCATCAGCACCGACGACCTTGCCAAGGGCATCTACGTCCTCCGCATAGAGGCAGCTGAAGGCAGCATGACTGTACGCTTCGTCAAGAAGTGATGATGACCCCAAGCAGCAGCCGGCCGGAGAGTGCCGGTAGCGCTGCTCCCCGATAACAGCGACCGGAAGCCGGCAGATGCCCGGTTTCCGATTGCTGCGAAAAACAACCGGGTTCGCGCCAGCTGCGCGTCCCCGGTACCAATGAGATGACCGCCGTCATCCGTGCCGGCGCGACTCTCCTTTTGTTATAACAAAAAGAACGACTATGAAAAAGGTTTTACTGATGACCATGCTCGCGTCGGGGCTGCTGGCAGCTTCGGCAGAGCAGGTGACCGTCACGTTTGACGGCACAGTGGTCGGGACGACATTCGCGCCGCCTGAAGGGTGGGGCGTGTATGGCGACACTTCCGACTACAAGTTTACGCTCTTTTCCGGCGCGCTGCGAGGCTATGATTCGAGCGTGTCTGAGGGTTCGGCCAATCCGATTGTTGTCACCCCACCCGTCCAGGGCACTGTGACTGTGCGTTACCGTGTTGATGAGGAATACTATGACGAGGATTACATGACATGGGAGGATGGAGGATCCATTACTTTCTACGACATGACCAAGGCTGGTGACACTTACGTCAAGGGCAATTCCATAGGCACTGGCACTGCCACCGAATATGCAGACAAGGTGCTTACCGTCGATGCCGGCCAGTGTGTGGGCATACAGATGCAGTACGCCGACGTGATGAGCGTGACTTACGAGCCGTACAACGACGGCGGCGGCACTGTTGAACGCCGTGCCATGAGCCTCGGCAACGTGTCTTTTGCCACCTCCGCGCTGTTCGCTGACGCTGATGGCAATGTCGCCGCACCGTTCACCGTGACTGTTATCAACAGCGGCAATGTCACCCTCAACCCCGGTGACGAGAACTATGCGCTGACGCTGTACACGGAAACTCACGGCGATCTGGTGACGATACCTCTGACTGAGGCTGTCGCTGCCGGCGAAAGCAAGACCATGAGCCTCTCTGCCACATTCCCGATTTCGCTGATTTCGGCTAAATCGAACCTGAGTTCCGGCACCGGCGCATACTATGTGGGCATGCGCATACGTGAAAATCTCAAGCAGAGCAACAAGTCAATTGCGTATACCAACATTTATCCGTATGCGTTCAACTATAAGCTGAAGCAGGGGAACACTATTGTCACCAATATCGATTTCGGCTTCGTGAGCGAGCCTGTCACCCGCACGCTCACCCTTTCCAACGAGGGCGGCCGCGACATGACGGTGACTGCCATCACGCTGCCGCAGGGCTTCTCGACAGATGCCGCAGTACCGTTCACTGTGTCTTCCATCAGGGAAGCAGCCCACACGCAGGATATAAACATCACTCTGGGCAACGATGACACAGTGGGCATACTCTCCGGCGACCTGGTTATGACCGTCGAGGGTATGGACGATCCTGTCACACTTCCCCTCTCTGGCGCAAAAGCCGGAGGCGGCCTTTTCTTTGAGAACTTCGAGGGCGAGGGCATGCCTGCGGGCTGGATTATTGACGACGGTCTGGAGATAGTTGCGGGCAATGCCGATGCCTGGGGCGAGAACAACCATGTGCTCAGCAACGAGAAGTCTGTTTCCACCATGCGTGCCATATCTCCGCGCCTTGCTGCCGCCGAGGGCGACAAACTGTTGTTCCAGGCCGGTGCGACAAGCACATACGGCCGTGATGCCGCCGTGACTGTCTATTATTCGACAGACCGCACAAATTGGAGAAAGGTCAAGAGCATCCGCAATGCCACGTATGCCGAGGATGACGACGAGAGCTTCTCCTCACAGAAGCCAGTAGGCGAGTACCAGTCATATCCTCTGCTCTATACAGTGGATATGCCCGCAGGTGAAGGATATGTCGCGTTTGACATCTGCTATGCCCGCATCGACAATGTATACGGCTGCAGCCTGGTGCCTGTCGCCCATGACCTGTCGCTCGTTTCGTTCAACGCGCCGGCAACAGGCATCGTCAACAATGCCGTCAACTCGTCGATGTATGTCAAGAACGTCAACTCTGCAGCCGAGGCAGCCGGTTCATATACCGTAACGCTTACCGTCAACGGCGAGGATGTCAAGACTATGACCGACACTCCCGAAATCGCAGGCGGCGCAGATATGCCCCTCGTCATGTCGTTCACTCCGCACCAGGCCGGCACATATACCGTCAAGATGCGCATGGACGTGACCGAAGACCTGTCGATTGAAACCCCCGAAGCCACTGTGACTGTCGCCGAGGAGTCGGCTGTCGCTGACGTGACTGTCGGCTCTGGCTCTGTCGCCACCGGCGGCCGCAATACATACACCACTCCGCTGTGCAACTACTACAAGAAGGCCGAGAGCCAGCTCGTGTTCACTCAGGAATACCTGGCGCAGTACGGCATAACCCCCGGCACCAAGCTGACCGGCATTGCCTTCAACGGCTGGATGGACAGCAGCAAGAAGTTCACCGGCAAATACCGCGTGGCTATCACCCCGACAGAACTCTCATCCATCACTCCCGGACAGGCTGTCGAGATACTTCCCGAAATGGTGGTATACTCCAACCCGTCATATACGGAACCGCAGGGCGGCGACATGGACACTCCCGCTACAATTCTGAAAGTGGAGCTGGCAGAGCCTTACACCTATACTGGCGGCAACATCCTCGTTGACGTTTTGGGCGAGTTCGGCAACTGGTCATACAACTGCCAGTATGTGGGCGATTCAAGCCTGTCCTCACGTGCCATAATGCGTGCCACTGACAGCGACGAGCTTTCCGAGACTGCATACAACCAGTCGAGCATGTTCGCCCAGACGGTGTTCACTGTCGAGTATACCCCCTCTTCATACGCCGGAACAGTCGTTTCGTCAGAGGACAGCCAGCCTGTCGAGGGCGCGGATGTCGTCCTGACATCGGGCGAAGTGGAGTACAGCGGCGTGACTGACGCTGACGGCGCGTTCTCAATCGTGGTATTCCAGAGCGACAAGGACTATGACGTGACTGTCAATGCCGAGGGCTACAATGAGTACACCACGACCGCAACGTTTGCCAACGGCAGCGTTCAGACGGCTATCGTCCTCACCCCGTCAGCCCAGCAGGGCGTAGAGGGTGTCAGCGCCGACAGCTGCAACGTCCGCATTTCCGGGGACATGATTGCAGTCGAGGGCGCAACAGACGTGCGTCTCGCCATCTATTCTATGAACGGAATGCTCTGCGGCATCGCAACGGGCGACAGCATCAGCATCGCCGACCTCGCCGAGGGCATCTACATACTGCGTGTCGAGGCAGCCGAGGGCAATTCTTCGGTACGCTTCGTCAAGAAATAAAATGAAACGACAGGCCGGGACACGCTCGTCGACGTGAATGTCCCGGCCTGCCGCTGCTGACTCCTCGCCGCTTAATAAATCAAGTCTACGGCTCATCTTGCCACAGGGCCAGTCAACTGATAGCCTGCCCCCCTGAAAATGAACACAACCATAAATAACAGTATACATAACGACCCCTTATGAAAAGACTATTGTCAGTATCACTCGTCACCGCGATGATTGCGACTGCCGCGTTTGCGCAGTCGCGTGACAAACGCCTTGACATCAATGTGACCAACTCTATCGGCGTTTCCATGGAGGGTGTGCACTACACGCTGCACACCAACGCCTACGACATGGACTACAGCGCGGCGGAGACCGTGCTTGACGCTTCCGGACATTCGTCTGTCATGACCTATCCCGGCAGCCACACTATCCGCATCGCCCTCACCGGGCTGCGCACCTACACAGCGACTTTCGACATGGAAGGCGACAAGACCCTCGACATCGCGCTCGAGGAGGACATCACAGACCCGTATTCGCTCCACGCCGTGGTAAGCCACGATGTGTATGACGGCCTAAACGCTATCGATATGGAGTGGAACAAGGAACTTGCCATCTTTGAGGACGATTTCGAGAGCTATGACGCTTTCACCATCGACCCGCAGCCCTGGACCGGCATCGACAAGGACGGTGTGCCGGCTGTAGTGTTGGCTGGCGAATACCCCAACTCGGGCAAGCCGCAGTACATTCAGATTGTAAACCCCTGGACGGTTTCCCCGGCGTGGGACTTGCAGTACTATTACACCATGGCTCCCCGCTCCGGACACCAGTATGCCGCTTTCCTCCAGCCTAACAACGGCAACAACAATGACTGGCTCATCTCGCCGCAGATTGCTGTGGGCGACGACAACTGCCTGCGTTTCTATATGCGCCGCGCCGATGTCGGCGACGCCCGCATCAAGGTGGGCATAACCACCGTAGAAAACCCATCGACGACGGACTTCACCACCATCTCCGCTGGCAACTATCTCTCGCCCGGCTACGAGGATTGGGAAGAGGTCATCATCTCTCTGGCTGACTATGCCGGCCAGACCGTCAAGATCGGCTTCAACTGCACCAGCCGCAACGGCGCGGTCATGACGATGCTTGACGACATTTTCGTGGGCCGCATCAACATGGCGGCGCAGGGCAAGTCGCACCGTGTGCCGGCTCATTCTCCCGCCAACCCCAACGAGAAGTTCTACATCTACCTCGATGGCAACAAGATTGCAGAGACCACGGAGTATTCGTACTCAATCGACGACGTCTCCGAGGGACAGCACACCGTAGGCGTACAGGCTGTATGCCTGACAGGCTCTTCTGCCACTACGGAGGCTTCTGTGACTGTGAGCAACGACAACTATGCCGCTGCCACTGTCAACGTGACTGCCAACAACGGCCGCTCGCTCGAGGGCGCCGGCATCGCCTTTGACGGCCCTGAAGGCGGTTACTTCGCCGCCATTACTGACGGCAAGGCCTCGATCATCTCCCTGCCCAAGGGACAGTATGAGGTGTCTGCCGACATCGACGGCTACGACCTCGCCTCTATCACACTCGACCTCTCCGGCGACGCCACAGCTGACATGCTGCTCAAGGAGACTATCGTCAAGCCGTTCAACATCACTGCCGACACCACAGAGGAGGCTGACGGCACGCACACTGTGGTGCTCAACTGGAACCGCGACCTCGGCTTCACCGACAGCTTCGAGGACTATGATGATTTCGCCACCGGCACCTTTGGGGGCTGGACTACCCTCAACTTCAACGGCGAGCATCAGGTGTCTTACCCCATCTCGTTCAACGGCAACGAAATTAACTTCCCCGGCTGCTCACTGTCGAGCGCGCCCAGGTCAGTGCCGCCGATGGTCTTCAACCCGTTGGCTACCCGCCCCTCGCTGGCTGATGACGGGGCATTCCTTGCGCCTGACGGCAGCAAGTATGTCGCATTCATGGGTCCGCAGGGCATTGCTGCTGACAAGTGGCTCATCTCTCCCGTCGTGCGCCTGTACGACGGCTACCGCTTTGACATGACTGCCAAGGGATACCCGATATATGCCGAGACGCTCCGCATCCTCATTTCCGACGGCAGCACAAACCCTGACGACTTCGTGCTTATCGACGAGGTGGTCGTGCCTTACAACCAGTGGACGCAGTATCAGGTAGATCTCTCTGCATACCACAACATGGATGCTCGCCTGGCAGTGCAGTGCGTGACCAATGACGGCTTCGTGGCGCAGGTGGACGATATCCGCATCGCTCCCGCAGGCGAGATGACATCGCAGTCGCTGGGCTTCGTAAACAGCTACGACGTGTCGCTCGACGCTTCGCACTACGGCAATACCGGGAAGCCGACAATGACATTAAAGGGTCTCCAGAACGGCTCGCACACATTCGGTGTAAAGGCCAACTATGCCACCGGCTCGTCAGAGGAGGCGCAGTACCAGCTTACACTCGCCGGCGTTGACGGTGTGAAAGCAACTATCAGCAGCGTCATCGGCGGCAAGGGAGAAATCGTCATCTCCGCAGATACGGCAATGCCCTATCAGGTAGCTGACATGGCAGGCGCAGTCATCGCTACCGGCTCCGTTGAAGGCACACAGCGCATTGCCGCAGCTCCAGGAGTGTACATCGTGCGCCTCGGCAACACTGCCCTCAAGACCGTGGTGAAATAAGCTGAAACGCTGGTGTAATCTTGTGTAATTATACGCAGCATATACAAAAAAGGGACGGAAAATCAGCTCCGTCCCCTTGTATTTTTGCAGAACCGTTGCCGCACGCGAGATTATTTTGTAATTTTGCGGAGTGGAAAAACCGGATTCCTGTCGAGGGAATCCACAACATGAAATATTTAGTCTATGATTGCAATTTTACACAAAATCACCTGTGCGTCTGCTGTCGCCCTTGTTCTGGGCGCGATGATGCCGCTCACCGCTTCCGCAGTGCCTGCAGAGGCAAAAATCGCACGCGCTGCCGACGCTAACGAGGGTACGTTCTACATCGGCAAATACTATTATGAAATCATCTCCAAGGCAGACCGTACCGTCCGCTTCGCATACGAGTACCTTGCCGACCCAGAGCCAGTTCCCTACAGCGGCGACGTGGTTGTCCCCGAGACCGTGAAATACGACGGAGTGGACTACACTGTCGTCGAGATAGGCAAGTTCTGCTTTGACGACGAAGCTGTCGGCCTGAAATCGGTCACGCTCCCTTCTACTATCCGCAAAATCGACACATACTCGTTTTGGGGCACTGTCATCGACAAGATCGAGCTGCCTGAAGGCCTCGAGGAGATAGAAGCCAACGCATTCTGCCAGGCCAGCATAGAGGCCATCAACATCCCCGGCACTTGCAAAACCATCGGCGAGGAGACATTCCAGGACTGCAAGGTCATGGAAACCGCCGTTTTGGGAGAAGGCATCGAAATCATACCGAAGGGCCTGTTCAGCGGCTGTCTGGCCTTGGAGGAGCTGACTCTCCCGACTACCATAAAGTCGATCGGCGAATACGCATTCTACGAGTGCCAGGCTCTGCCTAAGATCACCATTCATGACGGCGTTGAGACCATTGACAAGTATGCATTGGCTCGTTGCATCGCAATCAACAATGTGGTTATCCCCAACAGCGTCACCAACCTTGGCGACGGTGTGTTCGCTTCCTGCAATGTGCTGACCAACGCAACACTCCCCGAAGGCCTTGACCACCTCCCCGGCTCAACATTCTTCGCTTGCGCAGGCATGCCGTCATACATTGTCCCTGACGGTATCAAGAACATCGGCGAAGAGTGCTTCAAATATTGCATGGGCTTGACCGAAATCACTATCAGCAAGGACGTTGAGACATTCGGCGAGAACGTGTTCCAGTACTGCGATGCTATCGCAAAGGTGACTTGCAAGCCGCAGACACCGCCGACAGGCGTGACCTTCCCCCAACCCATTTACGAGACTGCCACACTTTATGTACCTGAAGACAAGGTAGAGGCCTACCGCGCAGCTGAAGGCTGGAAACAGTTCCTCAAGATCGAGGCAGACCCCAACGGCAGCGGTGTGGAAGGGATTGCAGCTGACACAGCCGAAGCCGAGTACTACACTCTTCAGGGTGTGCGCACAGCCAACCCCGAGCACGGCATCTACCTGATGCGTCAGGGCGGCAAGGTGACGAAAGTTGTTATGCCGTAACAACAGCGACCTTATTGATTGACCCTATATACCGACCGGGGGTGCGCTGTAATGCGCATCCCCTCTGTCTTTTCTATTGGTTCTTGCATTATCCCCGACAGAACAGGAGTTTGTGTCAAAAAGCACAGGCCACGTATGATTGTCGCTTCAACGACAGCACAACCGCATGGGGCTAAAGTCGTGACCGCCAGTGGTATAAAAGACAAGACACCTGCAACGATGCAGATGTCTGTCATAAAGGTTGTATCTAGGTAGTGGTCCCACTAGGGCTTGAACCTAGGACTCCCTGATTATGAGTCAGGTGCTCTAACCGACTGAGCTATGGGACCTGAATCGCTGCGCCATGGTGACGCGCTTTCCGTTTGCGACTGCAAAGTTAGTGCCTTTCGGCGTATTTTGCAAATTATTTCGCGTTTTTTTGCTCCCAGATTTCGTGCATCAACTGGCGGTTGAACTTGCGCCGCTCTGTATCGAACCAGAATCCCCACTTGTAAAAATACTTCAACATGTTGATTATGTGTATCTTGCGCATGTGCCACGAGGTCTTGGACTCGGCTCGGTGTGCATGGACTATCGTTGCTTCAGGGTAGTAGATTGTGCGGCAATGGCGGTGTAAGCGTCTGGTAAGGTCGATGTCCTCGGGATACATGAAGTACCTGGGGTCGAACAGCCCGGCGGTGCGCAGTGCCTCTGTGCGCAGGAGCATGAAGCAGCCGTGGTGGTACGGCGGGTTGATGACCTGTGCCGGGTCGCGGTCTATGAGGTCGTACCTGCGGCGGCGTGACTCGAGCCACCTTTGGGGCAGGAAGCCGCGCATCAGCATGTCGAGGGGGGTGGGCAGCGGGTGGCACACATGCTGTTCGCGTCCGTCGGGGAATATGGTGTGCGGTATCAGTTGCCCCGCTTCGGGGTGCGTCTCCATGTAGGCGAGGCATCTCTCGAGCGTCCCTGCCGTGAAATACACGTCACTGTTGATGACGAGGTGGTATGGCGTTCCGGAGTCGAGGGTGCGGCGCAATGCCACGTTGTGAGCGTCGCCGTAGCCGGTGTTGGGGTGCGGTGTGTATGTCACGCGAGGCGCGTATTGAGCCGCGAGCCTTGCCGTTGCACTGTCGGAGGAGTTGTCTATGATGTGCACGATGCGGATGCAGGGCGATGCAAGCAGCGCGTCGAGGCAGGTGCGCAGCTCGTCGCCTGCTGTGTGGTATGTGACTATTGATGCGTCAATTCTCGCGTTGTCCATCGCAGTCGTGCGGTATTGCTGTATTGCAAATTTAGCCAATTGTCCTCATTGCTGCAAGTGCGGGGCGCAGAAAAAGCGGCATGGGGGAACACATGCCGCTTTGTTGGTGAAGTTTGGTGTCAGATCTTGATTTTCTTGGCTACGTTGCCAGCGCGGACTATGTAAATGCCCGGTGAGAGGTTCGTCGTGGGCATCTGCCGTCCTTCGAGGGTGTAAACGCGCAGGTCAGAGCAGCCGTCGGCATACACGCAGCCGTTTTCGACGCGGATGTCTATGTCGCGGTCTGCATCAGGAGCTGAGACACCGGCGTTGGAGTAATTGTCCGGGGCGAGAGGGAAGACTGGCAGCGAGGGGAACCAATAGTTGGAAATCATGGCATAGTCGCGCAGCTTGTTGCCGTCGGCATCGTAGCGGCGCGTGATGTATGTCGGGTTTTGGAAATTATGTAACAGCGAGACGTACAGCTCGTCAGTCTGGGGGTGCAAGCGCATCGAGCAGCCGTAGAGCAGCCAGTCTTCGCCGTCTTCAGCGAGGTCAATTATCTTGGTTGTTGTGTGAGTGTCGATGTCAAACTTGAAAATCAGCGAGTTTGAAAACCAGCTGTTCTTGCCTCCGTTCCAGTAAAGAGTGTTTGTGCGGTATGAGGCGCACAGTCCGTCGGGAGTCCATGCGTACCACGAGTTGGCCGGAGGATAGATGCCGTCGCCCACGGGGACGACTTCTGTCTCAAGGGTTTGGGGGTCAACGCGGACTATGTAGGGCAGGGCAGAGCCGTCGCCCTTTGTGTTTTTGGCTACGCTTACCCATACAGAACCGTCCTTTGCCACTACCACAGAGCCGATTCCGGCCTTCTCGGAAACGATAGACATCGGAATTACGTCCGTCACCTTGTCGAGGACAGGGTCAATTACGAGCAGGCCGTACTGCTGGTGAGCGGCGAATACCCGTCCGCCGGCACGCACCATCGAGCCGGTCTGTCCTTTGTAGAGCGAGCCTGTCGGGTCGGTGTTGGGCTTGTCATCGCCAGAGTATGGGTTTCCTGTACCCTCCACGAGGCCTTTCACTTCGAGGTTGTCGAGGTCGAAGACCCAGATGCCGTTGCTCGAGGAGATGTATCCCTTGTGTGCGTCAACGCCGACGAATCCGCGTCCGTCGCACTGCTTGCCTGAAGGGTCGATTATAGTGTTCTGGTACAGTATCTTCATGGTTTTGGCGTCTGCCACAGTGATGCGGCCTCCAGTGACAGTCGCTCCCGGGTCTTTCTCCTGCTTGGCGATGAGGTAGAAGCGGCCGTCCCAGATTGCGCCGTACTGGTTGGTGCAGCCGAGTTCCTTGCCCGGATTTTCAGCCTGTATGACACGGTAGTGCCAGCATTCGCCGTCCTCCTCGTCGGGGAGCAGGTAGTTGACGGTTGAGTTCTGGTGTCCGTACCAGTCCTCGTTGACGATGAAAACGCCCTTGGTGTAGTCTATTTCAGTCTCGTCGTCTGCGTATGCTGCAGGTGCAAAGGCGAGCGACAGCAGGGCTGTGATGAGTAATTGTTTTTTCATATAAAATGAGGTGTGTTTTTTATGGGAAGAATTGCCGGACCCGGGCGATAACCCGAATCCGACAACTCTTGTCAATGATTAATGAATGGAGTTTTCTTAGTAAACAGCGGCTTTGACTTTTCGCTTGCCGTCGGCAGAGCAGATGATGTATATTCCGTCAGGCACAGTGAGGCGAATTCGAGCGTCGTTGCTGTTTGCGCTGAACGCGCTTACTGCGCGGCCGCTCAAGTCGTAGACCACGAAGTCAGAGCCCTCCATGTTGAGGACGCGGACAGTGTGTCCGGAGACGGTTATTATGCCGTTGTCGGCGCAAGCGCTGTCGACGCCGGAGATGAGCTCGATGTTGACGGGGATGTCAACCGTTGTCACAACGCCGTTAGACTCGGCCTTTAGCGTGACAGACTCCATGCCGAACTGTCCGGGCTTAGCAGTCACCGTGAGTGTCTTGCCGTTGAGTGCAGCCTCATAGATGCCGCTCTCCTCGCTGACGATAGAGAGGCGGATGTTGGCAGCGATGTTGTCGCGGTCAGTCACGAGGTCTGTCAGGTCGACGGTCTTAGCCTCTGGGGTCTGACCCTCGACGTAGCGGATGTCGATGGGCTCGATGTCGCCGAACTCGGGGGCGTACTTGTCGGGGAATATTGGGAGGGCAGGGAACCAGTAGTACTTCTTCATCTCGATGGTCTTGCTGATTTCTCCAGTCTGGCAGTTGACGAAGTGCAGCCAGGTGTTGCGGTATGCAGACGAGGCGCCGTGGGTAGCGGCGATGAGCAGCTCGTTGGAACGGTCGTCATAGCGCACTGTCGCATACGGGGCCTGGAAAGTCTTGTCGTCCACGCCGGGGAGGTCTTTCGGGAAGACATATACGGGCTGTATCGTGCTGATGTCCGTTCCGATGACCCACTTGTAGTATCCGGAGTTGCCGGATACGATGGAAGCCTCGACGCCGGCGCCGAACCAGAGAGCGTTCTCATTCTTCGCGCCCTGGAAGTTGGTAGAACGCCATGCGCCCCAGCCGCAAGTCACCCTGATGCCAGCGGGAAGCTGGACTTGCTGGGTGATTTCGAGGGTTGCGGGGTCGATGCAGAAGAACATGCCGTTGCCCGACGATGTTGTAGCCACCCACACGTTTCCGTCCATGGACTGCGTGATGCCCTGCGGGCTGCCGATGGCAGTCACGCCGTCTTCTGTTGCAGTTGCGGGGAATGTCTTGACGACAGCGTCAGTAGCAGCATCGATGACATGCACGCCAGTGTCCTGCTGGATTGCGAAAACGTAGTTGCCGGCAGCGACCATGTCGCCGATCTGGCCGGCATAAGCGTTTTCGCCGGAGGGTATGCCGGAGACGAGGCCGCCGAGGGTCAGCGTGTTGAGGTCAAGCGTCTGGATGCCGTCGGTAGTGCCGATGTATACCTTGTTCTCGTTAACGCCTACGCAAGCGCGTCCGTCGCCGTCGCCCTTTCCGTCGGGGCTGCTGCTCGGTCTGGTGTCAGCACCGATGTAGTCAAAAGAAGCGAGCTTCTTGAGGGTCTTGGCATCAGCCACCACTACACGTCCGCCGCCCTGACGCGGGTCGCCACCATCGTCATGCTGCTTTGACATGACGATGAGCTTGCCGCCGTAGATGATGCCGTACTGCGAGGTCGCGCCGAATGACTGGTAGGGGTTCTGGCTCTCGTAGACGCGGTATTTGATGTCCTTGTCCTTCGTGATGTAGTTTACAGAGCCGTTGGTATGGCCGAACCACTCCTCGTTGAGCCAGAACGTTCCGTCTTGGTAATTGTCAGCCAGCGGGGTGCGGTCGGGTTCGGTAACGATGATGTGGTAAGTGCTTTCCACGCCGCTGCCGTCCTGAGCCTTGAAGGTCACGTCACATTCGCCCACCTGGTGCGTAATAAGCTCGTAGTACTGGCGTGAGGGGTTGAATGCGCGTACAGAGTGAGTCGTTGCAATGTCAGTGTTCGAAATAGCTATGTCGTAAGACTTAACGTCCGCGTTCTCGGGCACGACGGTCGGGGCGAGCGCGAGGATGTCCAGATATGTCAGGGTGATTGTCTTTGTACCGTCGCCGAGCACGATGTCTTGCACTGCGTTGCGGAGAGCAGCGTGGACTGTGATTTCAGCCTTGATGCTGTTGTCGGTCTTGAGCTGTGCCGTGATGACGGCATCACCGGCAGTGCGCTTTACCGTCACCTTGCCGGTTCGCTTGTTCACAGAGGCAACGTCGGTGTTGCTGCTTGTGAACTCGACATCGCTGAGCGTGTGCTCGTCGGTGTCGAATACGAGCTCGGGAGTGAAGCTCTCGTCAAAGTGGGCGTCATACTCGCTCTGCGCGAAATGGAACGGTGCAGAGGCAGCGACCTGAAGGGTTACGGCTTCAGATGCATAGTCCGCATCCAGGATGTTGGCCGCCAGAGCAACATCGTATGTTGTGCCTGACAGGGCTGCGAAAGTCACAGAGAAAGAGCCGTCATCGGCTACGGTAGCGTCAGCCTCTGTATATTCGGCATTGCTGTCAGTGCGGTAGCGCACTTTGACCGTCTTGCCGGCAAACAGCTGCTTGTTGTTTGCTGCGAGGAACTGCTCGGGGAGGTCAGCCATGTCATAGTTGCCGCTGACGTGTCCGGTCACTGTCACGTTGCTTCCTTCCTTGGCGATAGCCGCGTCAGTGAGGCTGAGGCTCTGCAGTGCCGGAGCGGAGATTGCCGACTTGTTCCAGTATGACTTGGCAGAGTATGCCGCAGCCGTACCGGTGGGCACAATCAGAGCGTGGTATGTGCTGCTGTTGGTAGAGCACCAGTATGTAGAACCGCAGTATGCGGGCTTGGTCGAGCAGATGTAGACCTTAATGCCGCTGTTGCCGCCTACCATCCAGCTGTCGTATGAAGTGACAGCTGCCGGGTATACGATTTGCGAGAGTTTCGCGTTGCGGAATGCGTTGGAGCCAACGGATTTGACAGTCTCGGGCATGTAAACAGACTCGAGTGCGGAGCAATCCATGAAAGTGTTGGACGCAACTTTTGTCAGACCTTCGGGGAGTGTCACAGATGTGAGGGCAGAGCATTTCTGGAATGCGTAGCTGCCGATGCTCGTCAATCCTTCGGGGAAAGGCACAGCTGTGATAGCCTTGCAGCCGGAGAAGGCGTAGTTGCCCAGTTTGGTCAGCTTGGAGGGGAGGTTGATGCCAGTGGCAGCCTCGCGAGCCGGAGCTGCTGCGGGTGTATCCTCTGTCGCATCCTTGACAAGGGCGATAGTGGCGAGCTTGGAGCAGTCGCGGAATGCCTGGTTGGCGATCTCGGTCACGTTGTCGCTCATTGTCACCTTGGTCAGATTGGTACACCCGTAGAACAGGCTGAGGGGTATCTTGGTCATTCCGGTGGGTACGGTGAACTCTGTCAGGGCAAGACAGCTCTTGAATGCTTCATCTCCAATTTCGGTAACGCCCTCGGGGAGGACGATGTTGAGCTTGGAGCAGCCGGAGAATGCGGCTGAACCGACCTTGGTGACAGTTGCCGGGATAGACAGTGTCTCGAGAGCGGAGCAGTTCTGGAACATCTGCTTGTAGATTTCCGTCATGCTGGCGGGGAGTTTCACGCTCGTCAGAGCGGAGCAGTTCTGCATAACGGCAGAGCCGAATGAGGTGATGCCGTCATGGAACGAGAGCGAGGTGAGAGCCTTGCAGTACGAGAAGCACTGGTCTGGTATCGCTGTGATACCGGTCGGGATAGTAATGGCGGTAAGAGCCTCGCAGTGGAAGAAGTTGCGTGTGCCTTCCAGTGTGGTGAGGCCTTCGGGGAGCTGCAGGCTTGTCAGCTTCTCGCAGTATCCGAGTGCGGCGTTGCCGATGGTCGTGACAGTTGAGGGGAGTGTCAGGCTCTCGAGTTTTTCACAGTCATAGAGAGCGTAGCTGCCGAGGCGGGTTACGGGAGCCTGGATGTCGAGGCTCGTCATCTCGCTGGCACCGTAGAATATCGAGTCGTTCAGCTCAGTTACCGCGAAGTCTCGTCCCTGATACGGAACTGTCGCCGGGATGACCACAGCACCGGTATAGCCAGCCTTGTTGGCAGCTTTAATCTCGGCAGCTGTCGGGTTTGCAGACTCGACCTTGCAGTATGAAGCCTTGACAGCGGGCGTGCCTGCAGCTGTTGAAGTGACGCGGAATGTCACGCCGTTCAGGCGGAACTGGTCGCCGTCGTTGACAGCGATGTTGAACTCGCTTGTGTTCTGGAAATTCTTCCAGCCCTCGGCAGCTGCATACTCTGCGCCGAAGCCGGAGGGGTAGCTGAGTATAGCCGCTGCGTATGCAGCTTCGCTGAAAGTGTTGGCTGCTATGGGGAGGGGATAGGTGCTTTCGCACCTTACGGAGGTGAGAGCGTTGCAACCTGCGAATGCATTTTCGCCTATTGATTTTATAGTCGCGGGTACGGTCAGTTGTTCCAGCGCGGCGCAGTCCTCAAATGCGCTTGCTCCTATCGCGGTTATGCTCGCGCCAGGGGTGAAGGCAGCCACGGCAGTGCCTTTGTACAGGCCTTCGGGTATTTCGGTCATTGACGAGGGTATCATCAGCGTGCCGAAGTTGGAGCAGCTGGCAAAGGCATACGTTCCGATTTTCAGCGCGTCAACGTCGGGGACGTTGAGGGTTGTCAGCGTAGAGTTCTCAAATGCGTTGTTGCCAATCTTGGTCACGGAAGCCGGAAGTGAGACTGTAGTGACAGTCGTGCCCTTGAACGCCTCCTTGTCGATTTCCACAACGGTGTATGTGGTGTCGGCAACTGCGAATGTCGTGGGGACAGTGATTTCGCCGGCGTAGGTGCTGCCCTCAGCAGGTGTGGTGAGTTTCACTGTTTTTTTCTGGTAGTTGGTCAGGGTGTAGTGCAGGCCTTCAATTACGAAGTCTGTCAGCGCGCCCGGGGGGGTGTTTGAGGGAGCAGCCTGAAAGCTTTTCCACTCGCCAGTCATCATGTTGACAGCGAAGTTCCAGCCGTCCCAGCTGCCGTTCTGCAGCACGCGGCCTGATGCTCCCCAGCTGGAATATGAGAACAGGTCGTTGAAGCTGTCTTTCACCCAGTATGACCAGTAGCCCTGATACCAGCCGGCACGCCAGAAGTCGTCGGTGTCGCGGGCTCTCCAGTTGTCGTAGTCATAGTCTGAAGAACCGCCCTGTCCAGGTTTGTAGCCGCGTGGATGTTCGAAAAATCCGTCCTCGCTTGTGTAGACCTGGTTGCCATTGCCGGTGTCTATGAGCGCGATGTCGCCGTCGTCGTCAGCGTCCCAGCCGATGCCGTTGATAGTGTAGCCGCCGTCTGGGTCTGTCGGCGATGACACATTGGTGTACTGCATCAGCGTGTACAGGCGCGGGTTGTTCTTTGCTACGGCCTTGAGCATGTCAGCGCCAGTAGCCTGACCGTTCCAGCGGTAGCCGAACACGAGAGCTGTTGCCTCGCCGTCAACATTCCACTGGATGACGAGAGCTGCCTGGTTCTCGCCCTCGCCTGTCCAGTTTTCGATCATATCCATAGTGAAGGTGCCGTCACCCGCGATGTCGCCCGGGTCAGGCATGTCCTGGAATACCACGTCGGCTTCCTTTTGGGAGGGCGTGTACCCGATACCTTGCACGGTGCGCGGTACACGCATCACTTTCTTGTCGCCCTTGGCGATTGCGCCGATAGCGCCGACAGCGCATATCGACAGTAACAACCCGAGGCAGAAGAATAGTTTTTTCATACTTGGTTGATTGTTTAATTGTTGATTATACTTTTGTTATGAGGTTTTCATAGTAGGCGTAGCCCATGCTAAATCTGATACATACAGCCTCACGGCTGTTGCTGCATGGTGTCAAAGAGTTTTGCCGTAAGCCCCGGTTTCAGACGCATACGTCTGATTATTTGAGGCAATTGCAGTCAGGCCGTGACTGCGGCCGGGAGAAGTCTGGGGCCTCCCGGCCGAGCCGTCGGTTCCGTGTATCTGGCTATTGTCAGATCTTGATTTTCTTGGTCACGTTGCCGGCGCGTACTATGTAGATGCCGGGCGCGAGGTTCTGGGAGGGCATCTGCCGTCCGTCGAGAGTGAAGACGTTCAGGTCATCGCAGCCGTCGGCATATACGCAGCCGTTTTCGACGCGGATGGCGATGTTGCTGTCGGCATCAGGAGCAGACACTGACACGTTGGTGCCGGGCACGTTGTCCGGGGCAAGAGGGAATACAGGCAGCGAGGGGAACCAGTAGTGTGATTCCATGGCATAGTCACGCACCTTGTTGCCGTTGGCGTCATAGCGGCGGGTGATGTATGTCGGGTCGGAGAATGATTGGAAAAGCGACATGTATATTTCATCAGTCTGCGGGTGCACGCGCATCGAGCAGCCGTAGAGCTGCCAGCCCTCGCCGTCTTCGCTGAGGTCGATTATCTTGGTCGTTGTGCGTGTGTCTACATCAAACTTGAAAATCATCGAGTTTGAGAACCAGCTGTTTTCGCCACCGTTCCAGTACAGGACGTTGTTTTGGTATGAGGCGCACAGGCCGTCGGGGGTCCAGGCATACCAGGAGTTGGCCGGAGAATAAGAGCCGTCGGTTATTGCAACGACTTCAGTCTCGAGGGTGTTGGGGTCAACGCGGACAATGTAGGGGAGCGTTGAGCCGTCGCCGGCAGTGCTCTGAGCCACGCTTGCCCAAACAGAGCCGTCCTTTGCCACAACTACAGAGCCTATGCCAGCGCCTTCGGCGACGATTGACATCGGGATTGTGTTGACAACTCTGTCAACAGAAGGGTCTATTACGAGCAGCCCGTACTGCTGGTGTGCGGCAAACACATATTCGCCTGCGCGTACCATTGTTCCAGACTGACCGGCATACAGCGAACTGGAATTTGGATTTTCTGAACCCTCCACGCGGCGTGTCACTTCATTCACGTCGAGGTCGAAGACCCAGATGCCGTTGCTCGAGGAGATGTATCCCTTGTGCTCGTTAACGCCGACAAATCCGCGTCCGTCGCATTGGGCTCCGGAGGGGTCTATCATCGTGTTCTGGTATATGAGCTTCATGGTCTTGGCATCAGCCACGGTGATGCGGCCTCCGGTGACAGATGCACCGCCGTCTTTCTCCTGCTTGGCGATGAAATAGAAGCGGCCGTTCCATATTGCGCCGTACTGGTTGGTGCAGCCGAGTTCCTTGCCCGGGTTCACTGTTTGGATGACGCGGTATTGCCAGCAGTTGTTGTCGTCCTCGTCGGGAAGGAGGTAGTTGACAGTTGAGTTCTGGTGTCCGAACCAGTCCTCGTTGACGATGAAAACGCCCTTGGTGTAGTCCGTTTCAGTCTCGCCCTCTGCGTATGCTGCAGGTACAAAAGCGAGCGACAGCAGTGCTGTAAGTAATGTTTTGTTCATGCTGTTCGGTTATTGTTAGTTGATTTTGTTAGTTCAGTTGATTGCGATGGTTTTCGACTTGTTGCCGCCGCGTATTATGTACAGGCCCTTGCCGAGTTTGGCTCGGATGTCAGCAGCCGGGGTGTCGGCGGGCATTTCAGCCAGCTTGATGCCCTGCATGTTGTATATGACGACGGGCTGGTTTTTATCGACGGCGGCGGTGTCTACGCCAGTGCCGAGGAAGTGCTTGTAGTTGAGTGTCTCGTGCCAGTCCTCAGATGCGCCTGTCGTTCCGTCGATGTATTTGCGGCCGTCCTGCTGCGGTTTGCCTACCGGACCGTTGAGCAGCTGGTAACGCCAGCCGTCCACTGCGCCGTTCTCGAGCTTGCGCGAGGTCATTCCCACTCCGGAGTATGAGAATGACTCGGAGTCAGCCTCGCCTGTCCAGTATGACCAGTAGCCCTTGTACCAGCCTGCGTTCCACCGCTGGTTGTCGGGGTCGGTGCGGTCGTAGGGCTGCCACCAGTCGTAGTCGTAGCACGCATAACCGTATACGCGGGCGTTGATGGGGTGGTCGAGGATATGTGTCTCCTTGGAGGCTGTGATGGCGTCATCACACAGCTGCTGTGTCTCCCAGCCCGGCACGTCGGTCTGTCCGAGTGTGGTGTTGGCAGAGAACCAGTCGAAGCTGATGTAGGGGTCTTCCCTTGCGCTGTCGAAGTCAAACTCGAGGAAGTCGGAGATAACGTGGTTCTGCGAGTAACCGATGCCGCAGACGGTATTGCCCATCCAGCCGGTGTACTGCGTGAAGAGTGTCAGGTCGGGCGAAGCCGTGGCAATGGCGCGGAACATGTCCTCGCCCGAAGGCTCGACGCCGTCTTCCCAACGGTATCCCCATACGTATGCCTCTTTCGGGCCGTTGTCGAGGAATTGCACCACGAGCGCGGCTCTGTTAGGGCCTGTGCCAGCCCAGTAAACAATCTGGTCCCAGTCGACGACAAACGCGTGTGCCGAAAGGACTGTCAATCCGGCTATCGCCGGCAGTAGTAACCTTCTTGCTTTCATATATTTGGTTTTATTGTTTTCTCGGTTTAGGGTCGGGCAGGGGGACTCCCGGCTCGGCGATGTGCAGGTCGCGGGCGCGGCACAGCTCTGTGGAGGTCTCGCCCAGCCAGCCGCAGTATTGGTTCACGCCGGTGTAGACGCGCACGAAGTCTATCGCCAGCAGGTGCACGGGGTTGCCCTGGCTGTCAACGGCCCATGATATGTCGAAGCTGTTGAGGTCGGCATAGTCGTTGGGGTGGTTGTCCACATATCCCCAGTCGTAGCTGTACAGCACATAGTACCGGCCCTCGCCGCTCTCGTCGATGGCGTTTTGGGGGAGCAGCGTGCCGGTGAACGACAGCTCGTCGCCGGTGACCCATTTCGGGAAGTAGTCCTGGTCGTGGTAAATGTTTTTTGCCAGATAGCCGTGAGTGCCGTCAGTGTCGTCCCATGCTATGTAGTATACATCGTCGAGGAAGCCCGTCTCGTCGCTCTCAACCGGCCTCGCCGGGTCAGGACGGTGATATGTGATGCCGTAGGCGTGGCGCGTGGAGGGTTTGTAGTATTCGCTGCCGGCAAGCTCGTACCATGGGTCATCGGGCAGCCCGTTGCAGTTCTCATCATAGCTCACCATGACAATTCCCGGCTCGGCAGAGCCGCCGCGGCTGTCGGGGTTGGTCAGCTCGTAGAAGGCGTTGCCCCAGATGCGGAAGTCCTTCTCGCCCGGCACGTTCATGACCGAATGGTCGAAGCCGAAGGTGATGTAGCCGCCGTATCCGCCCAGGGAGACAAGCACGTCGTTGGTGCCGGAGATGCTCTCTTCCGCCTTCTGCAATATGTCGGCGTATGTGTCGCCCTCCTCGTATTTCGGCATCTCGTTGACGAACTGCCCCGGTGCTGGGCAGTATTCGTATACCCTCGTGATGTAAGGGCTGTATTCCACGTCCTCGTGCATCACCGTCACCTTGAAGTCGAAGTGGTAGGGCGTGTCGGGGTCTATGATGTCAAATGTCATGTCGTAGACCCCCTCCTCGGCAGCGATGAATATGTAGGAGTTCGTTTCCGAGACGACCTCGCCGTTTACGGTCCAGCGGTACTGGTCGCCGGTGAGAGCGGCGACCAGCGGCAGCTTCGACATGCGTGGAATGAAGTAAGCGTCGTCGATGCCGAGGTTGACCATCGGTATCTCGGCGGTGCAGCCGGTCAGGAGCGTCGCCGCAGCCAGTGCGCTGTATGTCAGTATGCTCTTGCTCATCGCTTCAGGAATGTTATGTGAGCCGGGATGTCGCCGGTACGCACGCTCCATTTCTTCTTGCCGTGCTTGTCAAAGCAGTAGAGCGTGCCGCTGCTGACGTAGTTCTTGGCGTCGGTGACGAAAATGTCGCCAGTCTCGGGATGCACGGCGATGCCGTATGGTATTGTTATCTCACGCTCCGTTCCGTCGGTGATGAAGTTGGTCGATACCACCTTGTGAGTGCGGATGTCGATGATGCCGTAAGAGATGGTGTTGGAGGCGGTGTAGTTGTTCCACTCTGTGGCGTAGTAGTACAGCGAGTCGCCGTGGACAGCCATGTTTGAGCAAGCCACGGGTATCATGTCGGCGACTTCCATCTGGTTGTATCCAGGCTTTTTGGCGAGGACGTACAAGCGCGAGGGGCGTGTCTGGTAGTCGCCGCGTGAGGAGACCCACAGCTGCTTGTACTGGTCTTTCTTGACGCGGTGCAGGTTGATGTCAACCGGTATCTGCTGCACCTGCTTGAAATCGACCATCTGTATTACCGACACGGTGTTGTCATAGTTCGGGGCGCGGTAGCCGCCGGAGTTGGCTACATACATGTAGTCGTCCACTATCTCCATCTCCTCCGGCTGGTAGCCCACGCTGACCTTGCGTGTCACGGCGAGCGATAGCGTATCGACTTCGTATACCGCGCCTTTCGGGGCGTTGGGGTCAATCAGCACCGGGCCGACGTATGAGCTGACGTATGCCTTGCCGCGGTAGAAGCGCACATAGCGGCAGTTGGGTATGTCCACCTGCCCGATGCGTATGCCAGTGTGCGCGTCCATGACCTCGACCTTGTGCGAGCAGTTGACCACCACATACAGCTTGGAGCCGTAGATGCCTATGTCGTTGCCCACGTCGCCGAGCTCCTTGATGACATTGGGGTTCTTTTCGGAGTAGAAGTTGCGCGAGTACAATCCGGTATAGTAGTCGTAAAAGTCTATGGTGCACTTGTTTGACCCCATGTTGCCCTCGTTGACGAGGTACAGCCCTCGTATCTCGCTTGAGGGGTTCTCGTCGCCGATGATTTCATACTCCGTCGGGACTACCAGTTCGTCCTCGCGGCACGAGTGCGCTGCCGCCGCCACGAGCAGCGTCAGTAGCAGTGCAATGTATGAGCGGGTGCGTTTCATCATATTTCGACGGTAAGCGTGATGCGGTAGTTGCGCTTTGGCATCGGGTAGTTCAATATCACGTCATAGTCCTGGCTGAAGAGGTTGTTGACCTCGAGCAGGGCACGCATCGACACGCGGCCGATGCGGAAGTCGCGGCTTACGGACACGTCGCTGGTGTACCACGGCTGCGTATAGTTGTACCGTATGTTCTCCTGCTGGTTGTAGCGCTCGCCCACGTAGATGAAGCTGTAGTTGAGGTTCCACTGCCTCCAGGTGGCGTTGAACACCGCCGAGCCGGAATTGCGCGGTATGTAGGGTATCTGGTCGCGGTAATAGTTGTCCGAGGGGTCAGTCACGTCTATCGCCCGCTGGAAGGTGTACTGTGCGCGTAGCGTCAGGTACAGCTCGCGTGCGGGGTTGACGGTCATCAGCGCGGTCACGTCGATGCCGCGTATGTCCACCCTGCCCAGGTTGAGCATTGTCCAGCGGAACTGCTGCCCCTTGGGGTATGCCACGATTTTGTCCTTGACGTGGTTGTAGTATACGTCGCAGCTGGCCCGCAGCGCGGAGACGAAGCCCGAGGACTTGCGGTCGAGCAGCAGCCCGATGTTGTACTGCGTCACACGCTCGGGCTCGAGCTTGGAGTTGCCCATGTCGGCGTAGTACAGGTCATTGAACGTCGGCATGCGGAACGACTGCTTGAAGAATGCCCTTGCCGACAGCTCCCTGCCCGGGGTGAGGGCGTACGAGGCGAAAGCCGCTGGGGTGAGTACATGCTTGTCAGCCGGTGCTTCCTGTCCTTTCAGGCGGTCGTGGATGAACGTCGCCAGCACGCTGCCTTGGAATGCGAACCGGTTCAGGTCAACCGCCGTCGCTGCCGCCAGCATGTTGGTGTATCGGTCAGGCTTGGCAAATCCGTACACGTCGGCGTTGAGCGTGTTCCACAGAAAATCGTAGCCCGCCGACACGTGCCACCACGGGAAGATGGTGTACACATTGGAAGTCGAGAAGTAGAACTCGCGCTGACGGTAGAGGTTGTCTATCTTGATCTGCTTGTCGTCGTTGTTGACGTAGTGCGTGCGGTAGAATGCGTACTTGATGTTGTTGAGAGAGGTGAAGCGCGTGCCGAAAGACTGCTGCCATGTGCCCTGGGCAAACGAGTTGGTGTCCCAGATGCGCTCACCGCGCCGCCACACGTTGTTGACGATTGCGCCCGGCACGCCGCGCTCGGAATTGTAGTTGTAGACCTTGAAGAGCCACTTGCCGTGGTCGAGGCGGCCGTTGATGTTTGCCTCGAGGCGCGTGGCGTTGATGTCGCCGTTCTGGCGCACCGCCGTAGTGTCGTATGCCAGCTCGCCGGCAGGGTTGACACGGCGGTAGCGGAACTTGTACTTGCCGCTCGAGTTTATCCACTCCGCGCTCACCGAGGCGTTGACGCGCTCCGAGAGCTTCAGCTCTATGAGCGCAGAGGGGTTGATGAGGTCGAAAGAGCCGGCGCGGACTGTGGCACGGAAATGGTAGGTCTCCCCCTCCTCGAAATGCGGGGTGCGTGTGCGGATGTATATCGAGCCGGCGGAGCCGAAGTCCTTCGCCGGCTGCAGTATCTGGCTCTTCTGTCCGTTGTAGAGGGAAATCGCCTCGATGTTGTCGAGCGAGAACTGGCCGAGGTCTATCTGCCCGTTCTGCGCGTTGCCCAGCTCTACGCCGTCGTATACCACGCCCGTGTGGTTGGTGCCCATTGAGCGTATGTTGACGGTCTTGATGCCGCCCACACCACCGTAGTCTTTGACTTGCACTCCGGAGAAGTAGCGCAGCGCGTCAGCAATGCTGTTGCTGTTCATGCGCTTCAGCTCCTCGCCGCTGAGCCGCTGCGCCGGGATGGCGTCCGATTCCAGCGACCGCGCTGTCACCACCACTTCGTCGAGGTGGCTCGTGCTGTCAGTGTACTCGTCAGCTCGCGCTGTGAGGCACAGCACCATACACGATATAAATATTGTCAATGACTTTGTTCTCATTAGTCAGGGAGTTCTGGGTGCAAAAAACCGTGCACACTCACATACTGAATGTACACGGGAAGTATATAATCAACAATTAAAACATTCGGTCCCAGGAAATCCTCGGAGGAAAGTCAAAATCTCATATATGCCCATAGTCCCGCAGGCAGTCATGTATGTGTGCTGAAATGGCAGGTCTTCTGGCTTATTCCGTCTTCACCGCGCCTTCTCAGCCTTTCGGCCAATGACGTGTTGCGGGAAGCTGTCGTGGAAATTACAGCAGCGGGTACTGCCGGGGAGTCTCACCCCGTTCCCTATTGATGCCCCGTTTGCGCCCGGCTCTCCGGACAGGGGCATACCATTTCGGCGGCAAAGGTACAAACTATTTCCCTATCCTCCAAAAATATTTTCACCCACAGCGCGTTGCACCCACCCGAGTTTTTGCTGTGTCGGTGAAAATGGTATGATTTCCCAACATCGATGCACTTCTCCTCCGTGAGGAAACCGCTAACTTTGCATCGTGAAAGGAGCGTATGCCGCCCCTGCCCAAAAAGACATTATTATGACGATCACTGATTTCAAGGAATATGCCAAGACACGCAAGGCTCTTTCGACAGACGAGATACACCAGTTCATGGACGAGATGAGCGACGAGGCCCGGCGCATCACCTTCCGTCTCAATTCCGAATACCATACGCCGCCGCAGGTGCGCGAGCTGCTTTCCGAACTGTTCGGTTGCGAAGTGCCGCAGTCGCTGCGCGTCTTCCCTCCGTTCTATACCGATTTCGGCAAGAACATCCGTGTGGGCGAGGGTGTGTTCATCAATGCGTGCTGCCATTTTCAGGATCATGGCGGCGTGACCATCGGCGACGGCTGTCAAATCGGGCATAACGTGGTGTTCGCCACGCTCAACCACGGTCTCTCTCCGGAAGACCGCAAGAATACTTACCCCGCGCCGATAGTGCTGGGTCGGAACGTGTGGGTCGGCTCTAACGCCACAATACTTCAGGGTGTGACCATAGGCGACAATGCCGTCGTAGGCGCTGGCGCTGTGGTGACGCACGACGTTGCCGCCGGCGCTGTCGTCGCCGGAGTTCCCGCCCGCTTTGTCAAAAGCATCTGCTGACGCTGCGGAGGCAGAAAGTGCGCCTTGTTTGTCATAATTAACACAAGTTGCCGCGAAAAAGTCCGCTCCGGTGCGTTGTAGTTGGTGCAAAATGGTTAATTTTGCATACACGACTGCGCATTTGTGCTGCCGTGGACGGGAGCGGCAGCGCCCTTGCGCCGGCCGCGCCGTTGTGAGGAAGAAAAAACAAGTAATATAATCAGTGGTAAAACTATGGCACAGATTGATTTGTCCCAGTACGGGATCAAGGGAGTATCAAATGTGATCTACAACCCCTCTTACGAGGACCTGTTCAAGGATGAGATGAACCCCGCTCTCGAAGGCTACGAGAAGGGCATCCTCTCCGACATGGGAGCTGTGGACGTGTTCACCGGCGTATACACCGGCCGCTCGCCCAAAGACAAATACCTGGTCCGCGACGAGGAAACAGAAAATACCGTATGGTGGAACTCCGAGGAGTACCCCAACGACAACAAGCCCATCGAGACGAAGGTCTGGGACGAGCTGCGCGACAAGGCTGTCAAGGAGCTCTCTGACAAGACCCTCTATGTGGTGGACTGCTACTGCGGCGCAAACCCCGCGACCCGCCTCAACGTCCGCTTCATCATGGAGGTGGCATGGCAGGCCCACTTCGTCAAGAACATGTTCATACGCCCCAGCGAGGAGGAGCTGAAGAACTTCAAGCCCGACTTCGTGGTCTTCAACGCCTCAAAGGCCAAATGCGAGAACTACAAGGAGCTCGGCCTCCACTCCGAGACTGTCGTGGCATTCAACATCAAGCAGCGCGAGCAGGTGATCATCAACACCTGGTACGGCGGCGAGATGAAGAAGGGCATGTTCTCGATGATGAACTACTTCAACCCGCTGCGCGGCATCGCCTCCATGCACTGCTCTGCCAACACCGACCTCGAGGGCAAGAACACTGCAATATTCTTCGGCCTCTCGGGCACCGGCAAGACCACGCTCTCTACAGACCCCAAGCGTCTGCTCATCGGCGACGACGAACACGGCTGGGACGATGACGGCGTGTTCAACTATGAGGGCGGCTGCTATGCCAAGGTCATCAACCTCGACAAGGACAGCGAGCCGGACATCTACCATGCTATCGTGCGTGACGCGCTGCTCGAGAACGTGACTATCTGCGAGGGCGGCAAGCCTGACTTCGCTGACAAGAGCGTCACCGAAAACACCCGCGTCTCATACCCGATATACCATATCAAGAATATCGTGAAGCCCGTTTCCAAAGGCCCGGCTGCCGAGAAGGTCATCTTCCTCTCTGCCGACGCTTTCGGCGTGCTGCCCCCCGTCTCGATACTCGACAACGAGCAGGCCAAGTACTACTTCCTCTCCGGCTTCACCGCCAAGCTCGCGGGTACAGAGCGCGGCATCACAGAGCCTACGCCCACATTCTCAGCTTGCTTCGGACAGGCGTTCCTCTCGCTGCACCCCACCAAGTACGCAGAGGAGCTGGTCAAGAAGATGCAGAAGAGCGGCGCAAAGGCCTACCTGGTCAATACCGGCTGGAACGGAACAGGCAAGCGCATCTCGATACGCGACACACGCGGCATCATCGATGACATCCTCAACGGCGACATCGACAAAGCCCCGACCAAGACGCTGCCGATATTCAACTTCGTCATCCCGACAGAACTCCCTGGCGTAGACCCGAAAATCCTCGACCCGCGCGACACATACGCTGACGCCAAGGTTTGGGAGGAGAAGGCACAGAAGCTTGCCGGAATGTTCATCGCCAACTTCAAGAAGTTCGAGACCAACGAGGCCGGCAAGGCTCTCGTGGCAGCCGGCCCGAAACTCTGATGCACAGACACATAATATCAGGCGGTTGACCGCCTGACCATACATAATAGAAAAGGGTGTGCGCAAAATAGGCGCATGCCTTTTTTATGCGCATCCAAGTAGGGACACGGCGTGCCGTGTCCGAAGGGTGGCAAACGCAATCATTTGATTTACTGCAATCTATCGGTGTATTTTGCCCCATAGTTGTAGTGATTGCAAGTAAAGCCAGTGCTTGCGCGGTAGCAAGGAAAATATTACTTTTGCAGCATAGAACCTGCCGCGCCTCTCAACGATGCGAAACTGGCAGGTCTTTTTTTAGTCTACATCATCGGTCTCCACCTGAAATAGTTTGCATGGTAAATCTCCAGTTCTGGGGTGTGCTGTCATTTGCTTTTGTGGCGGCGTTTTATTAACTTTGCGGAAAAAGAAAAGTACACATTAAGTATGGACAGATATGCCGGAAAGGTATTCATCGCCGGTGCCGACACGGGCATCGGCCAATATGTGGCGCAGGTGCTGTGCTCTTCCGCTGAAACGGAACTCTCTGACACTCCTGCCGCAGCTGTCGAGGACGCTGTATGCTGCATAGACGCTGGCACTGACGCTGCCGGCATCCGTGAGGTGGCTGTGGCGGTGGAACGCCTTGCGCCGAAGCGCGTGGCGGTGATAAGCTCGTGGCAGGTTTACCCGCGCGGCACTGACGAGACGGCTTTCGAGAACTCGCGCGTGTCGCCCGACACGCCGCTGGGACGCTTGTGCGCCGAGGCAGAGGACGTGATAGGCGGCGCTGCAAGGCGTGCCGGCGCGGCGCTGACGGTGCTGCGGCCGGCGATGATGTTCGGCACGGGCATCGGCGGCGAGGCTGTCGATATGTTTCGTCAGGTCATCTCCGGACGCTATTTCTCGCTGCGCGGTGTCAGGGCGTTGCGCAGCACGGTGTGCGCGCTCGACGTGGCGCGCACGGCCGTGGCGATGCTCGGCACTGAGGGGGTGTTCAACGTCTCCGACGGCCGTGAGCATACGCTCGCGGAGATAGCCGAAGCCATGTCCGCCAATACCGGCATGCACAAGCGGACGGTGGCACTGCCGCAGCGGTGGGCGAAAATTCTGGCTGCCACCCTCGGGTCGCTGCCCGGGCTGCGCAGCTGCTGGGGCAGGGAGGCTCTCGCCGAGAAGAGCGCCTCGCGCACGGTTGACACATCGGCTCTGGCGCAGGCCGCGCCGCAGCTGACATTCCATGACACTCTCGAGGTGTTGTCGCGCAGCGACAAGGACTATCCGTATCAAGACGAATGACCAACAGGCTATGGGACTACTAAACAAAATAGCCCGCCAGGCAGGACTGTGCGCTTCGGACGCGGCGTCGATTGCAAAAGTGGCGCTCCTGTCCCGGCGATCGGCTCGTCCGCACCGGCTGCCCGGCGATGACGAAATCGTGATACTGGGCAACGGGCCGTCGCTGCGCGAGACGATAGACAAGCATTTCGGCTGGCTGTCCGGCCGCACGCTCATGGCGGTCAACTTTGCAGCCAATACACCCGACTTTGCACGGCTGCAGCCGCAGCGGTACATACTCGCCGACCCTCATTTCTTTGATGCGGTTGAGAGTGACAGCAATGTCGGCCGGCTGTGGAATAACCTGCGGGAGGCACGGCATGACATGGCGCTCCATGTCCCGGCAGCACGTGTCAAGCAGGCGCGTGCGCTTGTGTCGGGCAGCAGCCTGCAGCTGGAGACGTTCAACCTCACCCCGGTGGAGGGGCATGGCTGGCTGACGCGCATACTGTTCGATATGCGGCTTGGCATGCCGCGACCTCGCAATGTGATGATAGCTGCGGTAATGGCTGCGATAGGGAGCGGATACCGCCGCATATACCTCGCTGGCGCAGACCACAGCTGGAGCCGCACCCTGTCTGTTGATGACGACAACCGCGTGGTCAGCATACAGCCGCACTTCTATTCTGACGACAGCAAGGAGCGAGAGCGCGTGGCGACCGAATATGCCGGCTATCATTTGCATGACATACTGAACAGCCTGACGGTGGCGTTCCGCAGCTACCACGAGATACGCCGCTATGCCGAGGCTCGCGGCGTGGCTATAGCCAATGTCACCCCTGGCTCGATGATAGACGCATTCCCTAGGATGAACCTCGACACTCTCCCTGATGACAATGGAGATGCTGATGAAACCAACTGATAATCAAGGACGAAAAGAGCGTATAGTGTCATTCTGCTGGCAGCATCTGCTGCTGCTTGTCTCATTGTGGGTCATGACTGCCGGTGTGGCAGTGTGTGTGCGCTCTATGCTCGGCTCGAGCGTCATAAGCGTGCTTCCATACGTGTTTGAGACTGCCGGCCGAGACGGTGTTGTCCCTGCGCTCACGATAGGGCAGTACACGTACATAATGAACGCGGTGCTGGTCGTCGGACAGATATGCGTGCTGCGCCGCCGCTTCGAGTGGGTACAGCTGTTCCAGCTTGTCATAGGCTTCCTTTTCGGGACGCTCCTTGACCTGAACATGGCGTTGACGGCATGGCTGACTCCCGAGACACTCCTGTGGCAGTCCGTTGCACAGGCGGCGGGCTGCGCAATACTGGGCGTGGGCATCGCCCTGGAGGTGCGCTGCGGCAGCGTCACCATGCCTGGCGAGGGCTTCCCTGTTGCGATAAGCCGTGTGACCGGCATCGAGTTCCCGAAAGTCAAGATAGCCGTTGACATACTGCTTGTTGCGCTCGGCATCGCGGCGAGCTTCCTGTTTTTCGGCTGCTGGAGGTGGAACATAATCGGCGTGGGGACGCTTTTCGCCATGGTGTTCGTGGGCTTTGTGGTGCGTGCCGTTGCGCGGCATCTGGGCTGGTTTGACCGGCTGCTGGCATACCGCCCCGGCTTCCGCCGCTATCTGTTCGGGCTGGCGCGCATCATCTATCCTCGCCATTGGTGGTGATCCCCGGGGATTTTTGCCGCCCGGTATTTCAGATGTCGGAATAAATGACTAACTTTGTGTATAACTAAAACGGCGCGTGCCGCAACATGACAACAATGACCCAGGCCAAAACATTGAAGGAACTCTTGAAATACCATTTCGGTTTTGACAGTTTCAAGGGCAACCAGGAGAGCATCATCAATTCGCTGCTCGCCGGCAACGACGTGTTTGTCCTCATGCCCACGGGTGGAGGCAAGTCGCTGTGCTATCAGCTCCCGGCGCTGATGATGCCCGGCACTGCCATTGTCGTCTCTCCGCTTATCGCGCTGATGAAAAACCAGGTGGATGCCATGCGCTCGTACAGCGAGACCAACGGCATCGCTCATTTCCTCAACTCGTCGCTCAACAGGGCAGCCATCGAGCAGGTCAAGAGCGACATACGCGAGGGTCGCACCAAGATGCTGTACGTAGCCCCAGAATCGCTCAACAAGGAGGACAACATCAACTTCCTGCGGAGTGTGGACATATCATTCTATGCCATCGACGAGGCGCACTGCATCTCGGAGTGGGGACACGACTTCCGCCCAGAGTACCGCCGCTTGCGCCCGATAATCAACGAGATCGGCAATCGCCCCGTCATCGCGCTGACTGCCACTGCCACCCCGAAGGTGCAGCATGACATACAGCGCAACCTCGGCATCACCGGTGCCGAGGTGTTCAAGTCGAGCTTCAACCGCCCCAACCTGTATTATGAGGTGCGGCACAAGACGCAGACAGTGAACGCCGACATAATCCGGTTCATCAAGAACAACAAGGGGAAGTCAGGCATCATCTACTGCCTGTCGCGCCGCAAGGTCGAGGAGCTGGCGGAGACGCTGCAGATCAATGACATACCAGCCCGGGCATACCACGCCGGTCTCGATGCGGCGACACGTGCCGCCAACCAGGACGCCTTCCTCAACGAGGACATTGACGTGATAGTGGCGACCATCGCCTTCGGCATGGGCATCGACAAGCCTGACGTGCGATATGTGATACACTATGACATCCCCAAGAGCCTCGAGGGGTATTATCAGGAGACCGGGCGTGCCGGGCGCGACGGCGGCGAGGGACGCTGCATAGCCTACTTCTCGCTCAAAGACCTGCAGAAGCTCGAGAAGCTCATGCAGACCAAGTCCCCCTCCGAGCAGGAAATCGGCAGGCAGCTGCTTGCCGAAACCGCCAACTATGCCGAGTCGTCGCTGTGCCGCCGCAAGATTTTGCTCCACTATTTCGGCGAGGAATACACGGAGGAAAACTGCGGCAACTGCGACAACTGCCTTAATCCTAAGAAACAAGTGGAAGCCAAAGAAGAACTTTACGCGGTGCTTCAGGTCGTGAGCACCGCACGTGACAAATTCAAAATCGACTATCTTGTCAACATCATGATAGGCCGCCGCACTGACGAGATACGCGCTTGCGGCCATGACAAGCTCGAGTATTTCGGCTCGCTCTCCGAGGTGGACGAGAAGTTTGTCCTCGCCGTGGTGCAGCAGGCCGTAATCGCCGGGTACCTGTCCAAGGACATTGAGAATTACGGCACTGTTTCCATAACGCCTGCCGGCGACCGCTTCCTTGACAGCCCGAAGTCTTTCAAGGTCGTGGAGGAAAACAGCTTCTCTGACGGCCCTGAAGCCCCGGTTCGCGGAGGCGAGGCTTGTGTAGCTGACCCCGAGCTGTTTGCCATGCTCAAGGACTTGCGGCGCAAGGTGGCAAAGCATAACAACCTCAAGCCATACGTCATCTTCCAGGACCCGGCCCTCGAGGCAATGGCGACGACATACCCCGTCACTATCGAGGCTCTCCAGGCAGTTCCCGGCGTGGGGGTGGGCAAGGCAAAACGCTACGGCAAGGAGTTTGTCGAGCTGATACGCCGCCATGTCGAGGAGAATGACATAGAGCGTCCCGAGGACATCGTAGTGCGGACCATACCGGTCAACAGCCGTGTCAAGAGCCAGCTCATACAAGGCATTGACAGGAAGGTGGATCTCGACGCGCTTGCTCGCGGACACAACCTGACAATGGAGGAACTCATCGACGAACTCGAGTCGATAGTCAAATCAGGCATGAGGATCAACATAGACTATGCGCTCAAGGATTTCATCGATGAGGAACAGGAGCAGGAGATGATGGACTACATACGCGAGCTCGACGAGGACGAGCTCGACGACGTGTTCGTCGAGTTTGGCGACGAGTATTCCGAAGACGAGATACGGCTGGTACTCATAAAGTTCCTTTCCGAAATGGGCAATTGACACTACATCCAAGCACGCAGATATGGACGGCAGCAGAAATGGCAGGACAGGAGGAAGATGGCTACTCACCACGGCAGCAGCGGCAATGCTTGCCGCCGCTTGCTCCAATGCCGCTGACTCTGTTGCCGACCGCAAGGATATGCCTCTGGTTACAGTTGGCGACTCGACGCTCACGCTGAACGACGTGTTGTCGAGGATGCCCGAAAACACTACGCCGCAGGACAGTGCCGCGATGTTTGCCAATATTGTTGATACGTGGCTGCAGGATATGCTGTTGCGCGAGGTGGCGCAGGAGAACGCTATTGACCTCGACCGCATCGACCGTATGGCTGCCGACTACCGCAACCGCCTCATTATAAACGAGTATATCCGACGCATGAAGTCCTCTCGCGGCGACAAGGCTGCCGAGGAGCAGGTGAAGGCCTACTATGACGCCAACTCCGCCGAGATGACGCTCGAAAGCCCTCTGGTCAAGGGCGTGTACATCAAACTCCCCTCTGACGCTGACCGTCTCGACGACGTGCGCCGCTGGGTGCGTTCCTCCTCTGCTGCGAGCATTGACGAAATCGAGAAATACGGGCTGAAAGGCGCGATACAGTACGAGTATTTCAAGGACAAATGGGTGGATTGGCAGGAGATTGCTGCCCAAATACCGTACCGTTTCGGCGACGCGGACAAGTTTGTCGCAGCGCACCGGTTTTTCGAGACCTCTGACCGCAACTCGACATACCTGCTTCGCATCACCGATGCCATGCCTTCTGGCTCGCGTATGCCGTATGATTTCGCCGCTCCGCTGATACGCGAGTCGCTCGTGCAGTCGCAGCGCGAACAGTACGGGCGCAGCCTCCTCGAGTCCTTTGCCGAGAATGCCCGCAAGAACGGGCTGCTCTCGACTCCCGGATATGACATAAAAACGCATCAACTCATAAACAAAACACAATAAAACAGATACAGACGTGAACAAGACATACAGAATACTGCCGGCACTGCTGGCCCTGGGACTGCTTGTGGCTGTCGCCAAACCGAAAAACAACGTCATCGACGAGGTGGCGTGGGTCGTCGGCGACGAGGCCATCTTCCTCTCTGACATCGAGGAGCAGTATTCACAGATGAAACAGGACGGCACGCCCATTGACGGTGACCCATATTGTGTTATCCCCGAGGAACTCGCTGTCCAGAAACTGTACCTGCACCAGGCCAAGCTCGACACCATCGAGGCTCCCGAGACACAGGTGGCAGCGCAGGTGGACCGGCGCATCAAGTTCTTTGAGGACAACCTCGGCTCGCGCGAGAAGGTGGAGGAGTATTTCCACAAGCCCATTGCCTCGCTGCGCACACAGCTCATCGAGATGATGCGCACACACTACATCATCGAGCAAGTGCAGGCAAACCTCACCAAAGACCTCAAGGTCACGCCCAATGACGTGCGCAAGTACTATGACCAGCTCCCCGAGGACAGCATCCCCTTTGTGCCGATGCAGGTCGAGGTGCAGATCATCAGCATCAACCCGGTCATACCGCAGCAGGAGATCGACGATGTGAAGGCGCGTCTGCGCGACTATGCCGACCGTGTCAACCGTGGCGACGCAGAGTTCTCGACGCTCGCCATCATGTACAGCGAGGACGGCTCTGCGATGCAGGGCGGCGAGCTCGGCTTCCACAACCGTGCTGACTTCGTGCCCGAGTTCTCCAATGTAGCGTTCAGCCTGAACGACCCCAAGAAGGTGTCGCGCATCGTCGAGACCGAATACGGATACCATATCATACAGCTTATAGAGAAGCGCGGCGACCAGGTCAATGTGCGCCACATACTGCTGCGCCCGCACGTCAGCACCAAGGATTTGACCGAGGCGATGACGCGCCTCGACTCGCTGCGCTCGCACCTCACCACTCCCGCCCATTTCGAGGAGGCTGCACGCCTCATCTCGCAGGACAAGGACTCGCGCAACAACAAGGGCATTATGGTCAACCAGCAGACTGGCTCCTCGCGTTTCGAGATGAAGGACCTTCCCCCGGAGGTGGCTAACCATGTGGAGAACATGGCTGTGGGCGACATCTCCGAGCCGTTCATAATGAAGGATGTGAAGAGCAACCGCGACGTGGTGGCGATAGTCCGCCTCAAAGAGCGTGTCGAGGGCCACAAGGCAACTCTCTCTGACGACTACAACATGCTCAAGCAGATGGCTACGGAACACGCTTCCGACCAGATAATACGAGCTTGGGTTGAGAAGAAGATCGCATCGACATACGTCCGCATCGAGGACGGCTGGAACGTGTGCGACTTCAAGTACAAGGGCTGGGTGAAGTGACCCGCCGCCATGTGAGTATATGAAAGAGCGAAACCGCGACTTCTGCCGGCACAATCCCCGGCGCGTGCTGTGGATGGTGGCATCTGTCGTCGTCCTGTCCTTAGTGAGTCTATTGCAGCAGGCGTGGGCGCAGTCTAACGTCATGCGCCGCCAGCAGTCCAAGCCCAAGACAGAGAAGAAAGAGACGTACACGCGCCCCAAGCCGACGCACAAGATTGCTCCCGAGATGCCCTCGCAGGACCGCTATGTCACCAACAAGGTCTTTCTGGAGCGTGCCGACTCGCTGTACCATAACGAGATGAACCCAGGCTGCCAGATTGTGAGCGGCGGCGTGATGTTCCGTCAGGGGAATATGCGCATGTACTGCGACTCGGCATACTACTACGGCGAGCTGAACTCGCTCAACGCCTTCGGCCATGTCAAGATGACCAGTGGCGACACGCTGTTCGTATATGCCGACCGTATGTATTATGACGGCATGCAGAAGCTGGCGAGGCTGCGACACGGCCCTACGCAGCCGCAAGTCAAGGTGCAGAACCGCCGCGTCACGCTTACCTCCGATTCCCTGTTCTACAGCGTCGCCATGGACCGTGGCTGGTATGACTGCGGCGGACGGCTCGAGGACGACGTGAATGTACTCACGTCGCGTTACGGCGAGTATTCCCCCTCGCTCAAGACGGCTGACTTCTACGGCAACGTGGCACTGCGAGGCAAGAAAAACGGCAACCAGCTTCTCACCGACACCTTATATTACAATACCTCCACCCACGAGGCGCAGATCGTGAGCCGAACCGACATCTACAGCGCAACGGACACCATCGAGACTTCGCGAGGCACTTACAACACCCAGACGGGCAACGCACGCCTCGAGAGCCGCTCGACCATTACCCACACCGACTCCAACAACAACGCCACCAAGCTGACCGGCGACATCATCATCTATGACAAGGCGACCCGCACCAGCCGCGCATACATGTTTGACGACCCGGCCCGCATACCTCGCCCTATGGTGCTGAATGACACCGCACACAAGGTGCGCCTCATCAGCAACTACGGCGAGTACAACGAGGTGACGCGCTCCGCTTTCGCCACCGGCAACCCGATGTTGGTGGAGTATTCCCGCCCCGACACCAACTATCTGCGTGCTGACAGCATATATACATGGATAGTGCAGCAGCGCACTGTCGCCCCCTACACTCCGCGACAGCAGCAGCTTCTCGACTCCCTGATGGCGGAACAGCGCACGCTCGACGCCCGCGCAGACTCGATTGAGGCGGTATATCGCCGACAGATTGAGCATGGCGACACGTCTGTTGTCATACCCCCACGGCGGAGCCTCGTGGCGGAAACGCCTGAACTGCAACGCGACAGCATACTCAAGGACTTCTGCGTGGCAAAGGCCATCAAGCACTCGCGCTTCTTCAACCAGCAGATACAGGCCATTGCCGACACAATGCACCTCGTGCAGTTTGACTCGCTCCTCTACCTGAAGCGCAAGCCGATAGTGTGGAGCGACAACCGCCAGGTGTGCGGTGATTCCATTACCGTGCATTTCAATGACTCTACCACAGACTATGCCCGCGTGGTGAACGGCTTCGTGGCTGAAAACGTGGCAGAGGATTTCTATAACCAGCTGAAGGGGAAGGCGATGTTTGCCACCTTCCGCGACAACCAGCTGCGGCATCTCTCTGTAGACGACAACGTCGAGGTGGTGCTGCTGCCGGCGGAGAAGGATTCAACATACAACAAGATTATCAAGGCCGAGAGCGAGCATCTGACAGTGGACATGGCTGACCGCGAGCTGGAGAAGCTCAAGATGTGGTCAGCCGTTGACGGCACTGTCACGCCGATATTCAAAGTCAAGCAGGGCGACAAGTACCTGCAGGGCTTCCAGTGGCAGGAGGCGCTGCGCCCCAGGCGCGAGTGGTATGACGGCCGCTGGATTTGGGACGACGACCTCGGCGACGTGTCGGATGAGATGATCGACTATTTCAAGAAGGAGGAGAGCCAGTCCGGCACGCTCGAGGAGTATTTCGGGCAATAGCGCGGCGCATAGCCGGTTTATATGCAGGAGGATAAAAAGTGGAACACAGCAGCGACATAATACATCTGCTTCCCGACTCGGTGGCTAACCAGATTGCCGCCGGCGAGGTGATACAGCGGCCGGCCTCTGTCATCAAGGAGCTTGTGGAGAACTCCGTCGATGCCGGCGCGACAGACATCGCCATTTTTATCAAGGATGCCGGGCGCACGCTCATTCAAGTTGTGGACAACGGCAAGGGGATGACCGAGACCGATGCCCGTATGGCCTTTGAGCGGCACGCCACGTCGAAAATCTCCGCTGCCGCCGACCTGTTCACCCTCGCGACAATGGGCTTCCGAGGCGAGGCTTTGCCCTCGATATGCGCAATCTCGCAGGTGGAGCTGCGCACCCGAACTGAAAATGACCGGCTCGGCACTTGCTTGAAAATCAACTGCTCAAAGGTAGAGAACCAAGAGCCGTGCGTGTGCGACCGTGGAGCGAACATCATGGTGCGCAACATTTTCTGCAACCTTCCGGCCCGACGCAAGTTCCTCAAGAGCGACAGCGTGGAGCTTGCCAACATCATGCGCGAGTTTGAACGCCTCGCGCTGGTCAACAACCACCTCCATCTGAGCATCGACACCGGCAACAAGCGCATTGACCTGCGTCCCGGCTCGTTTAAGCAGCGCATCGGTGATATCTGGAAAAACAACCTCAACCTGCAGCTCCTCCCCGTGGACGTGGACACTTCGGTGGTCAAGATTTCCGGCTTCGTCTCGCGACCCGAGTTCGCCCGCCGCCGCAACCCGTTGCAATACCTCATAGTCAACGGACGGAATATGCGCCACCCGTATTTCCACAAGGCTATCCTGTCATGTTTCGACAAGCTCATTGCCGCCGACACACAGCCGTGCTACTTCATCAAGTTTGAGGTTGACCCCGCGACGATAGATGTCAACATACACCCGACCAAGAACGAAATCAAGTTTGAGAACGAGAGCGAGATATGGCGCATCCTCTCCGCTGCCGTGCGTGCCTCGCTCGGCAAGTTCTCCGCAGTCCCCTCGATAGACTTCACCTCCGACCCGTTGCCAGCTGCCGCAGTGCATGACGGCGACTTCATCGCCGCGCCGCAAGTCCCGGTTGACCCGCAGTACAACCCGTTCAAACCCTCTGCCAGCAAGCAGGCAGGCTCGCCGTGGTCGCCGCAGGGACAGCAGCGCAGGACGACTGTTGACCGCTCGTGGCAACGCCTTTATGCCGACTTCATGAGCGATGTGAAGGACTCTGACCGCAACCGGGGCTTGGCATCTGCCGGCGAAGAACACGGGGCAGTCTTCCCCACCGTCGAAACGGCTGATGCCGCCGCTCCGCAGTGCATACAGTACGCGCTGAAATACATCGTCACACCCTCGCCCGAAGGCTTGCTGATAATAGACCAACACCGCGCACATGTTAAGGTGCTGTATGAGGAATACCTCTCTAAGGCACACGGTTCAGCCGGCGTGGGGCAACAGGTGCTGTTCCCCGAAACCCTCCGCCTCGACCCCTCGCAGCAGCTTGTCCTCGAAGGTGTGGAAGACGAGCTGTCGCGCATAGGCTTCAAGCTCGCCAATGCCGGCGGCTGCGACTGGCGCATCGAGGCCGTCCCCTCCGAACTCATGCACGCTGACCCTCGAGACGTGATACTCCGAATACTTGACTCCGTGAGCGACGATTCGGTCAACTACGGCAACGAAGGCACGCCCACCGACACCCTGCTGCAGCGTGTCGCGCTGGTGACGGCGCGTTCTACGGCTATCACCGGCGGCAAACAGCTCTCGCCTACGGAAATGCAGCACCTGGTGAGCCGCCTGTTCGCCCTGCCCGACACACGCTTCACCCCCAACGGCAACCCGATAGTCGCCGTCATCGACGACCGATACATCGACGCCCTCTTTACAACCTGACCCAGGCGTGATTGTATGCAAGTTTGTGTAAATAAGCGATGTACGCAATTGCTTACCTCCAGACACAGCACGCCCTGCCCATACTTTGCCGCCGTTATATGTCGCTTTTACACAGATAGATAGCCGTTCTATTCGAAATTTGTTGTAAATTTGCAGTGAATTTAGAATAGGATATTATGGCCTCTTACATCAGCAGGGATCTGTACTTGCGCAAACTGATAAACCGCCGCGACAACGGCGAGGTGAAGATTGTGACCGGCGCTCGCCGCTGCGGCAAGTCCTGGTTGTTGAAAAAGATTTACCGGGACTATTTGTTGGCACAGGGGGTGAATAGTGACAACATACTAATGGTGTCGTTTGACACTGACGATGACCCGGACGGTGGAGACCTCACGGATGCCGTTACGCTGAAGAAGTTCCTTTATTCCCAAATTTCAGACGAAGGGAACTATTATGTCATCCTCGATGAGATACAAATGGTGGAGGGGTTTGAGCGGATAGTCAATGGGCTGAATGCCTGTGACAATGTGGATGTCTATATTACAGGCAGCAACTCCCGATTCCTGTCGAGCGACATAAACACTGTTTTTCGCGGTCGCGGCGATGAGATACGTGTCTATCCGTTGTCATTCAGCGAGTTCTGTGCTGGTCGCGATGAGAGTGTGTCGGAATTATGGAAAGAGTACTACACCTATGGAGGCATGCCTGCTCTGCGCAACCAGCGCACTGCCGAGCAGAAAGTGTCGTACCTGCAACGTCTTTGGCAGAAGACATACATTGACGACGTGGTGGAGCGTGGCGGCGTAAGAAACCGCAACGCCCTTGAGTGTCTTGTCGACTCGCTCTGCTCCTCAATCGGGTCGCTTACAAATCCCAACAAGATCCGCAATACGCTTGCCAGTGTCCAGCATGTGAAAATCGAGGATGAGACACTTGCTTCGTATATGCAGTTGCTCGAGAACTCGTTCCTGTTTGAGGGCGCACGGCGTTACAATGTCAAGGGCAAACGGTATTACGAGTCGGTCAAGAAATATTACGCCGTGGATGTCGGGCTGCGTAATGCGAGGCTGAATTTCCGACAGCAGGAAATCACCCATATTATGGAGAATGTCATTTACAATGAGTTGCGCATAAGAGGGTACGTTGTGGATGTCGGCGTGGTGGAAAAGCGCGGCATGTCTGACGGCAAGTCAACATACAGGCAATATGAGATTGATTTCGTAGCCAACAACGGCGTAGACAAGTATTACATCCAGTCGGCATACGCGCTGCCCAATGAGGAAAAACGAGAGCAGGAACTCGCGTCCCTGAAGATGATCGACGATGCCTTCCGGAAGATAATCATCGTCGGAGACGACATTGCCACTTACACGGACGAAAACGGATTTCTCGTCATGGGGCTGTTCCAGTTCTTGCGAAACACAGACGTGATGTCTTAGCGAGGCAACAATGCTTTCAGCGAGTGAATGATCGGCACAGCCCAGTAGGGACACGGCGTGCAGCATTCGCCGCTAAATCGCAGCAAATCAGAGGTATATACACTCGCCGTCCTTCGGACACGGCACGCCGTGTCCCTACTTGACAGCTGTGATATGTCGCTTTTACACAGATAGATAGCCGTTCTATTCTAAATTTACTGCATATTTGCAGTAAATTTAGAATAGGCGGTGGCGGTGCAGCTCTCCAGCGCGTATAATTTGTATGCGGCGTTTGTCTCAATTCGGGTAAATTTATTATCTTTGCATATCAAAACCAATGAAATGAAATATGAGGATTAAAGAAGCTATTGGCATCCCCCTGCTTTGCTTGTTCGGGAGGAGTGTCGTTTTATGGCTGTTCAATCGGCTTGTCATGCCGGCTATTGATGATGACCAAACAATATGGTATATTGCCTTTATCGCATTAAGCCTGATAGTTTGCGCGGGCTTTATTCTTATGGCCAAAAACAAATCAGCGTATATCAACAGTGCTGTCGGGCAAGTGTCTGCATACATCGTAGGCGCAATTCACGCTGTTTACGCAATCAATGCTCTCGTTGTTTGCATTTGTGATTTCAGTGTATTCGAATTTATGGGATATTACGCCTCGCTGTTTGTTGGGATTGTCATAGATGCTATGATTGTTGCCTATATCCTCAGTTCCAAAGCGTGGCTTCCGATAAAAATATTGGGGTCGCCAATAGTTGTGTTCTATTTAATATCGAGTGTGCTGCTTTTGAAAGCCCGGTTGGCATACGAGAACGCGAATGATTACTCGTTGTTCGATAGTTTTTCCGCAGCATTTGATGTATGTGACTATGCGTCGCTGGGACTGAATGTCATCTGCTTGGTTCTGACCATAGTGTGGATGTCGTCCAAGAAAATATCGTCTGAGAACAGACAATCCATAAACATGATATAACCGTTTGCACATGAAAAAGTACATTATCGCGGTATGCGCTCTGATTCCGGCGTTGGGAGCATTCGCTTATGGGGATTATGGCTATTCGAGCCATGAAATGTCGGGCTTTTCCATCTTCACCCTGTTGGTGATGATTGCGTACATCGTCTTGTCGATAGTAGTTCTTATCCGTTGGTGGAAAATGACCGCAGATGTCGAGCGAATACGCCAGCAGGTCACTCACGCCAATCCGAGAATTACATACCTCATATTGACCGGGGAGAAAGAGCAGGCGCAAAAGGCGGCTGTCACGACGTTGGTCGAGCTGCTTTGCCCCATATATGAGGACGGGTATAATTTCAGCAAGGCAGAGGCGATGAACAAAATCATCAATGAACGCTTGCCGAAATTCACGAAGCTGGGACTTTCAGTTCCTGACTATCTGACTTCCGGAGAAAAGTTCATCGACCATGTCAATGCCCTGACCGGCAACAATGTCGCCTACAAGGAGGCGATGCCGCAGTAAATGGGGGCGGCGGTTGGAATAATCGGGCAATTAGGTGGTCTGTAAGGCGGATTTTTGCGCTGTGGATTGTTGCGGTTAAACTGAAAGGCATTAACTTTGTCACAGAAAACAGAATAACCAAAATAGCTACGTTATGAAAAAATCATTACTTCTCACAGCAGCTGTGGCAGCAGCCACGCTCTCAATGGGTGCACAGACGGTAGTCAACAACCCTGCCAACTCCGGATACTTCGGCATCCGCGCTTCCGGTACGCTCACTTGCCCTGGCAAAGTGGAGTTCGGCGGACACAAGACGGAAGCTTACAAGAACGGAGGCGGCTTCTCCGCAGGACTGTTCTATCAGGCTCCCATCGTGGCCAACTTCTATGTAGAACCGGGCTTGTCGTTCTACTACAACGCAACTGGCATGAAGGACTACGATATTGCCGGTTACTCGGCATTCGAACACGCTTCACTGCGTGAATCCGGCATGCTCGTCCCCGTGATGCTCGGCTACCACTTCGACTTCACTGACGACGTGAACCTTCAGGTGTTCGTCGGCCCGGAACTCCGTGTAGGCTTCAGCAGTGACAACTACATAACCACAAAGGAAGTCCTCGGCAAGAGTTTCCATTCAGCCGCTACCAACTACACCGATGTGTTCAACCGCGTGAACTGCAACCTGCGTTTCGGCGCCGGTTTCAACCTGGCTCGCAACTACTACATCGGCATCAGCGGTGTGGTAGGCCTGACCAACACTTCAGCCGTTGACAACGTGACCTTCCACCAGAACAGCGTGGACTTCACTATCGGCTACAACTTCCGTTGACCCAGCGCGGCTTCATGCCGCATAGATCACAATACAGGGGAGAGGCACCGGCGACGGTCGCCCCTCCTTTTTTTCGTTCCAGAATTTGGGGTAAACGCAGGACAATGTGTTAAAACTCCGCTTAAA
>CAKUKR010000002.1 GCA_934663645.1 uncultured Muribaculaceae bacterium | reverse complement strand
TATAGTTTCAATTATGGTGTCATTTGTAGTCTCGTTTTGAGATGACAAGTGAGGCGGTTTGAGGGGATAAACGACAGCGGATATTTCCCAGTGGCCTTTTTTGTTGCTTCCGATGCGCTTGATGACACCTCGTTTCTTCAGTGAGGCAATCAGTCTGTTTGTCTTGCTCTTAGACCAGCCCAAAGATGCTGTGATTTCGGGGATTGTGATTATGGAATTGTATTTTAGGGTTTCAACAATTGCTTTATCATCGGCGGATTTTATAGTTTCAGTTATAGTTTCAATTATGGTGTCATTTGTAGTCTCGTTTTGAGATGACAAGTGAGGCGGTTTGAGGGGATAAACGACAGTGGAAACGAGCAAGTCGCTTTTGATAAGCACGTTTTTGCCAGTCAATGATTTCCATCGGAGCATCTTGTCGATGCCGTAACCTGCGTTTTCAGACAATTTAGGGTGACGGAAGAACCTGATGATGCTCGGGTTGCGAGGCATTGACAGCAATCGCGCCCGGAATTCTGATGCGTCAAGGATGAAACGTCCGGGGTTCTGCAGTTCTATTCTGTCAGAGAAGACCCGTACAGTTGGGTGGGCAGCTGCGAAATAGTCCGAATGAGCGCACAGATTGACGAGTCCCTCGCGAATGCAGAATAGTTGAGAATTGTCTTCAGTCCCGAAAATGTCAGGACCTTCAATGTATGGAGCGTCAACGAAATTGCGGAGACGGAGCATTATGAGGTTGAAGCTTTCCCATATATTCTCCTGTTCCGGCATCCGGTATATATAGCGTTGTGATGCTCCTGAATAGGACACACCGGGCACCTCCATGTAGTCTATCCAAAAATTGGGAATTGAGGCAAGGACGGAGTCCCGTTTGCCAAACATCAACAGACTCCCATAAGTTAGCCGACCTGCAGCAGTTACTATATTGAGTTTCTTGCAGAAACTTTCAGCATCTAACTCTGGATATGCCAATGCCCGGTTGAAATCTCGCAAATAACTTCGGTATGATGCGATTGACTCCTGGTTCACGTCGTTGAAACTTGTTCCTGACACCTCCTTCTCGGACTGGGACCCAAATGCGGAGTCGCGGACGATAGCCATGACTTCAGCATCTGTTGCAAGTTGGTCGCCGCTGCCAGTCCTTATATACACGTCACCGGTGCTTTTTATAGCAACCGGCTTGTGCGGCGACACCGGTATCTCAAACGCGAGGACGGTTTTGTTGTCGATGTCAAATTTCATAGGGCGGCATGAGACCAAGGTGTTGAATTTGCTGCGGGAGCGCAAAGTCCCGACAAAATCCTGCTCTATTTTTTCGGCATTGGATACCCCGGCTATTTGGAATACAGAAGACTCGTGGGTCTTCCTTTCCCTGACACCGAACACAACCACACCTCCTGCCGTGTTGGAGAATGCACTGACTGTTTCCCACACCGATTTTGGCAGACCTCCAGAGGCCTCTTTGACCTCAAAGTCGTCCCATTCGATGTCGTCAAGTCTCGCGAGCAGTTCTTCCTTTGTCATAGCTTATGGTGGTTATGTCTGTTCGATGCTCAAAATTACAAATTTTCAGCGAGATATGAACTGTATTTCTGTAAAGTCTCGTGATTTGCGAATGAAAAGTGGGAGTGGCGCTGTATGGTTGCGGCGGCGTTCCGGGTGAGGGGAACGCCGCCGCTATGTGTGCAGCCGACAGCAGTCGGCGTGCCGGGGGTCAATGGTTATTTGCGGATGAGCTGGCGAGGAGCGGCATCTGTGCGGTTGCAGCCCCATGCGCGTTTCATCTGGCCGAGGGCGCGTGCGCGGCTGCGCTCAGCCTTTGCCGCAGCCTGGTCGCTGTCAGATACGTAGTGGACTTCACGGGTGATTGTGCCGGTCATCTTGTTGCCCTTCTTGTCTCGCAGGTCGAAATCGAACTTGCGCTGTCCGTTGTCGAGCGTGGTGACGGTGAACGAGCCGCCGTATACTGGCGCAAGCACATTCTGGTAGCCCTCGTCGTCAGTGGAGTCAAGGTCGCCGTACCACGAGAACGCCATGCCGCCCTGGTAGTTGACATAGCCTTTTAGGCCGGTCATGTCCTGGAGCGAGTTGTCGATGGTGTATGTGCCGTCTTTGATCTGGTCGCCCTCGCTGAACACGTCGATTGACAGGTAGTCGCCCTTTTCCATTTCGGGGTCGGAGAATATCATGACGTGCGAATTGAGGCCCTGTATGATGTAGTCGCCGAGGTTGTAGTCCAGGATTACGGCATCGTCAGCCCATTTGCTGAACACGTAGTCGCCGGTGAGGTCATCCGGGCTCTCGGGCTGGTTGCTGTTGTCGATTACGTTGAGGATGTACGGTTTCTTGTCGTATGAGCCTGTAATCTTGATGCCGTTGTCAGCCACGAAGTCGAATACGAATTTGGAGCCGCCGTCAGATACTGTGAGAGTGCCCTCCCTGATTGTTGCCAGGGACACTCGGCCGTCGGCTGCGAGGTATGTCAGGTATGAACCTACGGCAGTCACTTGCCCGAACATTTCCATCTTGCTGCCGCGCATAAGCGTGTACGGCAGGTATGTCTGTCCGGTGATGCGTTCGCGTGGGTCTACGTTGTACACGCCGTCGGTGACGACCGGTTTCCATGTCGATGTGTGTATGTCGTCCTTGGGCATATAGTATGACAGGTAAAGGCAGTATCCCTCGGTCTGTGCCCCTCCTGCGTCAAAGCGTCCGGTGAAGAACTGCAGGGAGCCGTCGTCGCAGAACGGGTTGAACCAGTTTGCCCAGACGCGGCCCTGACCTTCCGTGAACTGCACGTCCTGGTCCTGCTCAAAGTCTACGGAACCGGATGCGCCGACGCGGAATTTCAGGCTGCCATAATAGGCCAAGGCGATTTGTGTGCCGTCCAGCAGGTCGAGTTCGGCTCGGATGTCATAGTTGTCGCCGTCATGTTTGACATCTACGACACCCCCGACGACATATCCTACCGCCACATCGTCTGCGCCCTCGTCATAACGGATCCACACCGCAGAGCCAGACGCGCTGAACGTGTATGACGCGCCGTTGCCGATGCGGTAATAGCCTTCGGGGAGGATTGCGTTTTGCGCCTCGTCGCTGAGAGGAGCGTACATGGACAGCGACATCTGTACGCCGCCGAGCGCCGAGGGCTGCCCCTCTGCGTCCGGTTCTTCCGTCCCGACTGTGAAGTCGTAGGTGGCGTTGTCTGTGTTGGGGCTGTAGAGGCCCTCGATGAAGGTGCCGGCCTTGATGTACTGCGGCGCGTTGGCAAACTTGATGTCGGTGATGTCATCGGCGGCGAACACCTTTTTCTCGCCGTCTTTGGTGGTCACGACCACCTGGTAGCTGCTCTGTGCCATGAGCGCTGCGCTTGCCGCAAGGGCGCATATAGCCAATATGTTTCTTTTCATGTCGTGTCGTCTTTATTTGATGAATTTGAATGAATGGTTGGGCAGGCTGACCACATATACGCCGCCGGCCAGGCCGTCAACGTCCACTGTGGCGTGTCCCTCGGCATCGGATGTGGCAGCTGCCACCTTGCGGCCGTTCATGTCGTACACTGCGACAGGCGACATTGCTGCCATGCCGTCGATAGTGATTGTCTGTGAGGTCACTGCGATTGCCAGTGTCGTGTTGTCGCCGGCGATGCTGTCAACGCCGGCCTCGTCTGCCACCAGCGTCATGTTTGTGACCTGGTCCATTGCAAACTCCACTGCTGTGCCGTTCTCGACCGTTAGGGTCATTGTGCCGTCAGCGAATGTAGCCGCCGGCTGGTCAGCGAATTTGTACTGCACCGCGTTGCCGTCGGCTGTGTTCACCTGCAGTATGTAGGGCATGAATATCTGCTCAGCCCCTGCCGCCGCTACTGTCGCCAGAACGGCGAGGACGGCCATTATATATTTTCTCATGTCTTTGATGTCTGTTTATGGGTTATAATTCGGAGTTGATCGGTCCGGTATATGTCATTTTCAGGACTTTGTCCTGCGCTGCGAGGTCGAGGCTGAACACCATGGTGATGTTGTCGCCCTCGTATGACACCTCCACGGTGCTGCCCTCAGCGAAGCGGAGGCTGCTGCCCTGGTAGGGCGTGTTGAGGTCGATGTAGCTCTTGGGGCCGAATGTGCCGGGAGTGTTCTCTGTGGAGTAGGTGTATGTGCCGGCGGGTATGGCTGTGGCTGATGCCTCGGCAAAGAAGTCAATTGCCATTTCGTAGTTCCACGTCGCATCGTTCATCTTGACGTAGAACTCGCCGTCCACGCGGCCGTTGTTGTTGATGATTTTGGGTGTCTGGCAAGTGTTGAGGTCGAGTGTCTCCTTTGCGCTCTCCTCGGGGTAGTCGTGCGGGCCGTTGTAGTACAGTGGGGCCTTGCGTCCCTCCTCAAGGTTGAGTGTGCCGGTCAGCACGAGGTTGCTCCCCTCGTATGATATGGTCACGAAGCTCCCTTCCTGTGCGGTGAAATTGTTGTTCGGAGAGAACGTGTCAATGGTGGTCAGTTCGCCAAGTGTCCCAGCGGTCTTGTCTGTGGAGAATGTGTAAGTTCCGGCGGCAGGGCGTGTGGAATTCACGTCAGAGAAGAGGTCAAGTCTGCCCTCAAATACCCAGTCCTGATCGGCATTGCTAATATTGATGATGTGTTCACCGGGCTGCTGGTCATTTACTGAGCCGATGGTCGGTTTTGCCAGTTCGAGGTCAAAATCCTTGGAGGCAAAGCCGCCTACAACGCCTGTATAGATAGCGTTGAGCGGAGTGCCGTCGGCAAGGACGAAAGCCATGTCAAATGTGTATATGCGGTCGTTGGTTGACACCGCGACTGTGCCGGACTGCAATGCGGTCGTCGTCTCGCCGCGCTTGACGTATGTGTATCTCTGGTCGGTGGCGATGCGCAGGCCGTCGCTTGCCGCCACTGTGTAAGTGCCCTCCTCGATGAAAGTCTTCTCGCCGTACATGTCCAGGACTATCGACAGGCTCTCGTCTGCGGTCTTGAATATCAGCCCGCGGTTTGTGCCTCCTGAGTACAGGCCGTCTATTTCTATTGACGCGAGCTGTGTCTTGGGAGCTTCAAACGGGGGGAATGTGATTTCGCCGGTGTAGGTCATGTCAAACTTGCGGCCGTCGTCGGTGACGAGGTTGAACGCCATGGTGATGTTGTCGCCCTCGTATGACACTTCGACAGTGCTGCCCTCTGCGAAGCGGTAGTTGCTGCTCGGGGTGTATGTGTCGAGGTAGCTGTTCGCTCCGAATGTGCCGGCTGCATTGTCGCTGCCGTAGCGGTATGTGCCGGCGGGGAGCTTGGCTGTCCCTGCGAGAGCGTAGAAGTCAACGGCCATTTCGTAGCTCCAGTCAGAGTCGTTCATCTTGATGTAGTACTCGCCGTCCACGCGGTCATCGCGGTCGTTGGTCTTGACTTGCGGTGTCTCGCAGGTGTTCAGTGTCGCATCGCGGCCGGTCAGCCCGGGCATCGCGCCCTTGTACGAGCCTTTGAATGAGTTGCCGTCGATGAGCGTCAGGTCAAAGGTTATCGTGTATACTTTGCCGGCAATGGCGACAGTCACTGTGCCGGACTGCAGGGCGGTGTTCACGCCTCCCTCGGAAACGAATGAGTAGGATTTGTCAGTGTCTACGGTCATCTCGCCGTATTCTGCCTGCGCAGTGTATACGCCGTCATAGAGATACTTTGCCATCGTGGGTCCTACCATCCACAATGTGAGGGTCTTCGGGTTTTCCGGGTCGGAGAACGTGGCTTCTATTGCGCCGGAGGAATATGCGCGTGCTGTGACAGCGCTGAATACGTTGGCGTCCGGGTCGGTCGCGCTTGTCTTGATGAAGGTGATTTCCTTCACCCTGTCAGCGGCAAACTTGTGCTTGAGGCCGTCTGCGCCGGTCACTGTGACGCTCTGCGCTGCAGCCCCGAGAGTGCACGCCGTCGCCATGAAGGCGGCTAAAAGTTGGTGTTTCATCTTACGGATTTATTTAGTTTGTAATTGCTTATTCTTCCCACATTACAAAGTTACTGCTTCAAACGCAATTTCAAAGTTCTTTCCGATAAAATAAACCGAAATAAATACCAACGAATTGTAAGGCGGGGCGTGGCTGCATGATGGGATGTGGCATGCCGTGTCCCCTGATTGCGGAAGCGGACATTGCCAGTTTACCGGGCGAAATGAGGGTGGTGGGCGAGCAGTTCGTGGCGCAGGCGTGTGTTGTCTACGTGGACGTATATCTCTGTGGTGGCGATGCTCTCATGGCCGAGCAGCTCCTGAATGACGCGCAACGACGCGCCCCCTTCGAGCAGGTGGGTGGCAAACGAATGGCGCAGCGTGTGGGGGCTGACCTCCTTGGTGATGCCGGCGGCTGCGGCGAGGTCGCGGACGATGTAGAAGACCATGACGCGAGTCAGCGGCTTCCCCTGCCGGCTTATGAACAGGCAGTCCTCAGACCCTGGACGGATTTTGCCCCGTGACCGCTCCTCGAGGTATGAGCGTATCAGCTCCACCGCCACCGGCGACAGCGGCACGAGGCGCTGCTTGCTCCCCTTGCCGTCCACTATGGCATACCCGTCGTCGAGGTTCAGCCGCGAGATGCGCAAATCCGTAAGCTCGCTCACACGCAGTCCGCTGCCGTAGAGCGTCTCGATTATGGCGTTGTTACGCAGCGCGTATCGCTGTTTCGGGTCTATCGCCGCGATCATCGCGTTTATCTCCTCCACGTCAAGCACTTCGGGGAGGTGTATGCCGATGTTGGGCGACTCGATGAGCGCCATGGGGTCGGAGGCTATGTAGCCCTCGATGAGCAGGTAGCGGAAGAATGAGCGCACGCCGGCCATGATGCGGGCTTGCGAGCGGCGGCCGATGCCGAGGTCGTCGAGGTAGCCCAACAGGCAGAGGATGTCCTCGTGGCACACGTCGGACAGCGCGATGGCGTTCATGGTGAAGTATTCTGCCGCACGCGCAGCGTCGCGCCGGTACGCCTCGCAGGTGTTTGCCGACATTCCGCGCTCGAGCGTCAGGTAGGACACGAAATCGTCCACCAGCTGCGCGTCGGGCTTCAGCGGGCGCAGAGGAGGGGTGGCGCCGTTCCCGGTCACGTCGGGCAATGCCCGCGAGCGTCGGTATGCAGAGCTGTTTGTCATATCACGGCGGTGTATGCGACTTTCGTTACGCGGCTGTCTGCTACGGCAACAAGCGCGTCTGTGCCAGCCAGCAGCACGCCGTATGGCATCGCCTCCCATACGGCCTCAACAGCTGCGCTGTCTATGCCGAACAGCGCGGTTACGTCGCCGTCAGTGATGTGTTCAGTCGCGTCTTCTGCCAGTTCCGCAGCCGAGGCATCATCGCTGGCGCAGCCGACCGTCAGGCATGGCTGGAAGCAGTCAGAATTTGCTTTCGGGAGTGCGGTTTCTATGGCAACGGCATACTCTCGCGGCAGAGTGCCGACCAGGCGTACTGACGGTCTGGGGAAGCGCGCGGCGAGGCGGTGCAGCATTTTGGCCCGGCGCAGCCTGCGGCGGCAGCCACCCGCTGATGCATCGAGTGCATCTGCGATGTCGGCGTAGGCGTAATAGCTGCATCGCTCCATAAGGACAGTGCGGACGAGGCGGTACGCCAGCGGCGAGTGCACGCCGAACCCGTATGAGTGGCGGCGGCGTTTGTACCATTCTGCCAACAGCCCGAGCAGTGTCGCCATAACCCAGATGATGTTATTTTGCCGGCTCGTCAACCTTCGGGGCGTTGTCCTCGGGTTCGCCGCCATTCCTGCTGTCCTTCTTGCGTCGCAGATACTGCACCGCAGCGAGGGCTATGGCACCTGCTATGAGCACATACACTATTATAATGGATGCCACGGAGATGCGCTCGCCTGTCACCTGCGACTGCGGCTCGAAGCGGAACTCAATGGAGTGTGTGCCGGCCGGCACCGGCAATGCCCGCAGCACATAGTTCACACGAGCTATCTCGGCGGGCTTGCCGTCGATGGTCGCTGTCCAGCCCCATGGAAAATAGATTTCCGAGAACACTGCCACCCTGTTGCTCGCGCTCTGCGAGTGGTATGTCAGGCGGTTGGGTGCGTAGGTCGTCTCAAATATCGTGTCGCCCGGCTGTTTCGCTGCCGTGGCTTTCAGTATGCCTTGGAACGGTTTGTCAACGACAGCCGCACGGCTCGCATCGAGCGAGTCGAGCGCCGCCATTTCGGCATTCGCGCCGTCCACATAAATCAGACTGTCAACGAACCAGGCGTTGCCAAGCGCGTCGGGGTTCTGGATTGCCTCTCCCTTGGAGATGACATACTTGGCGTTGAGCATATTGATTACGCCCAGGTTGCCCTTGCTGATTTGCTTTTCGATGAGGTCGTTGTAGCGTGTCAGCTTGGCCGCGTGGTATCCGCCGATTGTCTTGTGGAAATAGGAGCTGCGGGCCGCGCCGAAGCCTTCGACATCGTAGACGCGGTAGTTCATTGCCGTGTCTTTCAGTATCTGCCGGTCAGCCGGAGTGGGCGTGAACGCCGTTCCGCTCTCCGTTGCCGAAACGAAGTTTTCGGTGTTGACATACCGCTTGTTGACTGTGTAGAGGTCGAGCAGCATGACCAGTGAGAGGCTGCACACCATGACAGCAGCGTATTGCGGCTTCTTCTGTTTCTGCATCAAGTACAGCATCATCACTACGAAGCCGAGGATGATGAACACAAGCGACCGCCAGCAGTCGGAGCTTACCAGTGAATAGCGGGCGTCGGTAACTGTTTGCATCAGCCCCGAGTATTCAGGGCTGAACAGCCCAGCCTGCCGCAGCATGTCAATCTCGTTGGCAGAGAACGGCGTGCCGAACACCGAGGGGAAGAGCGCGCCGGCCAGGCACACAAACGCACCCGCGCCGAACACTATATAGAACGGGCGGCGGTACCGCTCCAAGAAATCGGGCGTAGTGATGATTTTGTGCAGGCACATCACCGCAGCCACGGGTATGGTGAACTCGACGATGACGAGGATGCTCGACACGGTGCGGAACTTGTTGTAGCCCGGGAACCAGTCGATGAACATGTCGGTCAGCCACATGAAGTTGTGTCCCCACGAGAGGAGTATGGCAAGTATGCCGACGGCGAAAAGTGCCCATTTCATCGGTGATTTTTCGACAACGAACAGGGCAAGTATCGCCAGCAGCAGCACAAACGCGCCTACATATACAGGGCCGTTGGTCATAGGCTGGTCGCCGAAGTACTGCGGCAGCTGCTGCAGCAGGTACATTTCCTGTTCCGAGCAATTCTCGCCTACAGAGGTGTCGGCGAGCGACATGAGCTCATTGTTGCCCGCCACTGGCTTGATGGTAGCGCCACCCTTGACATTGGGTATCATCAGTGTCAGTGTCTCGTCCACACCGTAGCTCCAGCCGGTGATGTACTCCTTGTCGAGGCCTTGCGTCGGTGTCTTGCCCGGTTCGGTGAGTTCCGTGGCGCGGCCGCGTATGGTCTGGCGAGAGTACTCATAGCTGTTGTAGAGGCTCGTCGCGTTGGCGGCTACGCCCAGTGCCCCGGCGGCAACGACACACGCCGTGGCGATGCCCCACTGCTTGACCGTATGGCTGCGTATAGCCTCCACAAGCCACGCTACAACCATCGCCGCTATGACAAACAGGAAGTAGTATGACATCTGCGGATGGTTGGACTGCAGCTGCAACGCCCCGAAGAGTGCCGCCATCGCCGTGCCTCCCAGGTATTTGCCCCGGTAACACAGCACGATGCCGCCTATCGTGGGCGGTATGTATGCCAGTGTCACAAACTTCCATATATGCCCTGCGCCTATCAGGATGATGAAATATGTGGAGAAGCCCCACGCCAACGCTCCGAAGAGCGCAGTGTGCCATTTCTGCTTCATGCACAGCATCATGATGAAGAAGCCCAGCATGAGCGCGAACAGCAGGTTGGCGGGCGACGGCAGCCCGAGGGTGTAGACCTTTGCCACCCAGTCGAGCATCGATGATGCCGCGTATGAGGGAGCTATCTGGAAGTTGGGCATGCCGCTGAACAGCGAGTTGGTCCACCGTGTGGTTTCACCGGTGGCTTCGTGGAAGGCCTTGCCCTCCTGGCCGTTGGCCAGTCCCTGCTGGATGTCCTGTTGCTGGAGCACGTTGCACTGGATGTCGTCGGGGTAGAAAAACAGAAATGCCACTACTGCCAGCGACAGCGCGGCGAGTATGGCGTACAGGCTGCTCTTTTTCATATCAGTTTGGTGGGGTATGTCGGTTTGTGGCGTTGTTATGCGTGGTTTATGGAACACAGGACGCACCCTGTGGATGCGTCCTTGTTAAGTCCTTGTATTGCAGAGTCTTCAACTTGCAAATTGGCAATCATCCCTCTGCTTGTTGCGGCTCTGCTGTTGCCGTTGTCAGTCGATTTCGAGGTCGATCTGGCGGTTCATGCTCTGCTCCAGAGAGATGAGGGTCTCTGTCTCTGTCACACCGGCGATGTGCTGGATGCGGTCGTTCAGCAACTCCATCAGGTGCTGGTTGTCCTGTGCGAACACCTTGATGAGCATTGAGTACGGGCCAGTGGTGAAGTGGCACTCCACAACCTCCTTGATTTTTTCGAGCTCCTTGACTACCTCACGGTAGAGCGAGCCTTTCTCAAGGCGCACGCCTATGTATGTACAGGTGTTGTAGCCCAGGCGTTTCGGGTTCACGGTATAGCCCGAGCCGGTGATTACCTTCATCTCGATGAGGCGCTGGATGCGCTGGTGGATGGCTGCGCGGGATACGCCGCACACAGCTGCCACGTCCTTGGACGCGATGCGAGCATTCTTGGTGATGATGTTCAGTATCTTCCGGTCAAGCTTGTCAATTCTGTCTACCATAACTTTATGTAATTAATTCGCCGCAAAATTAGTTCAAACAAAAGAATTTGGCAATATCAGCGTAATAAAAAAAGTTATAAACGCATTCTTGCCGCTATTTTGCGCCATTTCGCGCCTCGTCAAATTGCCGCTGTCCGCATCGTTTGCGCTCGGGAAAATGTCCTTTCAGCTGCCAATGCTCCATTTTCAGCCTGACATGGCACACTAAAGACCCTAAGGCCCTTAACGGCCTTAAGGCCTTTAATTCGCTCCGGGCACTCTGAACTCGGATTTTGGACTGGGTGCTTGCGCCGGGAATTATTCTGCGAGGATGGCGGGGGCGACGTAGACGCGCGCGGCAAGCTCGCGGTCGAGCTGGTAAATGCCGTTGCCGTTGTCGCCGATGAGGCGGTAGTTGTCGAGCAGCTGGCGTGCCGTCTCCTCCTCCTCAACCTGCTCGGCGATGAACCAGTTGAGCTTTTCGCGTGTGGCGTAGTCGTGTTCGCGCTCTGCAGTGGCGTAGAGGTCGTTGATGAGTGCGGTCACCTTCTCCTCGTGCTCGACGGTGGCGCGGAATGCGTCAGCCTCGTCCTTCCACTCCGTTGGGACTGCATCGATGGGCATGAGCGACACCTTGCCGCCGCGCTGGTTGACATAGTTGATGAATATCTGCGCGTGCGCGAGCTCCTCCTTGAACTGGATGCGGAACCAGTTGGCTACGCCGGGGCGGCCCTGCGCCTCGAAGTGGCATGACATGGAGAGATAGAGGTAGGCTGACCAGAACTCTGCGTTTATCTGGTTGTTAAGTGCTTGTTCTACTGATTTGTTGAGCATGACTTGTATGAGTTTTATATGTGTGTTTTCGGTATGCAAAGTTACGCAATTCCGCCAATAAGAACAAGCGGCGCGGCGCGAGTGTTCACGGCCGTGCCGCGGTTGCGACGCGCAAATGGCGCGGCATGAGGGCTGTTTGCGGATTTTTTACTAACTTTGCACAATCCGAGGTATGGGCTTTGCCCGGCTGAGGAATAACCATGAGCTGCCGCCTCGCCGGCGGGCAGCCTCCAAATTATTTCAGTTGTGAAAACCAAGTACATATTCGTCACCGGAGGTGTGGTCTCGTCGTTGGGCAAGGGCATCATCTCATCGTCATTGGCGCGACTGCTGCTATCGCGCGGCTACAGGGTAACTATCCAGAAGTTCGACCCGTATATCAACATTGACCCGGGCACGCTCAACCCCTATGAACACGGCGAGTGCTATGTGACCGTGGACGGCCATGAGGCAGACCTCGACCTGGGGCATTACGAGCGGTTTACCAATATCCGCACCACACGCGCCAACAATGTCACCACAGGCCGCATATACCAGTCGGTCATCGACAAGGAACGCCGGGGCGACTACCTGGGCAAGACTGTGCAGATCATCCCTCACATCACTGACGAGATAAAGCGCAACGTCAAGCTGCTGGGCAATACAGGCAAATTCGATTTTGTCATCACCGAGATTGGCGGCACCGTGGGCGACATTGAGTCCACGCCGTTCCTCGAGGCTGTGCGCCAGCTGCGATGGGAGCTGGGCAAGGACGTGGCTTGTGTCCACCTGACATACGTCCCCTACATACGCGCTGCCAAGGAGCTGAAGACCAAGCCGACGCAGCACTCTGTCAAGATGCTCCAGCAGGTGGGCATACAGCCTGACATCCTGGTGCTGCGCACCGAGAAGGAGATACCGCTCGCAATGCGCCGCAAGGTGGCGCAGTTCTGCAACGTCGAGGCTGACGCAGTGACGCAGAGCCTCGATGCGCCGACCATATACCAGGTGCCGCTGATGATGCACGAGCAGCACCTCGACGAGATAGTGCTGCGCAAACTCGGCATCGAGCCCGAAGGCGAGCCTGACCTGAAGGCGTGGAATCATTTCCTCGACAAGCTCAACAACGCCGGCGAGCAGGTGACAATAGGCCTGGTGGGCAAGTATGTCGAGCTGCAGGATGCGTACAAGTCAATCAACGAGTCGCTGTTCCAGGCGGCCACGTATCAGGACCGCAAGCTCGACTTGCGATATATCCACTCCGAGAAACTCACCGACGACAACGTGGCGGAGCAGCTTTCCGGCCTCGACGGCGTAATCATCGCCCCGGGCTTCGGCCAGCGCGGCATCGAGGGCAAGTTTGTAGCACTGAAATGGTGCCGCGACAATGACATACCCACTTTCGGCATCTGCCTGGGCATGCAATGCATGGTCATAGAGTTCGCCCGCAACGTCTTGGGACTGGCGGAGGCAAACTCGACAGAGATGGACACAAAGACGCCGTACAATGTCATCGACCTTATGGAGGAGCAGAAGGGCATCTCAAATATGGGAGGAACGATGCGTCTTGGAGCATACGACTGCTGCCTGAAGCCCGGTTCGCGTGCCGCAAAGGCATACGGCGCTACTCTCGTGAGCGAGCGTCACCGCCACCGCTTCGAGTTCAACGAGGATTTCCGCGAGCGTTTCGAGCAGGCCGGCATGAAGTGCGTGGGCGAGAACCCGCAGACGCATCTGGTCGAGGTGGTCGAACTGCCCGAGAAGCGGTGGTTCATCGGCACGCAGTATCACCCGGAATACCAGTCAACGGTGCTCAGCCCCAACCCGCTGTTCCTCGACTTCATCAAGGCTGCCATTGCATACCGCAAGGAGCGCACCTCCGCCGAGTGACAGTGACATAACCGACTATGGCTCAACCAAAATAAGTAAACGAAATACCACACACCAAACAGTATGGACAAAAACACGATCACCGGACTGTTGCTGTTGGCTCTCGTGTTCTTCGGCTTCATGTGGCTGTCGCCCAAGGACGACGGCTCTGCCGACACTGCCAAGCAGGAGCAGCAGTCCACCTCACGGGACACTGCCGCCGCGACAACAGAACCGCTGTCTGCCACGGAGCGCGAGTGGCTCGTCAAGAACATCGCTGAGAACGGCGTCGCCGCACGCCAGCCCGACAGCACATACATCTACACGCTCGACAACAAGGAGATGAACCTCTCCGTGGCCGGCGATTCCATTTGGGGCACGGTCAATGTGGACGGCGTGAAAGTGCCTTGGCAGGAGATGCAGGGCGCGCCCAAGACCGTCACCGTGCAACAACAGGCCAAGGCTATCGAGACTGTACGCAACGCGAGCGTGTCGATAGGCAAATACGGCAAGTTCGCCCAGTTCCTCCACGGCAAGGACGAGAAGGTGACGCTCGAGAACGATGTCCTCGCGCTGCAGATTTCCTCCAAGTCCGGAAGCATCACCCGTGCCGAACTGAAGAACTATACAACTGAATATTCCAAGGACGAGAACGCAAAGTCCGCTCCGCGCAAGGTGGTCCTTTTTGAGGGCAAGTCAAACTCGCTCGAGTTCATGATACCCACTGCACAGCCCGTTTCGACTTCCGAACTCTATTTCACGCCTTCCCGCGTAAACGACTCTACGGTCATGATGACCGTGTCGCCGGCCCAGGGAGCATGGTGGGGCATCGAGTACACGCTGCCGCGAGGCGAGAACTATGTGGTGAAAATGCGCATCGTCCAGCATGGCATGGCCGCCGTGGCGCAGAGCAACAACCGCAGCATGGCTGTCAACTGGCGTCAGGACGTATGCCGTCAGGAGAAAGGACGCATGTTTGAGGAGCGCAACTCCGGCCTCTATTACAAGTCCGCCGGCGGTGGCGTTGACAACCTCTCCGAAAACAGCGACGACAGCGAGGAGAAACAGGCCAAGCTGCGCTGGATCGGCTTCAAGAACCAGTTCTTCTCGTCGGTGCTTGTCTCTGACCGCCCGTTCAATACCGCCGACCTTTCGTCCAAGGTGCTGAAAGGCTCTGACTACCTCAAGACCCTCGACGCTCAGGCCGTGGTGAACGACTATGACTGGAACGCCGATGTCCCGGCTTCGTTCTCCCTCTTCCTCGGGCCGAACCTCTACCCGCTGCTCGATTCGCTCGACGACAGCATGGTGGCTGACGAGGACCTGGAACTGACGAAGCTCATCCCGCTGGGCTGGAACATATTCCGCTGGATAAACACGCTCGTCATCATACCGCTCTTCAACTTCTTCGGCTCATTCGGCTGGAACTACGGCATCATCATCCTGCTGCTCACCATCTTCATCAAGCTGGTGCTCTTCCCGCTGACATACAAGAGCTACAAGAGCCAGGCGAAGATGCGCATACTCGCCCCGGACATCAAGGCTATCAACGAGAAGTACCCGGGCAACGAAAACGCCATGACGCGCCAGCAGAAGACCATGGCGCTGTACAGCAAGGCGGGCGCCTCGCCGTTCTCCGGATGCCTCCCCATGCTCCTGCAGATGCCTATCCTGTTCGCGATGTTCTCATTCTTCCCCTCATGCATCGAGCTGCGAGGCGAGAGCTTCCTCTGGGCGGCTGACCTGTCTGCTCCCGACGCGATAATATCCTGGAGCGCGCACATACCTATCGTGTCTGAATACTTCGGCAACCACATCTCGCTGTTCTGTCTGCTCATGACGGCGACCAACATCATCTATACCTACCTGAACATGCAGAACTCCGCCGGCTCGATGCCTGGCATGAAGTGGATGATGTACCTGATGCCGGTATTCTTCATGATATTCTTCAACAACTACGCGGCCGGCCTGTCGTACTATTACTTCCTCTCGCTGCTCATCACCATCTGCCAGACATACGCATTCCGCTTCTTCATAAAGGAGGAGGACGTGCGCAAGGCGATGGCAGAGAACTCCAAGAAGCCGAAGAAGAAATCCGGCTTCATGGCACGCCTTGAGGAGATGCAGCGCCAGCAACAGCAGATGCTCAAGGAGCAGCAGAAGCGCAACAACAACTCCAAGGGCAGACATTGACATTGACCTGACGCTCCGTGGCGGCAATACGCCGCCCCAGAGCTGCAAATAAAAGCCCGGGCTTGCCGTAAGACAAGCCCGGGCTTTTATTGTGTGTCAGTTGGTTACAGCATGGCTGCAATCTGCTTTTCTATGGCATTTCGTATGAACGCATTTATAGACACGCCCGTTTGTTTTGCAAGCACGGCTATGCGGCTGTGGATGTCCGGGGTTAAGCGGACATTCAGAGAGCCGGAATAGCTCTTGTGCGGCTCTACACCCTCCTCTTTGCAGTATGCGAGGTAGTCGGTGTTGAGACTGCAAATGTAACTAATATTCAGTTGCAAAACAAGCCCTCGGCTTTTTGTTCATTTCCCATCAGTCGCCATGGTAAAAGCGGCGGGTATTGACGGACAAGGGTGTGCCGCCAATCATGTGCGGCACACCCTTGCTGTGTCGGTGTCGGTGGGGGAGAGGCGTGTCAGTCTTCCTCTTCCTTCATGTTGTGGAACACGTTCTGCACGTCCTCGTCTTCCTCAAACTTTTCGAGCAGCTTCTCGATGGCCTCGCGCTGTTCGGGCGTCACCTCCTTGTAGTCTGTGGGTATGCGCTCAAACTCTGCAGAAACGATTTCGAGGCCGTTCTCCTCGAGGTATTTCTGTATGGCGGCAAACTGGTCGAATGCGCCGTATACCATCCACTCCTCGTCATCGTCAGCCACAAGCTCTGCCTCGAAGTCCATAAGGTTCAGCTCCAGCTCGTCATGGTCGATTTCCGGGTTGGGCTTGATGTGGAACACGCTCTTGTGGTTGAAGAGAAATGAGAGCGAGCCGGAAGTGCCGAGCGAGCCGCCGTGCTTGTTGAAGTATGAGCGGACGTTGGCTACGGTGCGCTGGTTGTTGTCGGTGGCTGTCTCCACTACTATGGCGATGCCGTGAGGGCCGTATCCCTCGTATACTATCTCCTTGTAGTCGCCGGCATCCTTGTCGGTAGCTTTCTTGATGGCGCGTTCTACGGTATCCTTGGGCATGTTTGCGGCCTTGGCATTCTGCATCAGCACACGCAGGCGCGGGTTCATGTCCGGATCCGGGCCGCCGGCCTTGGCAGCGATGGTTATTTCCTTGCCTATGCGTGTGAAAGTACGCGACATATTGCCCCAGCGTTTCAGCTTGCGGGCTTTGCGGTATTCAAATGCTCTTCCCATTGGTGAGTATTATGTATGTGTATTTTTGTTGTGTTATTGTTGTTCGTTTTATTGTGGCGCGTCAGCGTATCTGTGCGCCGAGGCTCTTCTCCACGTTGGCGATGATCTTCTTCATTACAGCGTCTATCTGTTTGTCTACGAGTGTTTTCTCGTCATCTTGCAAAGTCATTGCCACAGCGTATGACTTCTTGCCCTCGGGTATTCCCTTGCCCTCATACACGTCGAACAGGGTCACGTCGCGAAGCAGCTTGCCGCCGCTGCGGCGTATTGTTTCTTCGACTTTGGAGAACGGCGTTGCCGCGTCGAGCAGCATCGCCAGGTCGCGCTTCACGGGGTGCGCCTTCGGCAGCGGCTTGAATGTCACAACGTCGCGTGCTGCCACTGCCATGAGTTTAGCCCATGTCAGCGAAGCGTAGTATACAGGCTGCTCGATGCCGAACTGCTTGAGCACGGAGTTGCGCACCACGCCGATAGTTGCTAGCGTGTCGCCCTGGCGGGTGGCTATGTCGAGGCGGACGGCATAGACATCATCGCTGTCCTGCGAGTATTGCAGCAGCCCTGCAGGTATGCCCAGGCGGCGCATTATAGCCTCCACGACGGCTTTCAGCTCGTATGCGTCTTGCTCGGTGCCCTTGGTGTTCCATGTGTCGGTCGAGGTCTTTCCGGTCAGCCAGATGCCGAGTTCTGTGTGTTCGCTGAACGGGGCGAGGGGCTTTTCGGCTGTCATCTCGCGTGACGGGTCGCGGTGGTATACGTTGCCGAACTCGTACAGGCGCAGGTTCTCGAGGCGGCGGTTGATGTTGTGCGCCAGTGACTCGAGGCCTCCGTATAGGAGGGTGCGGCGCATGGTGCTGAGGTCGTTGCTCAGCGGGTTCATCAGCGTGATGCACTCCTCGGGTTTCCATTTGCCGTTGTCGGCATAGTATGAGGCTGCGGAGAGGGAATTGTTCATTATCTCGTTGAAGCCCTGTGCGGTGAGCTGCTCGGAGATGAGGTTCTGCATGGCGTATGAGAAGTCGGTTGCGCCACGGTGTGACAGGTTGGCGTGCATCTCTTCGCTGATTTCCACGTTGTTGTAGCCGTATACACGCAGGATGTCCTCAACCACATCGCAGGGGCGGTACACGTCCACACGGTATGTCGGCACTTTCAGCTTCAGCACCTGGTCGGTGCTTTCAGGCAGTATCTCTATCTCGAGGGCTTCGAGTATCAGCTTTGTCAGCGGCAGCGGCAGCGTCTTGCCGATGAGGCGGTTGCAGTAGTCTATGCTGAGGTCAACGCGGGCATCCTCAACTGGTGTGGGGTAGAAGTCAGTCACGTCGCCGCAGATCTCGCCGCCGGCGAGGTCGCGCACCATCGTCGCTGCGAGGCGTGCCGCGTATGCGGTGATGTTGGGGTCGGTGCCTCGCTCATAGCGGAACGATGCGTCGGTGCTGAGGCCGTGGCGGCGTGCCGTGCGGCGTATGCGTGTCGGGTTGAAGTATGCGCTCTCGATGAACACGTCTGTAGTCGTCTCCGTAACGCCAGAGTCGAGGCCTCCGAATACGCCGGCGATGCACATCGGCTTCTCGGCGTCGCATATCATCAGGTCAGCCGCGTTGAGCTTGTGCTCCACGCCGTCGAGTGTGGTGAACGGCGTGCCTTCCGGGCAGGTGCGCACCACGATTTTCTGTTCTGCCACCTTGTTGAGGTCGAAGCAGTGCAGCGGCTGTCCCAGGCCGAGCAGCACGAAGTTGGTTATGTCGACGATGTTGTTTATCGGGCGCTGTCCGGCTGCTGTAAGCAGGTTGCGCAGCCATTCTGGAGACTCCTCAACTTTCACGCCGCGTACCGTGATGCCGGTGTAGCGGGGGCATCCCTGACGGTCTTCCACCTCGACGGTTGTCGCGCCGTCCTCGCGGCAGGGTTTGAAGCCGTCCATGTCGGGCAGCAGCAGCTCCGGGATTTCAGCTTCGCGGCCCTCCTCGTAGTCATGGCGTGCCAGGTATGCCTTCAGGTCACGCGCCACACCGTAGTGGCTTGCGCCGTCCACGCGGTTGGGGGTCAGCTCCACCTCGAGCATATAGTCGCTCTCGACGTTGAAGTGCTCTGCGGCGGGTGTGCCAGGCTTGACATCCTCGGGCAGCACCATGATGCCGTCGTGCGATGAGCCTACGCCGATTTCGTCCTCGGCGCATATCATGCCGAATGACTCCACGCCGCGCATCTTGGATTTCTTGATGACAAACTCCTTGTCGCCGTCATAGAGGTGTGTGCCTATTACAGCCACCACCACGTTCTGGCCGGCAGCCACGTTGGGCGCGCCGCAGACTATCTGCAGCGGCTCGCCGCTGCCCACATCCACTGTGGTGATGTGCAGATGGTCAGAGTCGGGGTGCTCGGTGCAGGTGAGGACACGTCCGGTTACGAGGCCTTTCAGCCCGCCGCGTATTGTCTCCACCTCCTCCACGTTGTCACATTCGAGACCCAATGATGTCAGCGCGGCCGCCAGTTCCTGCGGCGTCATGTCAAAATCGATATAGCGTTTCAGCCACTTGTAGGATATGTTCATCGTCGTTATTTGGCTTTCAGGCCGTCCGTCCGGACTGGTGCCGCAGCGTGCGGCCTGTGGTTTATTTTTCAGTTATGGCTGCGTGTCCCGGGGCTTTCCCGAGGGTGGGTTTGTCCCCCGTACGCGCATGTGTACGCGCACGCGGCGCGTACAATAGTGCAAAAGTAGCAAAAATCGCCCTAACGGCAAAATTGCGGTGGATATTCTTGCTCGCGGGGGCCTGTGCCGGACAAAAAATCAGCCGGCCTCTTTCCCAAGAGGCCGGCAAATACGAATCAAATTCTGTTCTACAAACCTAACATAAACGATTTCATTAGTCTTATTGATTGTTACCCTTACTAACCTATGAAAAATCTCTATTTTGCGTGTTTCAGATTTTCAACCTATGATGTGTCTAACCTGATGTCGGTTTCGTCTTTGTTGTGTGCTGTGATTTGATCACGTTGCAAAATTACAACATCACATAGGCGGCAGCAAGTAAAATCCGCCTGATATAAGGCGAATATAAATGATTTGACTTTCAATCATCTGAATGTCAGGTGTATATGATTTTGGAATATAAACTAAAACTGGTGTTGTATATAGGCGTTGATCGCGAAATGTCACTGGTTTACGCCTGAAAGTTCCGCCACATTGGCCTCGAAATTCTCGCGGTCGATGGCCTTGTTGCGCATCTTGTTGCGGTATGCGTAGACGGTGTTGACCGAATAGTTCAGTATCTGGGCTATGCGTGTGCTCTCGGTAATGCCCATCTTGACAAGGGCGTAGATGCGCAGCTCGTTGTGAAGGGTCTTTTCGCCAGTGTCTGGGAACCGTTCCTCCGGGCGGAGCAGTGCGTTGATTTGCTCGATGAAATCGGGGTAAATGTCGAGTATGGAGCGGTCGAAAATGTCTGATATTTCATCGCCCTGTTCCTCTGAATACCGCCCGGATTTGAGCAGTCGCAGCAGCTCCTCGGTCTGCCCTGAGGATATCTTGCGTCGCACAAGCATTTCGAGCGAGTTCAGCTTGTGGTAGTATGTCGAGCATAGGGCGAGGAAGTTGGCGGTGTGGGCCTCCTGCGTCTTGCTGAGCGCGATGAGCTTGGCCTGTGTCGCAGCCTTCTTGCGCCGCTCTATGGCGAGCAGCAGCAGTATTGCCGCCAGTATGGTGAGCAGCAGCACCGAGATGGTGATGTAGAGCATCAGCCGGTCGTGCGAATTGTTGCTGGCTTGCAGGTATGTCTCGTCTATCATAGGCAGCATGCTCGCGATGTTGACCGCCCTCATGCGCACGTTGCCTATCATGGCTTCGCGCATTGCGAAGTTTATGTATTCAAACGCTGCTGCGATCTCCCCCTGGTCATACATCCAGTTGGCGAGGCTGAACAGGGCGAGGCCCTCGCGCACGCCGGCCTTGATGTCGCTTACGGCGGCACGCGCCATGTATGCGCCATACATGCGCTCATTGCCTGTGTGCTTGTATGTTATGGCGAGCTGGAAGGCAGTCATGCCGTACAGGTTGTCCGAGGGGTCAATGCGCCTGAGCAGCTTGTCGAGCGCAATTTGCGCCCTGCGGAAGTTGCCGTTGACTGTCATCCTCTCGCACTCTAGAAACTGTTTGAAATGGCTTTCGTTGGGGAGGTTGAGCATCAGCGAGTCGTCATACGCTCGTGTCTTTTTGCCGAACTCGCTTGATATCTCGTAGTTCTCGACAGTATACAGTTGCAGGTAGGCATACAGCTGCCGGGCCACTTGCCAGAAGAATATGCGTTGCAGCGGCGACATCGGCTCGGGCTCGAGCTCAAGCAGCTCCTTCTCGGCTATGTTGAAAATGCCGGCAGAGGTGAGTGCGCTGAGGCGTGAGATGCGGGCAGAAACCAGTATCGAGTCATTGCCGGAACGCCGGGCAGTGGCGATGGCCTTGTTCGCGTAGTCTATGGCAGAGTCTGCCTCCATCACGCTTATCTTGTGCGTCAGGTTGTTGTATATCTCCGCAGCCTTGCCGGGGTCGGGGGTGTTGTTGGCTATCTGGTCTACGGAGTCGATGTATTGCCTCACGGCATTGCGGTACTTGGGGGCATCGGCGATGACCTCATTGAGTTCGCGCAGCTCCTCTTCAGGCATGTTGGCGTTGCGCGTATGTTGTTTGCCGGCGCACGCGGCCAGCAATGCTGCGGCGGCGACAAGGGCTATGCAGAGTGTTATTCTCATAGTCGTAAGGGGGTATGTATTTGACGCAAAATAGGTTGTGAGGGCTAAATTAGCAAAAATAGTTCACCCATGCAAGCAATCCCGCGTTTTTAGGCATAATTATCTTTGCGCCGTTGCGCCGTCATATTGCAGACGCCGCTGAAAAATAGTAATTTTGCAGTTCCAAACCGTGACTGTATGAGGGCAGTGAACAATTCTGAAACAGAGCAATACAACGTGTTTCGCCTGTCAGGCGGGCTGACGTGCGTGCACCGCCGCCGCATGGGTGCGGTCAGCTACATCGGCATCGTGGTCGGAGCGGGCAGCCGTGACGAGGGGGCAGCCCTGCACGGCCTGGCGCATTTTGTCGAACACACCATTTTCAAGGGGACGCGACACCGCAGCAGCTGGCACATCTCAAACCGCATGGAGAGCATCGGCGGCGAACTGAATGCGTACACAAGCAAGGAGGAGACGGTCGTTTACACGGCAGCTCCGGCGGGCGAGCCGGCTCGTGCGCTGGAACTCATCTCCGACCTGGTGTGTTACTCCACATTTCCTGCCGACGAGCTCGAGCGTGAGCGTGAGGTGGTATGTGAGGAGATCAAATCGTATCTCGACTCCCCCTCCGACGCGGTCTATGACGAGTTTGAGGAGCTGGTGTATGCAGGCTCGCCCATGGCGCACAATATCCTCGGCAGCACCGACAGCGTCCATGCCCTCACAGGCGCGGATTGTCGCGGTTTCATCGAGGATTTTTACACCCCCGACAACATGGTGCTGTATGTGGAAGACCCCTCGCCGCTGCATGCCATAGAGCGGCTTGCGGAGAAGTATTTCGGGACGTTGCACCTGTCGCGGCGCGATTCGGGGCGGCAGGCGCCGCCGGTGGCAGCGTCCTTTGCCGTGAAGCGCGACCGTGGCGGCTTCCAGTCGCATACGCTCATGGGGGCGCGTGTCTGCAACCGCGATGCCGACGAGCGTTTCCCCCTATTCCTGCTCAACAATTACCTCGGCGGGCCGTGCATGAACTCGCGTCTCAACCAGGAGCTGCGCGAGCGGCGCGGATATGTATACACCGTTGACAGCACCGTTGCCCTGATGAGCGACTGCGGGCTGATGCAGGTCTATTTCGGCTCTGACCACAGCCACGTCGAGAAGTGCCGCCGCCTCGTGATGCGTGAACTCGAATTGTTGGCTGAAAAGCCGATTTCATCGGTGAAATTCGACCGCATACGCCGCCAGTATGCCGGACAGTTGCTCCTCGGTACTGACAACCGTGAGTCGGTGGCAATGGCGATGGGCAAGAGCCTGTTATATTACAACGAGATACACGATGCCCGCTGGACTTCCGAGCGCATCATGGCGGTCACCGCAGAGCAAGTGCGTGCCGTGGCGGAGGGGTTGCTCGCCTCAGGGTTCTCGTCGCTGACGATTTGTTGACGTATGGCGTTGGCAATAGAGGCGCGAAAGTTGTTCTATATAGCGTATTGCCGTTGCCACTCGGATTTTAATCCCTAAATTTGCAGACAGTTATGAAAATTGGCAGTGTTGAATTTGGTAGCCGCCCGGTGTTTCTCGCGCCGATGGAGGATGTCACCGACCCGTCGTTCCGGCTGATATGCCGTGAGATGGGGGCGGCGATGGTCTATACCGAGTTCGTGAGCGCGGAAGCGTTGATACGCAACATCGGTTCCACCGTGCGCAAGTTGACCATCGACGACCGTGAACGTCCTGTGGCTATACAGATTTACGGCCGCGACACCGACGCTATGGTCGAGGCTGCACGGATAGTGGAACAGGCCGGGCCGGATGTCCTCGATATCAATTTCGGCTGCCCCGTCAAGCGTGTCGCTGCAAAGGGCGCAGGCGCGGGCATGCTGCGCGACATACCGAAAATGCTCGACATAACGCGCCGTGTCGTAGATGCCGTGAGCATACCGGTGACTGTCAAGACGCGCCTTGGCTGGGACTGCGAGAACAAGATAATCTGCGACCTCGGGCCGCGGCTTCAGGACTGCGGCATAAAGGCGATTACCGTCCACGGCCGCACCCGCAGCCAGATGTATACCGGCACTGCTGACTGGGAGCTGATAGGCCGCCTCAAGGCCGACCCTCGCATGGAGATACCGGTGATAGGCAACGGCGACATAACCACCCCCGAAGGCGCTGCCGCCGCTTTCGACACCTATGGCGTGGACGGCATCATGATAGGGCGTGCCTCTTTCGGCGCACCCTGGATATTCCACGACGTGACCGAGTATCTTGCCCACGGCAGCTATACCTCCCTCAGCGTGCCGGAGAAAATGTCGCTGCTTCGCCGCCAGGTGCGTGAGAGCATACAGCGCATCGACGAGTACCGGGGCATACTGCACATACGCCGCCACCTTGCCGCCTCGCCGCTGTTCAAGGGGCTGCCCGATTTCCGCCCAACGCGCATCCGCATGCTGCGTGCGGAAACCGAGGCGGAAATACTCGAAATCTTCGATGAAATCGCAGAAAAGTATTATCAACCGATATAATTCAAATCTATTCAGCCATGAGAAAATGGTACGGTATATTGTTGCTCGCATTGGTGTCCGCAGTATGTTGCGGACCGGCAAGGGCCGACTCCGAGGTGTGCGACTATGAGTTGAAAACCGGCAGCTTCAGCAAGCTGCGTGTGGTCAACAATGTCAATGTGGTCTATACGGCGAGCCTCGACTCGGCTGGCCTGGCGGTCTTCCGCGCCCCGAAGGAGATGGCGGATTTTTTCATAGTCTCAAACAACAACGGTACGCTCAAGGTCGAGACGCTGCCGCAGATGAAGGTCATGAGGGGGCTGCCGACGCTGTATGTGTATTCCGAGTTCCTCTCCGACGCACAGAACGACAGCGACAGCACGCTCTACATACGCAGCGTGAAGCCATGCCCTAGATTTAAGGCGGAGCTGATAGGCAACGGGCGGCTGATAGTGGACAACCTACGCGCTACTGACGTCGAGTGTTTCCTCAACACCGGCAACGGCACTATCTCCGTCAATGGCGAGTGCAGCAACGCAAAGTTCAAGATGGTCGGCACGGGGCTGATACAGGCCGACGAGCTGATGAGCGAGAATGTGAAATGCACCATCCTCGGCGGCGGCACAATCGGCTGTTGGCCGCGCTTCGGGTTGAACGTCAAGGGTATCGGTTCAACCAAAATCTACTACAAAGGCCACCCCCAGGTCAGCAAACGAGGCGGCGGCAAGCTGCTGCGCCTCGAGGACGAGGACGACGAGTCTGCCGATACTCTCCGCGAATAGCACCTGCGGACACACCATAATCCGAGTACTCTCAGACAAATGAAAGTCCCTAAGGTCCTTAAAGACCTTAGGGACTTTATTTGAGACAGGAGAACCTATTTATCCTTATCCTCGGTGTGCGGAACTTGGAGGAGTACATGCCGAAAACCGTTTGTTCCCTATCTGCTCCACTCTACATTGTACGGGCGTTCGAGATTGAACTCGTGGTGTTCAGGCAGGCCAACTGCAGGCATTTATGAGGCTGTGGGAAAAAGAAAACAAAAAAAGCGGAGGATATTTGCGTAAGCGAGAAAAAGGTATTAACTTTGCAGTCGCTTAGGCACTCGGGGTGTAGCACAGTTGGTTAGCGCGCTACGTTCGGGACGTAGAGGTCGGAAGTTCGAGTCTTCTCACCCCGACAAGCAGGTGGAACAGTTGGTTCACCTGCTTTTTTGTTTGTCCAAAATGCGGCTGAAACCTCGGAGTTCTCTGATATCTCGGAGTACTCAGAGTTCTCGGAGAACTCTGATGCTGAGAGGCGCATTGTCCTCACATTATCCCCTGCTGCGCCGGCATGGTGTGTCGGAGCTGTTGGTCAGAAGCGGAAGAAGAAGTTGTTCTCGGCGTTTTGCAGGTCGGAGATATAGAAGTCGATGAACAGCAGAACGGCGAGTAGCAGTATGCCAGTGTTGAACAGGGTGGTGAGCAGCAGGTATTTGCTTCCTTTGAGCTTCTGCATATAGTATGCCGTGGCGGCTGACAGCAGTATGCCGACCGCAAATATCCCCACAGGTATCCATTGCATCTGTACCGGGTAAATCCATGATGCGACAGCGGCTACAAGCACGGCGATTGCAGAGTTGAGCATCAGTACTATGCGCCCTCCAGGTTTGCCCATAATGCTGACCAGAGAGTGCTTGTTGTATTGCCAGTCGGTTTCAAATGCCTGGTAGTTGAACATGATGTGCGAGCTGCAGGCGTACAGTCCGATAATAATGGCAGCAAACATCGACGGCCCCATGTCGTAGTCTGTCAGTCCTGTAATGGCAGAGTGCCGTGCCATCAGGTAAGTCGTAGAGATGACCGTTACCGGGCCGAAGGTGAGGAACACGAGGATTGTTGAAATGGGGGAGCGGGCTATGTGCTTTGTCCCGAGGCATGAGAACAGGATGTGTGCGAGCAGCAGCGCGCCGGGTATCAGCACCCAGCAGCCGCCGACGTACCATATTGCGGCAGCCGCGACTGCGGCGAGAGTGCCGAAGAGCATGATACATTTGCGAAGCTGGTGACCTAAGCCGTTGTACGGGCAGGTCTGCGTATAAGCCTCAAAGTATTCCGCACCTATGTCGCCTCCCTGTACTATGAATGCGTTGACGAAAATGAGGTTGCTCGCCAGCTGTACGGTGATGGCGAAAGCGAGGCACAACAGGAACGCTGTCATGTCGAAGAAGCCTTGCAGTGCAGCTGTCGCAGCTCCTGCCACCACACCGGCGATGCCCAGCGGAATCGAGGTGAAGTCCAGACTGTTTATAAGTGTCTTGTTCATATAACTGTATTATTATCAAAGGCATAGGCGACAGTCGCTGCCGCTTTCGCCCAATGTTGAATGTTTTCGGCTGTAAAGTTATAAAAAGTTTCGGGAATAAACAAGCGTTGTTAATATAAAATATCCGTTGAGCCGAAAATTTTTGTCGCGGTTGGTTTTCGGGTGTAAAAAATCGGCCCGGCTCACAAATAAATGTGTGTCGGGCGAATATCGCCAATGCTGTTGGTGGCGAGCAGAGGCGCGATGGGGAGGAAGATCACTCGAGGTGGATTGCAGCCGGGTGCAGCACCTTCCAGCAGTTGTCCTCGAATATTGCGGAGCCGGCTGTGTCGGTGACGATGCGCGAGCAGGATTCCGCGCCGGCGAGAGTCGGTGCTTCGCACGCGCCGTAAAGGGTGGTCTGTGCATCGAGCGACACGAGGGCCACTACCGAGGGGTCTGTCTCGACGGTGAATGTGCCTGTAAGGTTGTTTGTTGTGACAAGTCGGTACACGGTCTTGCCGGGAGTTACCTGTCGGTCTGCGCGGACGAACACGCGGTTGCGGTTGGCGCGGCCGAGGTAAATGACCCGTTCGCCTCCAGGCGCGGGCTGCGGCTGTCGCGGCGCCGGTTGGGGAGCTGGCTTGTCGCGCATTGACTGCAGCTGCTGTTGCAGCTGGGAGACGCGGGCGGTGAGCTGGTCGGCGCGTGTGCGGGCTTCCTGCTCTGCGGCGCGGCTGTTGTCGAGGGCGCGGCGCAGCCGTTCGATTTCCTCGTTCTTGGCGGCAATGGTGTTGGCGTATCGTGCCTGCATATCCTCGATTTCGGTGTCAGAAGCGGCAGCGGCGTCGTATGCAGGCGCTGGTTGCGGAGCGTATTTGTCTTGCATCTCCGAGGGCTCGGCTTTCTGCCGCTTCTCGGGTGACGCCAGTTTCTGCTCCGGGCCTTTCATGGCACGCATTGCGTACAGCACGAGCCAGATGACGATGCCGATGAGGACGATGAGCAGGACGACGTAAAGCCATGTGTTTGAGCCCTGGTCTGCTTGTGCGACCTCTTCTTCAGCGGATGTCTCGGCAGCGGAGGAGTCAACAGCCTGTACGGGAGGCTCCTGCGCGGCAGTCTGTTCTGCAGGGATAGCGGCTTGTGCTTGCTGTTCCTGGGGCTGTTCTTCGGGCTGCGGCTTTTCGGCAGATGGCTCAGTGACAGTCATTGTGCCGATGCTGGCCTTGATTTTGTTGTTGCGGCTCTGCTCAGCCTTCTTGCTCAGGTTGGCGTTCTGGAAGAAAGTCTTGCTCCAATATGCGGCGAGCTGTTCCTTGCCCCACGAGGCGTAATCCTTGCTGACGGGAGCGGCGAGAAACTGCTTGAGGTTGTCCGCGTCGGTCTTGTGTCCTTCGACCATAGAGCGCAGCTCCTTGACAGACTGGGCTTTTTTGCCGTCGAGGTATTCTGCTTTGTCGTTGGTATAGCGCAGGTAAACCTGTCCGGCGATAGCGCGGGCGTGGTCCATTTCCTCGTCTGTGACGGCATTCGCCGCGAGCGAGGGGAGGCAGATAGCGGCGGCGAGAAGTCCGCGCAACAGTATTTTGGACGTAGATGTTTTCATGATTTCGTGGTCAGTGAATAGTTTTGCGCTGCAAAGTTACATCAATGAGTTGAGAATATCGAGTGTGTCGCGTGAAAAGTTACGGATATTGTTGACAATCTCCGTAGCTTTTTACACGTTTGCCAGAGTGTAGCAGAGGGGAATCGGCCCAAAGGTGGTGTTTTTAGGCGGCAAATCGGCTTAACTTGAGCCGGCAGATGCGGTTTTTGTGGTAAAAATGAGCCGATAGGGGTGCCGGGGTGCGGTCGGGTCAGGAGACTAAAGGGATCTCGATGCGGAACGTGGTGCCTACGCCCGGCTCGGAGTCCTTGACATAGATGCGTCCTCGGTGATAGTCCTCGATGATGCGTTTTACGAGCGTAAGCCCCAGTCCCCAGCCGCGTTTCTTGGTGGTGTAGCCGGCGTTGAACACGTTGCGGAAGTTCTTGCGGGCGATGCCCTTGCCGGTGTCGGTCACGTCGATGTATGCGTAGTTCCTTTCGCAGCCGGTGACGATGTCTATTCTGCCCTCGCCGTCCATGGCGTCCACGGCGTTCTTGGTGAGGTTCTCGAGCACCCATGCGAAGAGTGGGGGGGAAATCATGACAGGATGGTCGTCCTCACTGGGGTGCAGCTCCATGATGACCTTGCCGGAGAGGCGGCTGCTCATGTATTCCAGCCCGCGAGCCGTTGCCTCGTTGATGTATTCGAGCTCCATATCGGGTCGCGAGCCGATTTTGGAGAACCGCTCGGCGATCATGGATAGGCGGCGCACGTCCTTGTCGATTTCGGAGATGGTGTCGCGGTCAGTGCCTGTGGATTCGAGGTATTGTGACCATGCCATTAGCGATGATATCGGGGTGCCGAGCTGGTGCGCCGTTTCCTTGCACAGTCCCACCCATACTCGGTTCTGCTCGGCCCGCTTGGTATAGACGAAAATGCCGTATATGACGAAAGCCACGGCTATCATTATCGCGAGCTGTATGTAGGGGAACTGGCTGAGGCGTCGCAGCAGTATCGAGTCTTCGTAGATTATGTACTGCCGGGTGTTCTCAAACCCCTTTACCTCGATGAAATGGTCGGATGCGGCGGCCGCTGCGGCTATCGACTTGCCGTTGCACATTTTGGCAAGGCGTTTCTGGAGGTACTGCCGGTTTTCATCGGAGAGCTCGAAATAGCTAATCTTGTCTTTGTCGGCATTGTCTGGCAGGTCGAAGTTGCGGAACTCGGTGATGTTGCCCCTGCTGTCGGCGACCATTACGGGTATGGTGTTGTTTTGCTGAATGATTTCGAGAATGAACTCGAAATCGGCGTCGTCGCTCGACGAGGCGAGTTTTTCGGTGGCTTTTGCCCAGATGTTCATTCGCTCGCGCTCCTGGCGGGCGAGCTGTTTGACAAGGTTGTTGGAGATGAGCAGGAACGCCGCCACCGCTGCGAGGGCAAGGGCGAGGAACAGGAATTTCCACAGCTGGCGTTTGTCGTACACTATCCTCATCGCTGTCTGTTCATGTCATCAAGTATGAACCGCGCTACGGCATCGGTGTCGTTGGTGTCGATGACTATGTCGGCGGCCTGTCGTGCTTCTGGCACGGCGTTGCCCACGGCTACTGCCACATCTGCTGTCTCCATGAGCGGCAGGTCGTTGACGTTGTCGCCGAATGAGACTATCCTTTCCGCGCCGATGCTCCGGGCGAGGCGGCAGACGGCGTTGGCCTTGGTGGTCTGCGGCCCGAACACTTCCACTATCGACGTTTGCGGCCCGAATATGTCGTGGTAGCAAAGCGGTGTGACAGGGAGAGCCTTGATGCGCTCGTATGCGGCGCGAGCCTTGCCGTCGGGCTGCATGGCGTAGAACAGCACCACATCGTCCATGCAGTTGGGCACACCGTCAGGCTGGCAGTCGCGGCTCTCGAAATGCTTGTAGGGGTTGTCGATGCGTTCGGCGAGGAATTGCCGTTCTGTTTCCGACAGTTCGCCGTAGTGGTATATCTCGATTAAGCCGTCCACGAGGCGGTATATGAACGTGGGCGTGCCGCAGTCGCGGTATATCTCCACCAGTTGGCGGACGGTGCCGGCGGGTATGCCGTGGATGTCGGAGTAGATGCCGGTTGCAGCGTCCCAAAGGGCGGCTCCGGTCATCACCACAGCGGGCAGCGTCATGCGTATGCCGTCGAGCAGCGTGCTGACAGTCGCGGGAGTGCGTGCCGTAGCCACGGTGAACAGAGCGCCGTCCTCGATTGCACGGTTGAGCAGCTCGCGGCTGCGCGGGCTAACCGCAGAGCTGGTGTTGAGCAGCGTGCCGTCGAGGTCGCTGACATACAGTGTCCGTGCCTTGCTGGTCATATTGTAGCTGGTTTCACTTGTCCTTGATTTCTTCCCATTGCACGTCTGTCACCTGCTTTTCGATGACTATGCTCTGCTCTCCAGTGTCGCTGGTGCGTATTTTTGTGTCGCTGCTGTAGTCGCGGTATTCTGTGAACTCCACATCTTCGGCATATTCGTGCGGTATTATCGGGCCGTCGTGCCGCTCGTAGCCGTAGCCGTAGCCAGTGTGATACGATGACGAGCTGCTGCCAGCGCGGTATGAGCCGTCGTCTTCCTCAGCCGCGTTGTTGCTGCGCTGTTTCTTGCCGCGGGGGGGCATCCCGGCTGCGCGGCGCAGCATATCCTCGGCCTTGCGCTCTAAGGTGCGGTATATCCATTTACGTATCAGCGGACGCAGCAGCCACAGAGCCAAGGGGATTAGTATAATAATCAGAGTGAGCAATTTCATGGCTTGTTTTTGATTTGTTTGGTGCTAATGTCGTTTGCTGTCGAGAGCAGCAGGTATGCCACTATCACCCACATCAGCCCTCCCACGCCGAGCGAGGCTACAAGTGCGATGGCAGCGGCTATCATGACCCAGCGGACGCGGTTGCCCTGCCAGCGCAGGTTCTTGAACTTGAGGGAGAACATAGGCAGCGGCAATACCATGATGAGGCTCGCTGCCAAGATGATGAGCAGTGAGGGGACGAGTCCGAGCGTTGCGGCGTTGCCGCCGATGATTTCGGTCAGTCCGATCCAGAAAATGGCGTTGGCGGGTATCGGCAGCCCTATGAACGAGGAGGTCTGGCGCTCGTCCACGTTGAAGCGGGCGAGGCGCAACGCGCCGCAGACGGCTATGAATATCGCTGCCGGTGCGATGGCTGCGGTTTCGGGGGAGGCCTTCATGCACTGGAAGGCTATCATTGCCGGCGCAACGCCGAAGCTCACCAGGTCGCACAGCGAGTCGAGTTCCTTCCCCATCGGGGAGTAGGCGTGCAGCAGCCGCGCCGCCAGCCCGTCGCAGAAGTCGGCGATGGCGGCGATGCCGATACATATATATGCCCAGTGCCGTCCGCAAAGCCCAGCGCAGCAGGGGTCCGGCGACATTGCGCAGACTATGGCGAGGCATCCCGCGATGAGGTTGATGCACGTTATCGTGTTGGGTATGTTGCGTACCAGTATGTTCATAGTCGCAGACGTTAGGTAGCGCCGCTGTGTGGCGCGTGTGTCACTGTGCAGCGGCAAGCCGGGCGAGGGGTGTCAGCCCTCCGCTCACCTTGTCGCCGATGTTTATTAGTATCTCGGCATCCGTGGGCAGGTATATGTCTACCCGTGAGCCGAACTTGATGAAACCAAGGTGGCTGTCGATGCTGGCCTTGTTCCCCTTGCGGGCGTAAGTCACTATGCGCCTGGCCATCGCGCCGGCTATCTGGCGGACGGTGATGCATCGCCCCTTGGGGTCGCGTATGCCGACGGTGCTTCGCTCGTTGTCGGTGCTGGCCTTGGGCAGGTATGCCGAGAGGAAACGTCCGCGGTGGTGGCGGACATATTCTACATTGCCGTCGAGCGGGTACCAGTTGGCGTGCACGTTCAGCGGCGACATGAATACCGACACCATAACGGCTTCCCCCTTCAGGTACTCGCACTCCTCGACGCGCTCTATGGCTACGACGCGGCCGTCAACGGAGCTGATGACCATATCCTCTCGCTGCCCGCGGTATTTGCGCGTGGGGCAGCGGAAGAAGTTGAAGATGAAGCCGTAAGTCACCACGGAAACGATGGAGCATAGCGGCGGCAACACCAGCGGCGGCAGGTATATCCACGCCGGGACGTTGACGGCGACAAGCATCAGCGCGAGCACGATGAGTATGTTCGTGCCCTCGCGGTGTATCTTGACACGCTGCCGCAGCCTGTCTCGCAGCTGCGCGCGGCGGCGGTGATGCTCTGTGCCTTGGATGTCAGCCTTCACGGTCGGGAGTGTGCGGTTAGCTTATGCGTCGATGTTGGCGTAGGTGGCATGCTCCTCGATGAACTGTCGGCGCGGCCCTACGTCCTCGCCCATGAGCATTGAGAAGATGCGGTCAGCCTCAACGGCGTCGGTCAGCGTGACTCTCTTGAGTATGCGGTTTTCCGGGTCCATGGTAGTGTCCCACAGCTGTTCTGCGCTCATTTCGCCGAGACCTTTGTACCGCTGCAGTGTCAGGCGGTTGCGGTCTCCGCTGCACTGGGCATCGATGAACTTCTGGACTTGCTGGTCGTTCCAAGCGTATTCCGTCACCTTCTTCCCCTTGGCGGAGCATTTGTAGAGCGGCGGGGTGGCGAGGTACAGGTAGCCGTTGTCGATGATCGGACGGATGCGACGGAAAAAGAAGGTCATCAGCAGTGTGGCGATGTGCGCACCGTCCACGTCGGCATCGGTCATGATGATCACTTTGTGGTAGCGCAGCTTCGACACATCGGCTTCCTTCGGGTCGTTTGCCGTGCCGATTGTTACTCCCAGTGCATTGAATATGTTGCAGATAGCCTCTGATTCAAACACCTTGTGGTCCATGGCCTTCTCCACATTGAGGATTTTGCCGCGCAGTGGCAGGATGGCCTGATATTTCGGGTTGCGTCCGGTCTTTGCGCTGCCGCCTGCCGAGTCTCCCTCGACCAGGAACAGCTCGCATTCCGCAGCGTCCCGGCTTTTGCAGTCAGCCAACTTGCCGGGCAGTCCTCCGCTGCTCAGCGGCGATTTGCGCTGCACCTTCATGCGGGCGTTGTATGCCGCGTGGCGCGCCTGGGCTGCCGTCACCACTTTGTCAACAATGGCCTTGGCCTGTTTCGGGTTTTCCTCGAGGTAGTTGCGCAGAGCCTCGCTCACGGCAGACTGCACCGCGCCGCCGACCTCGTTGTTGCCCAGCTTGGTCTTTGTCTGTCCCTCAAACTGCGGCTCAGCCACCTTGACGGACACCACGGCTGTAAGGCCGTCGCGGAAGTCCTCCTTGGAAAGCTCTATCTTCAGCTTGTCGAGCAGGTGGTTGTCCTCGGCATATTTTTTGAGCGTCAAGGTGAGGCCGCGGCGGAAGCCCGACAGATGTGTGCCGCCCTCGATGGTGTTGATGTTGTTGACGAATGTGAACACATTCTCGTTGAACGAGGAGTTGTATGTCATAGCCACCTCTATGGGCACACCATTGCGCTCTGTGACGATGTGTATTACATCATCGATGAGATGCTCCTTGCCGGCGTCTATGTAGCGGACAAACTCCTTGAGGCCCTCGTCGCTGTGGAAGCGGTCGTGCTTGGGGTTGCCCTGCTCGTCTCGCACCCGCAGGTCGGTAAGCGTCAGCGTGATGCCGGCGTTCAGGTACGCCAGGTCGCGCAGACGGTTGGCCAGGATGTCATAGTCATAGACGGTTTGTGTGAAAATCGTGCCGTCCGGGTGGAAGATAATAGTAGTGCCGGTGCGGTCTGTTTCTCCGATCACCTTCAGCTCGCAGGTAGGCTTGCCGAAGGCGTACTCCTGCATGAAAATCTTGCCCTCGCGGTGTATCTCGGCACGCAGGTAGTCCGACAGCGCGTTGACGCAGCTCACGCCCACGCCGTGGAGGCCGCCAGCGACCTTGTACGCGCCCTTGTTGAACTTGCCGCCCGCGTGCAGCACCGTAAGCACGACCTCAAGTGCGGGCTTGTGCATCTTCTCGTGCATATCCACCGGGATGCCGCGTCCGTTGTCCACCACCTTGATGGAGTTGTTTTCGGTAATGGTCACGTCTATGTGGTTGGCATAGCCCGCCAGGGCTTCGTCAATGGAGTTGTCCACGACCTCGTACACCAGATGGTGCAGGCCGCGCTCCGAGATGTCGCCTATGTACATCGACGGACGCTTGCGTACGGCTTCGAGCCCCTCGAGCACCTGTATGTTGTCGGCCTGATAATGGCTTGAGCGGCCAGTCGCTTCTTTATCTTCTTCTATTGCCATAATAGTAGTGTTCAGTCGGTAAATGTCTGACAAAGTTACGAAAAAATCCGCTACCAAACAAATTCGCCCGCGCCCGTGCGAGGCAAAAATGCAAATAATGGCGGCAAAAGTTGCGTGTGTCGGAAAATACTGCTAAATTTGCACCGCCTATCTGAACAGAGAGGTTATCGGGGCGTAGCGCAGTCCGGTTAGCGCACCTGCTTTGGGAGCAGGGGGTCGAAGGTTCGAATCCTTTCACCCCGACACGATGAAAAGCCGTTGACAATCACAAGTTTGTGATGTCAGCGGCTTTGCTTTTGGGGACAACGGCATGGACTGCGCCGCTGTCGAGGAAAATGGCAGGGAGGGGCTTGGCGTGTCCCCTCCCTGCAGCCGTTTGCGGTATTGTTCAGGTCGTGTGCGTTACTTGACGTATGCCTTTACAGCCTTGCCGTCAATGCGTATGATGTATATGCCTGCCTCGGGCAGTGTTATTGTCCTGCCGCCGCAGCCTCTGTACACTGCATTGCCTGCTGTGGTGTACACTTCGATGTATGCGTTGGTGTCGAGAGCCGTTATTTCACGGCCGTTTATGCTGAAACGGGAGTCTGCGGCTATGCCGTCTACGGCTCCCGAGCCGTTTATGTCGGTGAACTCCTTCCATTCAGTCGCGTTTTTGTATGCGTTCATTGAGGATTCGGGCACTGTCAGGGCAACGCTTGTGTATGCCTCTGTGTCGAAGCATGGGCCGTCAAGTGTCGGCGGCACGGTGCTTTCACAGCTTATGGTTTTGAGTCCCGGGCATGAGTAGAATGCCTGATAGCCGACGTATTTCATGTCAGGCCCGAAGTTCAGCGATGTCATGGCATTGCAGCCCGCGAATGCCTTGCCTCCTATTGTGGTCAGGGTGGAGGGGAGCTTGACGTTCAGTTTCGGACACAGGGTGAAGGCGTATTCGGCGATTGTGGTCACGCCTTCGGGTATTTCTATCTCCTCGAGGTTGTCGCATTGCGTGAACATGGCATAGCGTATGTTCGGGACATGTCCGCCGTTGCCGTTAGACAGCACGACTTTCTGCAGGCTGGTGCATTTTGTGAACATGTAATCCCCGTAGTATGTGACATTGTTCGGAATGATGATTTCTTTGAGGCCTGTACACCACACGAATGCGTAATCTTCGATGGTCTTGACAGTTTCGGGGATTTCGATTTCGGTGAGGCTTTCGCATTTCTGGAACGCTCCGTAGCCGATGACCTCAAGCGTTTCGGGGAGCTTGATCCATTCGAGGCTTTCGCACAGCTGGCATGTGGATGTGGGGAGGCGTTTTATGGACGAGGGAATCGTCAGGTTCTTGAGTGAGAGGCATTTGAAGAATATGCTCTCATCCATGAATGTTATGGACTCTGGCAGGTTTATGGTTTCCAGGGCGTAGCAGTTTTCGAAAGCCGACATGCCGATTGAGGTGACGGTCTCCGGTATCTTGACATTTGTTATTTTCTGGCAGTTATAGTATGCGAGCGGGGCGATTTCGGTGATTCCGTCGGGTATGTCGAGGTTTCCGGACTTGCCGTTGGGGCAGAGTATCACAGTTTTCAGGTCTGGTGAGTAGACCACTCCGTCGATGCTCTTGTAGTTTTCACAGCCGTCTGCTATGTTGACTTCTTCGAGATTGTGGCATTCGTAAAAAGCCACGGGGTCGAGGGATACGAGGGCTTTGGGCAGGCTTATGGAAGTAAGGGCAAGACAGTTGTCAAATGCTTGGCGTTCAATGGTCTTGACAGTGTTCGGAATCCAGATGCTGGGAAGGGAGGAGCAGTGGGCAAGCAGTCCGAACGGTATTGTCTCGAGCTTTGTGGGCAGATAGAATGCAGTGAGCGAGGAGCAGTGGTCGAAGGCGTATTGCCCCAGGTCGAGGCAGCTTTCTGGTATGGTGACGCGCTCAATTGAGGCACAGCCGTCGAAGGCTCCGAACCCTATCTTTTGCAAGCCGGAGGGCAGGCCGATGTATGTCAGGGCGGCGCAGCCGTTAAAGGCATTGCTGAGTATTTCCTTCACGCCTGCCGGGAGCTCTATTTCGCCTTGTGTCTTTGCTGCGCATTTTATGAGTGTTGACAGGTCTGCTGTGTATAGTATGTTCCCGGCAGCGGTGTATGAGGTGTTGCCGGCCTCCACGGTGAGGCTTTCCAGAGAGGAGCAGCCGTCGAACACGTCGTTGGCGATGCTCGTTACGCTTGCGGGGATAGCAAACGACGTGACAGATGAGCAGCCGGAGAAGGCGGAGTTCTTGATTTCAGTGAGTGCGGAGGGAAGTGCAATCTCTTGCAGGGCGGCGCAGTTGCCGAAGGCAAGGTATCCTATTGACGTTACCCCGTTGCCAATGGAAATGTTTTCAAGGCGCTTGCAGTCCAGGAACATGCCGTAGGGTATCGCTCCCGCCGTATCGGGTATCGGGGAGACGCTGACGAGCAGGGAGTCGCCGCTGAATGTGGACGACCCGAATTCCGTGATTTTGTCGCCGAACTCGACGGAGCGGAGGTTTGGGCAGTCCTGGAAGGCGTATGTCCCGAATCGGGTTACGGAGTCAGCGATTTTCACGTTCTCGATTTTCTTGTTTGTCGAGAAGGCTTCGTCTCCGAGTTGCACCACGGAATATTGCTTGCCGTTGTGAGTTACGGAAGCCGGGATTGTCAGCGAGGCTTCAGAGTAGCTTTGGCCGTTTGTGACGGCGCAGGTCATTTCCTCCTCGGACAGTACGGAGTACTTGATGCCGCTTACGGTGAAATCCTGTGCCAAGGCCGGGGCTGCCAGCGAGGCGGCCAGGATGATGCAGGTAAGTTTGTGTCTCATTGTTGTGAATTTTGGTAGTTAAGAATGGCGCAAATTTACCTCCAACATCCTGAAGAACACAATATTCAGCTTTTTAATAAGGCAAAATTGCCGTATTTGAAAGGCGGGGCGGTTTATTTTGCTTTTTCAGAGAGTCTGGACAGCTGCAGAGCCTCTTTGCGGTATGCCGACGGGGAAAGTCCGACGGCCTCCTTGAATACCACATTGAAGGTCGAGACATTGGCAAACCCGCACATGTCGGCGATATCTTTGATGGCGGCAGATTTCATTGCCGGGTCTTGGAGCATCAAGCGTGATTTCTTGACGCGGAATTGGTTGACCCATTGAGGGAGTGTAAGCCCGGTGTTTTCTTTGACAACCTTCGAGATGTATGTGCGGTTGGTATGCAGCCTTTCGGCGAGGTATTCGCGGCTCAGGCGTTTGTCGAGGTACAGCTTCTCGTCTTCCATGAGCCGGGCCATTTGTTCGAAGAGTGACTTCTGTGTCTCTTCGGCGGGGCCTCCGGCGGCGGATTTTTCCATAAGTTTCTGCTCGAGGGAATCGTGTTCCTTGAACTGGCTGACGATACGCCTGTTTAGGCGTTTCTCCTTCCTGTATGACACGAGCACGACAGAGAGGATTATTGCTATTACGGCGAGCAGCCCGACCAGGATGCCTATGCGCTGGCGGTGCAGGGAAATCTGCATGTCGCGCAGCCCGAGTTGCTTTTCCTTTTGCAGCAGGTCAAATGTCCGTTCTATTTCGCGGTGTATTGTCGCGTCTTGCACCTTTACGGTAGACTTGATTACGTTGTTCTCGTTTTTTAGGGCTTCGAGTGCGGCTGGTTTGTCGCCGAGCGCTTCGTAGTTTGCGGCCATCAGGGCGTACATGTCAGACACGAAGCTTCGGTTGCCCAGAGAGCTTGAGCAAGCCAGCGCCTCTGTGCACAGGCTGTTTGAGGCTGAGTATTCGCGCATGTCGCTTAAAATGCGGGCTTTCTCGAAGTAGGCTTGTGCCAGCAGTGAGCTTGCCGGGTTCCGCAGTTTGAGTGAGGCTATGGCATTGTCGAGCCTTGCGAGCGCATCGTTGCGGCGTCCCATTAGCCTCAGCACGCTGCCGAGCAGTATCTGAGCGAGTTCCGGCTGGTGCAGCTTGTACTGCAGGGAGAGCTTTGCTGCTTTCATCGCGCAGTGGTATGCGTTGGCCGTGTCATTTCTCAGCAGGTATACCGTGGCGAGGTTGCATAGGGGGTAATAAGTGTCTTGCGGCTTTCCGGTCTGAAGGCTGAGCCGGTAGCTTTCGCGGCAGTACCGCAGCCCGGCGGTGTCGTTGTGAGATGTGAAAAGCAGGGATATGTTGCTGTAAACGCCTGCAGTTGTGCGCTTGTTTTCGCTGCGGGAGGCGCAGTCGAGCGCGCTTAGGTAATAGCCCAGCGCAAGGGCGTTGTTGCCGTCGTACTCATTGGCGATTATTCCGAGCACGTTTAATGCCGAGGCCTTTACGGTGTCGTTGTGGATAAGCGACGCCAGGGAGTCTGCTTTGAGCGCGTGGATGCGAGCCTCCCGTATAGATGCTGTTTTCAGCTCTGAAGCGGCGAGGTAGTAGCATGCGTATGCCTCGAGGCGTTTGTCGTTTGCACGGCGCGCCAGGGTGTGCAGGCGCGCCGATTCCTGCCGCAGGTTCGTATAGTCGTATGAGTCTGCCATGTGCTGGCATTTGAGGCGTATGGATTCTGGTTCCGAGGCCTCGCACAGCAATGCTGTGAGTAGCATTAATGCAACGGCTGCAAGTGCTTTCAGGGCAGACGGCATGTGTGGCGGCGTTTTATGGGGGCATCCCGCCGGACAGCGCCGGACGGGATGCCCGAAGTGGGGATTGCTGTTATTTCTGTTGCAGGTACTGGTCGATGGCCTTTGCTGCACGCCGGCCTGCGCCCATGGCGAGGATGACGGTGGCAGCTCCTGTCACGGCGTCGCCGCCGGCGAATATGCCGGGACGCGAGGTCTGTCCCTCCTCGTCAGCCACTATGCAGCCCTTGCGGTCGGTGTCGAGGCCTTTGGTGGTTGACTTGATGAGTGGGTTGGGGCTTGTGCCGAGAGCCATTATCACCACGTCACATTCTATCTCAAACTCGCTGCCCTCAATGGGTTTGGGGCTGCGGCGGCCTGAAGCGTCGGGTTCGCCGAGCTCCATGCGTATGCAGGAGATTGAGCGCACTGTGCCCTTGTCGTCGCCGTTGATGCGCACCGGGTTGGTGAGCATGCGGAACTCGATGCCTTCCTCCTTGGCGTGGTGCACTTCCTCGCGACGTGCCGGGAGTTCGTCCTCGCTGCGGCGGTATACGATGAATGCTTCAGCTCCGAGGCGTTTGGCAGTGCGCACAGCGTCCATTGCCACGTTGCCTCCGCCCACTACCACCACGCGGTTGCCGGTATATATGGGAGTGTCGTAGCAGTCGTCGTATGCCTTCATCAGATTGGCGCGTGTGAGGAACTCGTTGGCGGAGAACACTCCGTTTAGGTTTTCTCCGTCGATGCCCATGAATCGTGGCAGTCCCGCGCCCGAACCTATGAATATAGCGTCATAGCCTTCGTCGTCCATGAGCTGGTCAATGGTGACGGTGCGGCCTATGATAACGTCTGTCTCTATCTCCACGCCGAGGCGTTTCACGGCCTCTACCTCCTTGGCGACAATGCGGTCTTTTGGGAGGCGGAATTCGGGGATGCCGTATACGAGCACGCCGCCGACTTTGTGCAGGGCTTCGAATATCTTGACTTTGTAGCCGAGGCGGGCGAGGTCGGAGGCGCAGGCGAGGCCTGAAGGCCCTGACCCCACAACGGCGACTTTCTTGCCGTTCCATTCGGGCAGTTCAGGAGCTTCCTCCTCGTTCTGGATGGCCCAGTCGCCGGTGAACCGCTCGAGCTTGCCGATAGCGACGGGTTCGCCCTTGATGCCGAGCACGCACGCTCCCTCGCACTGTGACTCCTGCGGGCAAACGCGGCCGCAGACACTTGGCAGTGAGCTGTCGCGGGAGATGACGCGGGCTGCCTGTCGGAAGTCGCCGGCGGCGACGTTCTTGATGAATGAGGGTATGTCGATATGCACCGGGCAGCGTGTCACGCAGCGGGGCTTGGGGCATGTCAGGCAACGCGATGCCTCCAGGCGTGCCTCGTCGGCGTTGTAGCCGTAGCATACTTCTTCGAAATTTGTTGCGCGGACTTTCGGGTCTTGCTCGCGCACGGGGACACGGGGTATCTTGTTAGCCATGGCAGTTGCATTTATGTTTTTCGGGATCGGTTTTGGGTACGCCTTTGTACATGTTCTGGCGGCGCATAGCCTCGTCGAAGTCTACCTGGTGAGCGTCAAATTCGGGTCCTTCGACACAGGTGAAGCGTGTCTTGCCGCCCACGGTTACACGGCATGCTCCGCACATTCCGGTGCCGTCCACCATTAGGGCGTTGAGCGATGCCATGGTGGGGATGCCGTACTTCTTGGTGGTGAGCGACGCGAATTTCATCATGATCATCGGGCCGATGACGACGCAGCGGTCGAAGTGGCGGCCTTCCTTCTCGATGAGATGCTCCATGAGGGCTGTCACCATGCCGTGGAAGCCTTCCGAGCCGTCGTCGGTGCAGAGGTGCACGTTTGCCACCTGTCGCATTTCCTCGACGTATGTGAAGAGGCTCTTGGTTTTTGCGCCGATTATCACGTCGGCTTTCACGCCGTGCTGGGCGAGCCACTTGGCCTGTGGGTAGACGGGGGCAGTGCCCACGCCTCCTGCCACGAACAGGATGTTGAGGCGGCTCAGCTCCTCGTCGGAGAGTTCCGTAAGGTCGGATGGGAGGCCGAGCGGCCCGGCGAAGTCGGCGAAGCTGTCGCCGGCGTTCATGTCGCAGATTTTCTGCGAGGAGATGCCTATGGCCTGTGTGACGATGGTCACGGTGCCGGCTTCGCGGTCATAGTCGCAGATAGTCAGGGGGATGCGCTCTCCCAGCTCGTCTGTGCGTACTATCACGAACTGTCCGGGCATGGCCGAATGGGCTACCCTTGGGGCAAGCACCTTCATCTCGGTGATGCGGGGTGCAAGTTCACGCTTGCTTTGGATAGTGAACATAGGTTTTAGGTTTTCTGTTGTGCATCGGCGGCTGTCGGGTCGCGTCTGCGTTGTTCCGTGTGTTAACAATTGTCTGCAAAGTTAACACCCTTTGCTGTTATGACCAAATGTCAGTCGTGTTTTTCTGCTGTTTTGCGTGACAGGGGGCGTAAGGGGCTTGGCAGGGACGTTTTTTTTCGCTAATTTTGCTGCTATGATGAATGATGCGACAGCAGCTGTCCCCTCGCGGTGGGACGAGCGCACGCGCCGCCTGTTAGGCGACGATGCTGCCGATGCCCTCGCGCGAGCCCGTGTGCTGGTGGTGGGCGTAGGAGGCGTGGGCGGCTATGCCGTGGAGATGCTCGTGCGCAGCGGCGTGGGGCATGTCACAGCGGTCGATGCCGATGCGGTGGACGTGACCAACCTGAACCGCCAGATCATAGCGACACGTGACACTGTGGGCATGGCCAAGACCGAGGTCATGGCTCAGCGGGCGAGGAGCATCAACCCTGACGTGGACTTCGTGACGCTGCAGATGTCAGTGACGCCGGACAACGCTGCGGAGCTGCTGTTGCCCGGCTACGACTATGTGCTGGACTGCATAGACACCGTCGCCCCGAAGGTCGCGCTGCTGGCTCATTGCCTGACGGACAGGTTGCGGGTAATCTCGTCGATGGGCGCGGGCGGGCGCACTGACCCCTCGCAGGTGTCATACTTCGACCTGTGGGAGACACGCGAAGACGGGTTGGCAAGGGCAGTCCGCCAGCGGCTGAAACGCATGGGGCTGCGTCGCCGTCTGCCTGTGGTGGCAAGCACAGAGCGTCCGCACACTGCGTCGCTCATCGAGGTGGATTCTGCCTACAAGCGCACATCATACGGGACTGTCGCCTCGCTGCCGGCGACTTTCGGCATTTTCATGGCGGCAAAGGTGACAAACGACCTTGCGGCGGAAGCCCGGCGCGAGGACAGCAATAAGAACGACTGTGGTAGAACTGCATGACATATACAAGAGCTACGGCTCGCTGCGTGTGCTGGACGACATCAGCCTGACCATACGCGACGGCGAGATAATGGCAATAGTGGGGCCGAGCGGCGCGGGCAAGACCTCGCTGGTGCAGGTTGCCGGCACGCTCGATGCCGCCGATTCAGGCACGGTGCTGTATGACGGCGTTGACCTGACGCGGCTGCGTGACCGCCGCCTCTCGGAGTTCAGAAACGCCAACATCGGCTTCATCTTCCAGTTTCACCAGCTGCTGCCCGAGTTTTCGGCTCTTGAGAATGCGGCATTGCCGGCGATGATAGGGGGCGCGTCGCGGCAGAAGGCGATGGCGCGTGCCGGCGAGCTGTTTGAGATGCTCGGCATATCAGACCGCGCCACGCACAAGCCGGCGCAGCTGTCGGGAGGCGAGCGGCAGCGCGTGGCGATAGCCCGCTCGCTGGTCAACCGCCCCAAAATAGTGTTTGCTGACGAGCCGACGGGAAGCCTTGACAGCGTGAACCGTGACGAAATACTCGCCCTCATGGCGGAGCTGAACCGCTCGCTGGGGCAGACCTTCGTCATCGTTACCCATGACCCGGCTCTGGCCGCAATAGCGCAGCGCGTGGTGACGATGCGTGACGGACGTATAACCTCGGTGGAGGATGCCCGTAGCGACAGTGATAATGACGAGCAAGGAGAAGGAGGTGCCAGTGATGAATAATAAGTTGATGTATACGCTGCTGTGGTGCTTGGCGATGGCTTTGCTGCCCTCCTGCGGCAGCGACGACACGCCGCAGCCCACGCCTGTCAGTTTCACTGACTTTGCCACTGTCGTGGCTTCCGGCGAGGGGCAGGGGACGCAACTCGACATACAGCGCACACCCTCGTCGCCCGTGGTGCGCCTCAGCAGCTCCCAGACGCTCGAAGGAGCAAAGGCCGGCCAGCGCATCGTGGCCTATTGGCAAGCCAACCCTGCCGACACCGTCCTGCGCCCTGTGCCGGCGGTGATACGCTCTGCCGCCGCGATACCGAGCGGCACGGTCAGGAGACATTCTCTGGACGAGATACGCCGCATGAGCCACGTCTGCTATAAAGTGCTGTCTGCCACTCGTGTAGGCGACTACCTGAATATGCAACTCACGGTGCAAAGCAATGCCCGCGACACGCGCTTCACCATGGTCGCTGACGAGGCTACATTGGGGCAAGGAACCGTAGACTGCTATCTGGTGGGGGAGAACCTCCCCGAGGACGGGGCATACGTCAACCGCCGCACATACGCCTCATTTGACGTGAGCGGGATTGCGCCTCAACCCGACCAGCAGGTGCGCCTGTGCAATATTGACCAAACCGACCGATAAACTAATTCCAAGGCAAATGGCACGAGACCTCTTCTCCCGGTATGTGTGGATAGTAGACACGATAACGCGCTACGGCAGCATCTCGCGCGAGCGGCTCAACCAGCTGTGGCTGCGCTCGCACCTCAGCGACGGCAACCCCATACCCGAACGCACATTCTTCCATTACCGCCGCGCCATTGAGGAGAATTTCCACATTGACATCGAGTGCGGCAAGGATGGCGAGTACCGTGTCAAACGCCCCTCTGGAATAAGAGACAAGGCGTTCTCCAACTGGCTGCTCGATTCATACGCTGTGCGCACCGCCATGAGCGGCGAGAGCGCGGCCGCAATGGTGATGGTCGATGACGTGCCCTCCTCGCGGCAGTTTCTCTCACGCGCCATCGAGGCTGCGGCGCACCACGAGAAAATCATATTCTCCTACGCTGGTTTCAACCGCTCGCGCGTGGAGCACGACATACACTACCGCCCCTATTTCCTGCGCCTGTACAAGCAGCGGTGGTATATGGTCGGCCTCAAGGAGGGCGACGACCCGGCCTCGCCCTCGCGCGGCATACGCACATACGCCCTCGACCGCGTCAAGGAGATGACGCTCACCGGCGAGGAGTTTGAAATGCCTGAAGGCACAAGCCCGGAGGGCTTCTTTGCCGACATCATCGGCATAACCTCGTCGCACGCCAGTGTGCGCGATGTGCGCATTCGCACTACGCCGCGTCAGGCCAAATACCTGCGTGCCCTGCCTTTGCACCATTCCCAGCAGGAACAGTTGCACCAGGACTATTCCATATTTACATACCGCCTCAAGCTCAACTACGAGCTTGTGCATGAGTTGTTGAGCTTCGGAGCTGAGGTTGAGGCTCTCGAGCCACCCGAACTCCGTGCCATGCTCGCTGACGAGGTGAGCCGCCTCGCCGATGTTTACATGAAATGACAGTCCCCTTTGCCATGACACAAGACAACCCCCGACATTTCCCCTCTCCCTTGCGTGCAGCACTCATAGACATGGACGGCGTGCTGTATGACTCGATGCCTCACCATGCTTTGGCCTGGCAGCGTATGTTTGCCGAAATCGGCGTGGATGTCACCTCCGACGAGTTCTTCGGCTATGAGGGGATGACCGGCAGCGCGACCATTGACCTGGTGATGCAGCGCGAGCGCGGCGTGACGCTCCCCGACGAGGAGAAGAAGCGGCTCTATGCCCGAAAGACGCAGCTGTTCCGCGAAATGGGCGAGGTCGTGCTGATGCCTGGCGCAGACAGTATGCTCGCCTCGCTGCGCTGTGCAGGCGTGAGGTGTGTCCTTGTGACCGGTTCGGGGCAGTCCTCCGTCATCTCGCGCATCGACCGCGACTACCCTGGCGTGTTCGCTTCAGCCGACCGTATCACCGCTCTCGATGTTACTCACGGCAAGCCGCACCCCGAACCATACCTGCGCGGGCTGGCAATAGCCGGCACTGACGCTGCCCATGCCATAGTGATAGAAAACGCGCCCCTGGGCGTGCGGGCAGGCATCGCCGCCGGGCTGTTCACCGTGGCTGTCACCACAGGCCCGATAGCGCGTCAGTCCTTTGTTGACGAAGGCGCAGACATGATATTCCCCTCAATGGAGGAATTTGCTGACACGCTCCCAAGACTCGTCATATCCCGGAAACCATGAATGTAACTGTCTGCAACACCTTCGGACTCAACGAACTGGCTGGGCATGTCCCGGGCTTGTCTGCTAAAAGCATCGTTGTCATCACCGACAGCAATGTCAGCCCCTTGCTGCCCGGCATCATCACCCCCGGCGACCCGCTGCTGTCCGCGCCGACTATAGTTATCCCCGCCGGCGAGCAGAACAAGACCATCGAATCGGCGGAGTATATATGGACGGAGATGCTTCGCCTCGGCATGACCCGCAGCTCGTTTGTCATCAACGTAGGCGGCGGCATGGTCACGGACATCGGCGGCTTTGCGGCCTCCACATACCGTCGCGGAGTGAAATTCGCCCACGTTGCAACCACGCTCCTCGGCGCGGTAGATGCCGCCGTGGGCGGAAAGACCGGCGTGAACTTCGGCGGACTGAAGAACCAGATAGGCGTGTTCGCCATGCCAGAGCACACTTGCATCCCCATCGCTGCGCTCAAGTCATTGCCCCACGAAGAGCTGCTGTCGGGATACGGCGAGATGCTCAAGACCGGATACCTGTTTGACAAGGGACTTGCCGGCTGGATAATGGAGGCTGCGCCACAGCTCGACGAGCTTGTCCACAATATCCCTGATGCAGCGTCGCGGGCTGACGACCCCTCCTCGCTCGTGTCCCTGATAGAGGAGTGTTGCCGCCGCAAGAGCTTCGTGGTGTGCCGTGACCCCCATGAGGCGGGTATGCGCAAGATGCTCAATTTCGGGCATACTTGCGGCCACGCATTCGAGTCGATGACACTCGCCCGGGGCAATGTGCTGCCCCACGGCATTGCCGTGGCTCACGGCATCCTTGTTGCGCTCATCTTAAGCCATTTACGGCTCGCGCTGCCCTCCGGGGAGATATACCGCTACGCAGATTTCCTGAAAGCCGTGTTCCCGAGGATTGCAGTCAGCTGCAGCGACTATCCGCAGCTGCTGAAGATTATGGCCGGCGACAAGAAGAACCTCAATGACGGCAAAGTGCTTTTCACGCTGCTGCAAAACATAGGCAAGGGAGTCGATTACGTGTCCGTCGAGCCGCACGAGATAGAGGCCGCGCTTGACATTTACCGCGACTTGACTGGGCAGTAGCCGTCAGGCGCGTAGGGTGGGCGTGTCAGTATATGGTGTCTGAGATCGAGATGACTATGCGGCATCCCTCCAGCCCCTCGTCGCCCATCCCCTCAAAGGTGATGTAGCCGTGGTCTGTGCGGTATACGCGCTCCTCGCTGCTCTCGCTGCGGTGATGGCTCACCATGCGCTCGCGTTTCAGGTCGAGGCAATACGACAGGTAGCCTACCAGGTCATTGCCCACCAGGTCGCCGCCGTGCAGGTTGGTGATTTCGGCGCGTGTCGGCGCGGCAATACGCACGCGCCATGTCCCCGGGTTGCTCATCGAGTCGATGTACAGCGGCGCGCCCACGCCGTCGGTGAGTATGCCGGTGAAATCGTATGCCGACGAGTCGAAAGGCTCGCCCACACGCAGCGCGTCTGTCAGACTGCGCACCGTCATGCCTATGTCATTGTCTGCATGAAAGGGCTTCACTTCATGGACTTTGCTGTCCTGCACGTGTCTGTCGCCCCGTCCGCACGAGGCTGTCAGGACAAGGCACGCCAACGCCGCTGCCGGCATATATGCCGCAGCACTGGCTTGCATCTTCAGACGTATGGAATTTGCCGTTAACATCCCTTGTTATCGCCGTTAAATTCGCTGTGCAAAATTACTGCCTTTCGCCGAAACTGAAAAATTTCCGCGTCCGAAAATGCACCCCTGTTTCTCCCATAAATACCCTGAAATGTAGGGACTCTCTCTCTGTGTGCGTCCGCTCAGCAATGCATTGCCGCTTGGGGTGGATTGTCAGAGTTCTCAGAGTTCTCTGAGATTACTTTTTAGAGCCAATCGGAGGACCGAGTTTTGGGTGGATTGCCATATTGTTGTAAATCAGCGGCTTTATTTGGACTGGTGCGTTTTCCGCGAAAAATGACCCTCAAAAAGGTGCGTTTTCCGCGATTTTGAAGGGGTGAAAAGGTGCGTTTTCCGAAGATGCGCGGCTGGCTGTGGCGGAAAATGTTGGCGGTTCGGGGGCAATTCGCTATATTTGCACTGCAATGGAAGGCAATGCGGACAACGCGCCCGGCCAGTCGCTGAAGCAGCGGACGGCGCGGACGCTGAAATGGAACACGATAGACCGTGTGTCGCAACAGGTGGCGCTCGCGGTCATAGGCGTTGTGCTTGCCAACCTGCTCTCGCGTGAGGACTACGGCCTGACGGGCGTGATAGCGATGTTTCAGGCATTCGCCATAGTGTTTGTAGACAGCGGCTTTGGCGCGGCTCTGTTGCAGAAGAAAGAAACCGACGAGCGCGACTACAGCACGGTGTTCTGGTTCAACACCGCCGTGGCGGTGGGGATATACATGCTTTTGTGGTTTGCCGCACCTCTGATAGCCGATTTCTTCCGCAGCGAGCGGCTTGTGCTGCTGTCGCGTGTGATGTTCCTGTCGTTCATCCTCAATGCGCTGGGCATCGTGCAGACCAACCGCCTGATGAAGCAGATGGAGGTGCGCCAGATAGCGTTGAGCAACCTCGCCGGGCTTGCCGTGTCGGGAGCGGTGGGCATCTGGCTCGCCGTGACGGGCTGGGGCGTGTGGGCGTTGGTGTGGCAGACGGTGAGCCTCGCTTTTGTCAAGACGGCATGGCTGTGGCTGGCGGTGCGGTGGCGGCCCGTGTGGGTGTTCAGCCGCGAGTCGATGCGCAGCATCCGCCGCGTAGGCATGGGGGTGTTCTCCAGCTCGCTGCTCAACACGTTCTTCCTCAACCTGTACACCTTCGTCATCGGGCGTTGGTCGCTGGGGATGCTGGGCGTGTACACACAGGCCGACAAGTGGAGCAAGATGGGGACAGCGTCGCTGTCGCAGATCATCACCGCCACTTTCGTGCCGCTGCTGTCGCGCTTTCAGGACAACGCTGCCGAGTTTGTGCGCTATATGCGGCGCGTTGACCGGTTTGCCGCGCTGACGGTCGTGCCGCTCATGGCGGGGCTTGCCATGATAGCCACGCCGCTGTTCCACACGCTGTTCGGCACGAAATGGGACGATGCCATACCCCTGTTCCAGATACTCTCGCTGCGCGGCGTGTTCATCATCTTCATTTCCGCCTACAACAATTACCTGCTTGCTGCCGGTCGTGCCGGGTCGCTGGTGGTGGTTGAGACGGTCAAGGACGTGGCTATGCTCGTGGCGTTGGCGGTGACGATATTCATCGGCACTGTCGAGGCGTTGGTGTGGGGGCAGATGGTCGCCTCTGCTATTACATGGGTGTATGTGCTGCTGCTCACCTCGCGCAAGACCTCGTGCCCGGTGCGGTATATGCTCGCCGACATGGTGCCGGCGTTGGCGTTGAGCGCCGTCGCCCTCACCGCCGGGTGGGGGTTGTCGCTGGTGACGGAAGTGGCTGCCGTTCAGCTCGCGCTGCGCATCGCGGTAGCCGCCGTGGCATACGTCGCGCTGGCGTGCGCATTGCGCTTGCCCGAAGTTGCCGACGCTCGCGCATACCTCCTTAAACGCCGCAAGTGAGAGCAGGTTATTCGGGCAAGCGGCGCAGAAGCGGCATTACGTCCAAGTCCTTGGTGTCGAGCGAGTATGTTCCTAATACGCCCGCTCCGCCGTCGATGTTGTTGTAGTACTTCATCGGCTCGCTCACGCCTATGTCCACCATGCCGCCGTGCAGCCCGTCGGAGAGCGGGTCGTTGTACAGCACGCTGACGAGGTATTCGTAGTAGTCACGCGAAATGGCGTACAGCATGAACTTGCGAGGCATCGTTACCTCCGTATTGGAGGGCGGAAAAGACCACCCGTCCGTCTGTAAAATCTCCTTCACCAAGAGGGTGTGCGTTTCCCCGTCAATGCCGTAGTCGGAGAATGGCAACCCGTCTGGGCTGTACGGCTCCCACCCTGGCACAACGGCGTTGATGCGGCGGGCGAGCTGCTGGAATACATACTCGTCGGTGAAATCACGCTCCCCCATGGTTATCCCCGGGAGCATGTGGCTGGTCTTGTCGTATTGCAGGAAATAATAGTTTTCCTCGTCTGCCGGGTCGGTGAACTTCACCTCGTATGAGACTATGTAATCGGAGCCGGTATACACATATAATGGGCCGCGCACCGAAGCGTCGATGCTCTCGATGCATATCTTGCGCGGGATTATGCCCTTGCAGCTGACCGGCTTGCTGTCGTATACGGTGCGCAACTCCACTTCGTCACCCTCGAGGGGCTTGACCGTAGACATATACAGGTGTCTGTTCTCGTTGTAGGTCAATGTGCCTCGCGGCTCGCCGTTGATGTAGAGCGCGATGTCGAGGCCAGTGACATAGTCATGGTCTGGGTGGTCGTCTGAATAGAAGTAAGTGCGCGTGGCAGCCACCGCGACAGTCGAATCCGGGTTGACTATCGAGTTGAGGGTCAGCATATTCTCGCCCTCCTGCCCCTTGTATTTGTCGAGGTCTATGTCCTGGTAGCAGCTTGTCGCAAAAGCCATGAGCGCGATGCAAGCGGCGAGGCATGGTATCGGGTGTCTCATTTTGTCAGAATTCGTATGTGTATGAAACGGAGGGTATGACGGGCAGCAGGCACAGCTTGCGGAAATTGCGGTCAATCGTGCCATACCCCGTGTCCTCTTTTTTTATCGTCATCGCGTTCATGTAGCAATAGGCGTTGTAGAGGCTGAAGTTCCATATAGAGCGGTGTCCGTTCTTGAGCTTCTTGTAGAGGCTCATGCCGATGTCGAGCCGCTGGTATGCTGGCAACCGCACATTGTTGCGCCCCGAATAGTAGCCTATTCCCTCGGTCAGTGAACTGTCAGACTCATTGGGACCGGTGCCGGTGGTCGGTGCGTCGGGAAAGAAGTCGCCTGGCTCGTCATAGTTGTAGAGCGCGACGGTCATGCGGTTGCCGGTCATGAATGTCCACCCGGCATTGAACTCGATCTTTTCGTTCAGACGGTAGGTGGCGTTGATGTTTATCTTGTGGCGGTTGTCAAACTTGGCAGGGAATTTCAGCCCGCCATTCAGCTTCTCAAACTTGCGCCAGTTCCACATCAGGCCGTAGCTGACAGTGCCCCTCACCTTGCCGAACTCCTTGGTCACGCTCAGGTCAACGCCGTAAGCCCACCCCTTGCCGCCAGTGATCTTGTCGTCCCAGTCGAGCTTAGGGTCGATTGAGGAGATGCCCTCGCGGTATTCCACCAGGTTGCGCATCTGCTTGTACCACCCCTCGACGGAGAAGAACATCTCGCGTGGAAGGTTGCCGTATACGCCCACGGAATACTGGTCGCTGCCCAGCGGCTCGAGTCCTTTGCCCACAGGCTGCCACAGGTCGGTTGGGAGGCTTATGTAGTTGCTCGACACCTGCTGCACATACTGGTTGATGCGGGCATACGAGGCCTTGATGCTGTAGTCCTCGGTCACGTTGACGCGCACTGAAGCCCTCGGCTCGAGGCGCGGGAAGGAGCGTCCCCCGATGCGGTGGCTTACGAAGCGCAGCCCGGCATCGAGCGATGCCCACTCGCCGAAGTTGAACAGGTTGTCAACGTATGCGAACACCTCATTTGACCGCACCTGCGGGTTGCCGTTGTTGTCGTTGCGGTAGCTGTCAGCGTCGCGATACTCATTCTCGATGCCGTCGGGATGGTAGTTGTGGTGGACATACCCTGCGCCGAGCTTGAGCAGGTAGACCAGCCCGAACTGCTGCATATACTGCGCGTTAACGCCGATGTCGGCGATTGAGTTTTTCGTGCCGTTGATGGAGTAGCCGTATGTCGAGGGGTCGGAAAGGTCGTTCTGATGCTCCTGCTTCTGGCGGTAACTTGAGAAATAGCGCGTATAGTACACCGAGCCGGTCAGCATGCCGCCGCCGAGGCGGTAGTCGGCATTGAGCGACACGCCCCAGTTGCCCCACACGAGGCGGTTGGTGTTCTCGTCAAAGAATTTCGTGTCTTCTTCGACTGCCATGGATGTGCCGTCGGGGTTGGGATAGTATGAATAACCGCTGTCGTCGGTCTCAAACTTGCGGTCGCCTATCTTGAGGTAGTCGCGGCCGTAATATCCTATCGCGTATATCTTGCCGTCGCCGACCTTCCAGTCCAAGCGGGCGTTGAAGTCCATGAAGTTATAGCCGGCAATGGTCTTCTTGCCGTCCTTGTGCTGAATTGCATTGAAAATGGCAAGAGCCGGCAGCCCCACGATGTCTATCCACGAGCGGCGCACTGCCGCGCTGAAAGCGAGCTTGTCGCGGACTATCGGCCCGGAGATGTAGCCGTTTGCCGCGAGCAGCCCCACGGTGAACTTGCCGGTGAACCGCTCGAAGTCAGGTGCTTTCATCTTGATGTCGGTGATGCTGGAGATGCGTCCGCCGTAGCGTGCCGGGAATGCAGACTTGAAGAAATCGACGTTGTGGATGGTCGATACGTTGAACGACGAGAAGATGCCTCCGACATGGCTGACATGGTACAGCGGCAGGCCGTTGTACAGGAACAGGTTCTGGTCATTGTCGCCGCCGTGTACATAAAGCCCGGCGAAGCCCTCGACACCCTGCGCCACGCCCGGGAGCGTCTGCAAGGTCTTGACCACATCAGGCTCGCCGAACAGCACCGGCAGCTTCAGGATAACGTCGCCGCTTATCACGTGGCGGCCCATTTCCGCCGCTTTCAGGTTGCGCTGCGCGTCGCTTGCCGTGACTATGACCTCGTCGAGCGTCTGTGTCGGCACGGAGTCAGAGGTCGTTTGCGCAAAGGCAGGGACAGCCGCCAATGCCGCGAAAGCCCCCGCCGCAAGTATGCTTTTCATCATTTCCTCGATGTGAAGTTTACCACTATCTTCGCTTCATCAGGAATAAATGGACTCCCAATAAATTCACCCGTTACATCGTATGTTGTACCATCCATCTCGAATACGCCTTCAAATGTGTCAGGAACATATTCAACTACTACGTCTGTAACTTTCTTTTTCTTCTTAAGCCCCTTTATCTTGAGAGTGCTGCTGTACCTCTTTTCGTCGAGATTGATAAGTTTGGAAGTAACCCGTATTTCAGATACTGATGCATTTTCAACTCCGTCTATGTAAACTGTCGAATGGTTGCTGTCGTAAGTCCAGTCGCGCGGCCCGCTATGGGGTGTTATAACTCCCGGGGCTTCATATTTGTCGTCACAGGATATGAACAATAGTGCTGCGAACACAGCGCAAAGTGAATATTGCAGTTTTCCCATAGTCTTGTTTGAATTTATTGTACAGGGTACACTTGTCCTGTCGAGACAAGTGTACTCTGTGTATTCCTGTCAGTTAGTCTTATTTAGATGCGCCTTCAACTACATATTTCCCTTTCTGGCAAAAGAATAGCTTGAATGAACTCATCTTGTCATTGAAATTCTTCAGTTCCTTGAATTCGCGCAGGACATTGGCATTGGCAATTACAGTGAATGTTCTGTCTGAGAACCATTTGTCGTCATATCCAATGAACACCAATGATACCTCTGTGTATTTGAGAGTGTATGAGCCGAAATCGAATACTTGATTTGCATCGTTGGGCAATTTGTTGTCCACTTTCAGTGAAGAACATTTGTCATTGAACTTGTAGGGGTTGTTGAGATTCCCTTCTTCTATGTGGCTTTCGCCTGGAAGTATGCCGAAATCGAAGTGTCTGTCATTGAATTTTTTGTCGTCATACAGGTAGACCAATCCGATATAGGGCAATGTCGGGTTTGCAACCGCACGAGTGATTTGAGCAGACTGTTCTGCAAGATTCTGGGCTGAGATTTCTTTGCTGGTCAGGTTTTCCTCGAGGCTCTTGTACATCTCGATTGTGTTGTCGTCAATGAGGTTGACCGACATCGAGAAGCAGTTCTTGAGTTCCTTGTTGTAGATTTCGGAGAACTCGGTGTCGAGGAACACGAAGTCTCCGTTCTCGTCGTATGCAGTGGGCACGTTTGCATACTTCTTGCCATTGTAGGAAATGGTAAGATACTCTTCTGGAGCCAATTTGGCTGTGTTTTCGTTCACGCGAGCCGGCATGTCGTCATTGCTGCATGATGAAACCCCGACTGCGAACAGTCCGATGAGCAGGGCTGTACCCGCGCTGAAGATTTTCTTCATAATACGTGGTTGTTGGTTGTTTAGTTATTGGTGTCGTTGGCCTGAAGGTTTAGGACACATTGTTTGTGAGTGCAAAGTTAGTTCACTATGTCTAAATATCCAAGCCGAAGCCTGACTTTAACCTCGATGTTAAATTTTAACGCCACAATTAACGCTTGAGGTGCGTGTTTTCGCACAGCAGGGTAGGTGGGTGTGCTTAATTTGACACACCCTCTCGTTTATGCGCAGCCAAGTAGGGACACGGCGTGCCGTGTCCGAAGAATGGTGGTGTAATTATTTGATTTGCAATGACTTGGTTGCGGACACGGCACGCCGTGTCCCTAATTTGCCGGCACGCCGTGTCCCTACTTTGGCTGCGCCAATTTTGACACACTCTCCAACCTTGCCGCTGAACGGCTGTTTGGAATAATTACTTAATTGTGTGCCTATTTTGCTTGGCGGAATGCGTCCATGATGACGGTGGGGCGGCGGTTGCGGAACGCGCCGAGCTTGTAGCCGTCCAGCACGCCGTCGGCTTCGGGCGCCCAGTACCATACGCCCCGGCACGCGCCGTTGCATTCGCTCTGGGCTGCGCTTATCAGCGAGGATATGAATTTCTTTCCCTCTTCGGGGGAGTTCGCCTCTACGCCTGTCTCAACTATCATGATGTCAGTGCCGTATTTCGCTTTCAGGGCGCGTATGTTCTCCACGGCGCGGCGCAGCAGTTCCTCCGCACTGCTGACGCTGCCGTCCTGCATGCTCCATAATGGGTACAGGCTCATGCCGATCATGTCCCATTTCGCGCCGTTGCGCTTCAAGCCGTCGAATATGCGGTTGTACAGCTCGCTGTCGAAGCCGCTGTCGAGGTGAACTATCACTGCCGCGTCGGGGTATACACTCTTGACGGCATCATATCCGGCGGCGGTAAGCCCGGCGTATTGCGGCATCTGCGTCTCGGCACGCGCCATGTCCCAGAGCATGCCGTGGGTGGTCTCGTTGCCGACCTGCACCCAGCGCACGTCCACGCCGTGGGCGCGGAGCATCTGGAGCGTCGAGGCGGTATGCTCGCGCAGCGCACCGCGCATCTCCTCGTAGCCCATGCCTCGCCAGCGTGCGGGGATATTCTGCTTGGCGGGGTCTGCCCACCAGTCTGAGTAGTGGAAATCGACCATAACGGGCATGTCCGCGTTCTTGGCACGCAATGCCATGCGCAGCACGTCCTCTGGCGAGCAGAAGCCGTCTGTCGGGTCTACCCACACGCGCAGCCGCACGCCGGTGATGCCGTAGTCTTTCATCAGCAAGTACAGGTCGCGCTCGCGGCCGGCGGTGTCATAGAATTTCGCGCCTTGGCTCTCGAGGTAAGACACCCCGGAGATGTCTGCGCCGAGGATGAAGTCATCTTGTGCGGAGAGGGGTGACGTAACGGCTGCCAGCATCACGGCGGCACACATCAGAAATCGGGTAATCAGTTTCATAGTCATATTGTTATTGAAGTTTCAACATAGTTTGGGCGGCAGTCTGCGCGTCGGTGATGCCGGCTCCGGCGGCTTGCTCGTACCAGTATTGCTGTGAGCTGTTGCGCTGCGTGCCTGGCGGCAGGGCATAGTCGGGTATCTGCTGCAATGCGTCGGGAAACATATCGAGCATCTCGGCGATGACAAACTGAGCCGGGGCATATCCGGCTGTTGCAGCGCGATAGAAGTGGATTGTCGAGAGGTTGTGGTCGTATGGCGTGCCGATACCACGCGAACAGGCATCGCCGAGCAACGCTTCGGCGCGGGCATCCCCCTTTTCGGCGGCTATGCGAAACAGGAACACGCCGACAGTCGGGCCACGGCGCAGGTAATGGCGCAGCCCGAGGCGTACAGCCTCTTCGGGGGACAGCTGGCGGAAGCTGTCGCCTCGCAGCGCGAGCAGCTTTAGCTGCGCATCTCCCAGCCCCCGGTCTATGGCGAGGGTGTAGAGGGAGTCGGCGCGGAGGGTGTCGCAAGGCACGCCCTCGCCGCGAGCGTAGAGGTCGCCGAGCATGGCGGAGGCGGTAGCCACGCCGCCGTCGGAGGCACGCCGCAGCCAGTATGCGGCTTTGGCATAGTCGCGCTCCACGAGTTCCCCCTCGGCGAGCAGCCACCCGAGGTTGTTGTAGCTGCGTACATCGCCGAGCTGCGCAGCCTCTTCTATGAGCGTCAGTGCGCGGCGGGCGTCACGAGGCACGCCCTCGCCTCGGTAATACTTGAAGCCGAGGTAGTTGAGCGCGGCTGGCGACTTCATGTCGGCGGCACGCTGGAGCAACAGCATCGCCACTGTGCTGTCGGCGGCGACGCCCGGCACGCCGCGTTCGAAGACTGCGGAGAGGCGGAACACTTCGGCGGCATCGGCAGTGTCGGCACGCGCTATCAGGGCGCGGCGCAGCGAGTCCGTGTCAATCGGGGCGGCAGGGCTGTTGCCCACGGCATACGTCCGTGTAAGGAACGCGGCTACGACCACCGCCAGCCACAGCAATACGGGACACCTTCTTCTCATGCCGCAGGTCATTTCGGGGACATCGTCACGAGCGGCACGAGCATCTCCTCCATGGAAATGCCTCCGTGCTGGAATGTCCCGGTATAGTACTGCACATAATAGTTGTAGTTGTTGGGATAGGAGAAGAAATCCTCGTTCAGGGCATAGATGAACTCGCTGGATACGTTGGGCGAGGGCAGTCCGAAACGTTTTGGCTCGTGCATCTCATATACCTGTTTGGCATTGTATTTCAGGTTCTTGCCCACCTTGTATCGCAGGTTGGTGTTGGTGTTCTTGTCACCGACTACCCTGATCGGCTTGTCTACACGGATAGTGCCATGGTCTGTGGTCAGCACAACTTTGTAGCCCATCGAGGCTATGCGGCGGAAGAGGTCGAGCGCCGACGAGTGGCGGAACCATGATTCTGTCAGCGAGCGGTAGGCGGCATCAGAGTTTGCGAGTTCGCGTATCATCTTCGACTCGGTGCGAGCGTGTGAGAGCATGTCGATAAAGTTGAGGACGACGACATTCAGGTTGTTGTCCTTCAGGTCGTTGATGCGCTGCAGAAACTTCTCGCAGGAAACGGAGTCGTTCAGCTTGGTATACGAATACTTGTCCTTTCTGCGGAAGCGTGCGAGCTGCGTCCCCACGAGTTCCCCCTCATGCACGTTCAGTCCCTCGTCTTCGTCCTCCTCTACCCAGTACTGCGGGTACATCGAGGCTATCTGCGCAGGCATCAGTCCGGCGAAAATGGAGTTGCGGGCATACTGCGTTGAGGTGGGGAGGATGGCCGTGTACAGGTCTTCGGAGATGTCGAACATCTCCGCCATGAGCGGCTGCACCACACGCCACTGGTCGAGGCGGAAATTGTCGATGAGTATGAAGAATACTTTCTCCCCCTTGTCGAGCATCGGGAACAGCTTGTGCTTGAAGATGTCAGGGCTCATGAGCGGGCGCGTCTCGGCGTTGACCCACTCCTCGTAGTTGCGCTTGACAAACTTGCAGAAGCCAGCGTTGGCGTCGCGTTTCTGCATCAGCAGCATCTCGTCGAGGTTGGACTCCGCGTCGGCGAGCTTCAGCTCCCAGAACACGAGCTGGCGGTAGATGTCCATCCACTCGGTGAGCGAGGCGGCTTGGTTGATCTGCAGTGCAATCTTGCCGAAGTCCTGCTGGTAGCTTGTCGATGCCTGTGCTGCCACCAGCTCGCCGCTGTGCAGGTTCTTTTTGAGCGACAGCAGTATCTGCATCGGGTTGACCGGCTTGATGAGGTAGTCAGAAATCTTGTTGCCGATAGCCTGGTTCATCAGGTTCTCCTCCTCGGACTTGGTAATCATGATTACGGGAATGTCCGGGTGGGCGTGGTTGATGCGTTCGAGGGTCTCGAGGCCGGAAAGGCCGGGCATGTTCTCGTCGAGCATTATGAGCGAGAATTTCTCGTTGTCGAGGGCATCGAGGGCATCGCGTCCGTTGCTGACGGTCACGACATCGTAGCCCTTGTTTTTCAGGAACAATATATGGGGTTTCAGCAAATCGATTTCATCGTCTGCCCAAAGGATGCGGTCCATAGTAAAAAGCGTTAACGGTTGTTTATGTCATTGCTCAGCCGGAGCAGCTTCCTCTTCCGGCTGTGTAGGTTCTTGAGCCGCTTCTTGCTGCGGCGTTTCGGCGGGAGTCTCCTGCGGTGTCTCTCCGGGCGTTTCCCCTTGCGGGGTTTCTGCCAGTTCGGACGAAGGCTCTTCTGCCGGAGTTTCAGCGGGTTCAGCCGCTTGTTCGGCAGCGGTTTCGGGCGTTGGCTCGTCGGTTGCGTCAGGCTCTGCGACATCGTCAGCCGTGCCTGCGACAGCCTCTTCCGTCTGCTCGACGGCAGCCTTCTCCTCGTAGCGGAAGTATTCATCGAAAGAACGTCCCTCGCGCAGCAACAGTTCAAAGTTGGGGCGGCTTATCATGATAGGGCGCACAGCCTCTGGCAATACCGGCAGCGGGGCTTGTGCCATGACAGTGCGGTAATGCTCCAGCTGACGCACGTTGGCAAAGCCCTTGACTATCAGCAGACCTACGTTGCCGAAAGCCATCTGCTCCAAATCGAAGTCTTGTGTGGTGAATGTCGAGAAGTTGAAGCGCGCCACGTCGTACAGCAGCTGGTTGGAGTTGATGGAGTCCCGGGGGAAGGCCAGCACGAGATACTGGGGCGAGTTGGGGTCATGCTCGAAGTTGGCGGGCTGCCCGTTTGCGTCCGTAGGCGTGTCGCCGCCGTCAGCTGTGAGACGGGTGTCCCACAGCATGCCGCGGCTGTTGCCCATGCCGCCCTTGATAGTCATGCCCTGCTTCAGGTTTTTCAGCATGCCAGAGGCCATATCGGTCATGTCGGTGTCAGGCCATTTCTCGAGGAGCTCCTGCAGCCGCTCGCGGAATTTCTCGGTGTTGCCCTCGGTGACATAGCTCAGCGCGTCGAGGAACACGAACTTCGGCATCAGCGGCGACAGCGGGTATTCCTCCGTCACGTCAGCCACGAGCGAGCGCACGCGCTTGTTCTCGTTGTTCAGGTACGCCTGGTATGTCTCGGCATACATCTCCTCCTGACGTATGTACATACGCCGCAGGTTGTTGAAATATGAAGGGTCTGCCATTGCCTTGCCGTATGTGCTTTCGGCGAAGTCGGTCAGTATCTTGCTGCGCCAGCGTTCAGCCTCGGCGGTGTCCTCCTCGCGCACAGCCATAAGGTACATGTTGTAGTATACGTCGAGGCGGTAGATGTTGTCGGGATAGCTCTCCTCGAGGCGGTTGAACTCGTTGCGGGCCGAGGGGTAGTCGTCGAGCTTGTCCTTGAGTATCACGCCCATGTTGTAGAGGCCTTCCTGTATGATGTCGTTGCAGTTCTGTATCTCCTCTTCGGTCTTGGGTATCTGCGCCAGGTAGTATTCTATGTTGTGCGGGTCGGAGGCGGCGTTGATGCTGTCGGCGGCGGCACGCTCCTCGGGCGAGGCGTTAGCGAGCGAGTCCGGCACTTCGCTGTCGGTGTCGGAGATGTCGTCGAGCGAGAACGTGTTCTTGTTGCGCCGCCGCCAGTCGTCCTCGAGCTTGCGTGCGCCCCACCGCTTCTGGAACTCCTGTTTGCCGGTGTTCTTGGCTTGCGTATTGTAGAAATACCACGACTTGTCAGTGTTCATCTGGTACTGCGTCGGGGCGTTCTTGTTGGTGTTCTGGTCGCCCTTGGCGCGTTGTTCGGCGAGGTATTCCTCGCGTTTGGCGGCATCCTGCTCCTCCTTCTCGCGCTTCTTCAGCTCGTCCACGAGCTTCTGGCACGCCTTCTCCTGTTCCTCCGGGGTCATCTTGGCGAGCGTGAGCAGCGAGTCCTGCAGGTGGACGTTGCCGGCGTAGGTGCTCAGCTCGTCCAGCACGTCGCTGCGCCGCTTCAGCACCTTGTAGTCAGGATAGTTGTCGTTGAGCTGCGGTATGGCCTCGGAATAGAGGGGCTGCGCCTTGACATAGTCGCCCATGGTGAAGTATATGCCGCCCAGAGCCACCTGCGCCAACGCCTTGTCGATGCCGTTGCGCGTCGATTTCTCGATGGCGAGCGCATAGTTCTTGATAGCCTCCGTGCTGTCGCGCCGCGACAGGTAGAGGTTGCCGATAGCATAGTATATCTGGTCTAGATACTCGTTGTTGCGGCCATAGCGGGCCATGCGCCTCAACGCGCTGACCTCGCCCTTGATGTCCGTGCCGGTGAATACTTCGCTCTGCTTGATGCGGGCGTTGAACTTGGCGCGGTATGGCGTTGACGCGCCGCCTCCGGCCTTCTGGTATGCATAGTAGGCCTTGCTCTTGTCGCCGAGGCGCGAGTATACCTGCCCCAACAGGAAGTACTGGCGGTTGCGCTGTGTGCCGTGGCTTCCCTCGGCAGCGCGTTGCAGGTAGGGGACAGCCTGCTCCAGCCGCCCGGCACGGACGGCGAGGTCTGCCTGTACCACGTCATATTGATGTCGCAGCGACTTGCTTGTCAGCCGCCGCTCGTCTATCTTTTGCAGGATGTTCTCCGCTTCATACAGCCAGTCCATGGCGCAGTATGACCACGCCTCCCACAGCTGTGCCTCCGTCACCGTCTGCGGCAGCCAGGTGAAGTGCTTCCCGATGTAGAAGAACGTCGCTGCCGCGCCCAGGAAGTCGCCGCCGAGGAACTGGCTCTTGCCCATGAGCATCCACGCATTGTGCAGGAACGGGTTGAACTCGTCGCGGGCGCGGAACTCCTTCTCCTTCTTCGATCCGGACTTTTTCGCCGGCTTCTTCTTGATGGAGTGGAGCTGTATGGCTTTCTGCATCTTCTCGATAGTGCGCTTGAAATCGCCCTGCGGCTGCGGCAGCTTGCTGTTGGCACGTGCCTCCGCCGGGTGCATCATGACGGTGCGCGTATAGTCGTCCTCGTAGCCCTGCTCCATGGTCTTGAGCGTCTCTATATAGTGCTGCGAGCCGTTGAAATACACGTTGTAGCGGGTATTGAACGCCTGCCAGTTGCGTGACATCGCCGTGTTCTTCTTTGTCGAACAGGCGCACAGGAACGCCAGCACAGCTGCGCACAGCAGTGCCAACGAGGCGTATCGCACACGAAGCGTTCCTCCGCTCTTGGTCTTCATCTTATGGATAACGTCATGCGGCGGCTGATTATTGCCTGTTATTCGCGCCGTTTGCCGCGCCCGCGGAAATGGTCGTTATACACCTTGATGCCGAATATGACCGCGCTGCACAGGAATGTTATGCTGTTGGTGACCACCAGCGGAATGTTGCTGATAGCGACACCCTGAATGACGAAGAACAGCGCGCCGAGTCCCATGAGCAGGAACGTCGGCACGGCGATGCTGTCTGTCTCGCGGGTGCGGATAGTGTACACGGCTTGCGGCAGGTAGCCGAAAATCATGCATATCGCCGCTATCGTCCCGGCCACTGATGCTATATCCATTGGTTCTGGAATTTTCTTATTGTAACGGACTCTCCCCTCAATATCGTATAGCCCCTTTTATTGAGAGATGTGACTCTTCTTCCTTCATGTGTCATTGACCGCGCTCCTTGCGTCGCAAAGCGTACATGCGCTCTTTGAAGCCTCCAGTGTGCAGGAAATTCGCCTCGAGGCGTTCAAGCTGCCGAAACAGCAGGTAGTCAGCCTGGTTAATCAGGATTATGACCATGTTGGCAACCGTATGGCCAGGTCTTGTTTCGGCGAGACGCATGAAATATTCCGCGTCGTTGTGCTTGCGTCCGAGCCGGCACATCGCCTCATATTCGGCGCAGCCGCGTTCCCACTGCCGCATATTTCGTGTTTTCAGGTAGTCCTCGAAATCCTCAAGCAGCTCTTTCAGGCTTGCTTTTGCCACGTTCACCAATTTTATTTCCGTCGCCGCCGACGTGGCAGAGGCTGCGCACCCCTCTATGATGTTCTGTTTGCCGCTGCGTGCAGCTTGCACCATTTGATCTATGGTGCGGTCTCCCTTGGTGAGATATTTGTGGCAGAAGTGGTAGGTCAGCTGGAAAATGGTATCGGCTTTTTGGTATGACAGCAATATCTTGTAGTTGCTGCTGTGCCTCACCAGCTCACCCATGGCGTAAGATTTTTGGAGAGCATAAACTCGGTGGTTTTAAGGTCTTTGAAGACCTTAAAGACCTTAAGGACTTTAAGGACTTTATTGGTTGGATTTCAGGTAGTTGTCTTACCAGGATTCGAACCTGGACAAGCAGAACCAAAAACTGCTGTGCTACCATTACACCATAAGACAATCCATTGCTCCAGCGAATTAAATCTGACCACAACTCTGAGAAAAACTACTTCTATAGAAAGACCCACTCGCTTAAAGCAGTGCAAAGTTACGGCGTTTTTCCGTCTTCTGCAAATGTTTCGTGCAGTCACGGCTGTTGGCGTTGCGGTATTACGCATTTTTAACGCGGCGCAAAACACCATGTCGCCGTTATGAACTACTTTTGCAGAGCATAAATGCGTCTGGGCAGATGCCCCTGCGCGTAACATAATTATTTCTATATGGACAAACTGAGTTATTCATGGGGACTCGCCATGGGTCAGCAACTGCGCGGAATGGGCGTAAAGGATTTGAACATCGAGGATTTCACCAATGCCGTGAGATGCGTTTTCGAGAACAAGGAGCCGGAGGTCAAGCCGGACGAGGCTCAGCAGGTCATCAACGCATACCTGCAGGAGCTGGAGGCTAAGGCTACGAAGGTCGCAAAAGAGGCTGGCGCGAAGTTCCTCGAGGAGAACGCCAAGAACGAGGGTGTCAAGGTGACTGCCTCCGGTCTGCAATATACTGTGGAGAAGGAGGGTACAGGCGAATCGCCCAAAGCCACCGACGAGGTGACAGTGCACTACACTGGCCGCCTGTTGGACGGCACAGTCTTCGACAGCTCCGTCAGCCGCGGAGAGCCTGCTACGTTCCCCCTCAACCGTGTTATCCCTGGCTGGACCGAGGGTGTGCAGCTGATGAAGGAGGGCGGCAAGTACATGTTCTTCATCCCGAGCGAGCTGGCTTACGGCGCACAGGGCATACCTGGCGCTATCCCCCCGCACTCAACCCTCATATTTGAAGTCGAACTCATAAAGGTGGTAAAGAAATGAGGCGTATGACAAGTTTCGCATTCGTAGCTGCCGGCGCGTTGCTGGCGTGGAGCGCATCATCTTGCAACAGCAAGAGCAAGGCTGAAAACGTTACCGATACTGCACAGGCGCAGCAGGAGCAAGTGGCAGAGCCGGCATCAGAGCCTGTTCAGGAAGGCGTGTACAACGCGGCTTACTTCCAGCAGACAGGCGACAGTGTGGCCTACAAGACCACCGCTTCGGGACTGAAGTATGTGACTGTAACTGAAGGCACTGGCGCATCTCCCAAGGAAACAGACGAAGTGACAGTGCATTACACTGGCAAGCTACTGGACGGCACAGTGTTCGACAGTTCTGTCGAACGCGGCGAACCCGCCACATTCCCTCTGAGCCGCGTAATCAAGGGCTGGACTGAGGGCTTGCAGCTGATGAAGACTGGAGGCAAGGCTGTGTTCTACATACCGAGCAACCTTGCATACGGCGAGCAGGGCACACCGGGAGGGCCGATACCCCCGAACGCTGACCTGATCTTCGAGGTTGAACTCATCAAGGTCAACGGAAAATGAGAAAGCTGTTTCTCCTGACCGCCGGTATGGCAGTGCTGGCTATTGCCGCCACGGGCTGCAAGGGACGCACCATGGAGAACATGGTGCCGACGGGCGACACCGTGGAGGTGGACGCGCCTGACGTTCGGGCTGCGGCTGCAGAAGACAGTATCGCTGCCGTGACACCCGACACGCCCTCGGCGGCCGACAATAAAATGACAAAGACGAAATAAAGAACAGATATTATGAAACTGAAACTGTTTGCCGCAGGAGCGGTTGCGTCCCTCCTGTTGCTGGCTTCTTGCGACGGAGGCAACGTCACGGGCAAGGACATCAAAGAGGCCGGCGTTTCCAACACTGCTGACTCTGCCTCTTATTATCAGGGCATAAACATAGCGTACTACTATGAACAGATGGCACAGCAGGACTCTACGCTCAAGACTGATGCCGGGCGTGCTGACTTCATCAAGGGGCTGCGTGCGTCAATGGGAATGTTTGACGGCAAGTCTGAGGCTTACATCGCGGGCATCACCGCCGGTGTTCAGGCGGCTATGACCAACAAGAACTTCAAGGACCAGCTCGGGCTGGACATCAACAACAGCATCATGCTGACCGGGCTGGCATACGCTCTCCAGAACGACTCGTTAACCAAGAACCCTCAGGTCATGCAGCAATTCCAGACGCTGATGCAGCGCGTTCAGGAGCAGAAGGTGCGCAAGGACCATGACGCTGCTGTCAGTGCTATGGCTCCGCTCGCGAAGCGCGGGTTCACCGCCAGCGGCGAGGGGTTGATGGTCAAGGTGTCGAAACCGGGCAGCGGCGAGACCCTGAAAGAGGGCGACCGCGTGAAAGTCAAGCTGGCCGTCAAGGAAATGAACGGCAAGGATGTCAAGCTGCCGCAGCTTCCCGAGGAGGTGGTCGTTGGCCGCTCTTTCGGCTTTGAATCTCCGATGGCAAAGGCGATATCCACGATGAAGATGGGCGGGGCTGCGACATTCGCATTCCCGGCAGTAGACATGTTCCGTGGCGGACAGAAGCAGTATGGCCTCGACGACAACAGCGTGCTGCTCTTTGAGGTGTCGATACTCGGGCTTGCTCCCGCAGAGAAAGACAATGCCGCGCCGCTTACGGCAGCGCCTGCCAAGCAGGTCAAGTAAGCCGCAGCGAAACACATACTGATACGACGCGAGGGCGTGCTGAAACCAATCGGTATGCCCTCGTGCTGTCATAATGCGCAGACCGCGTGTGATTGTGCGGTCAGGGTAGTGACATGGCGCGGAGGTGTTCGCGTCGATAGGTTGCTGTAAGTCTGGCAATTGTATTTGTTGCTCGGCGGACACGGCACGCCGTGTCCCTACTATGCCGCACAAAAAAAGAGCTTGCCATCTCGGCAAACTCTCCTCGTTCTCTTATTACTGCTGTGACCCCGGAGGGGCTCGAACCCTCGACCCACTGATTAAGAGTCAGTTGCTCTACCAACTGAGCTACGGAGTCTTGCTTTGACCATGTTTCCCTGTCAAAAGCGTTGCAAAGTTACTGCCTTATTTCGACATGACAAAATTTTTCGGCATCTTTTTTTGCTGATTTTTCTGGCCGCTGGTGCAGTGACTTGATTGTCACTGCATTATGTGCGAAAAATATTTTTGCTTCCGTGGGCGCGGAAATTTTTCTCGCCCGAGATTGCGCGTGTGTGAAAAATAATTCCTATCTTTGATGCAAATATTAATCGCGGGTGTGCGCGTGCCTGATCCGCAGATGCAGAGGGCGTGAGCCGCCGCGGCAAAAACAAGGAAACAACAGAGTAACAACAGAAATGAACAAAGGAATGATTTGGCTCGGGCTGGCGGCGGCAATGGTCGTCATGACGGGCTGCAACAAGAAGCTGTCAAAGTTTGAAAGTGACTTTTTCAACACTACGCCGCGTCCTATCGAGACTGTCGGCAGCAACGTGCCGGCTACTGTGACCGGGCGCATCCCGGCAAAGTTCATGGTCAAGAACGCCAAAGTGACCGCCACGCCGGTGCTGCGCTGGGACGGCGGCGAGGCACAGGGCGAGCCTACGGTGTTCCAGGGCGAGGATGTACGCGCCAACGGACAGGTGGTGGGCTATGCTGACGGCGGCGTGGTGCAGATACCCTACAGCGCGGAGTACGAACCCGGCATGGCGCAGTCTGACCTTTGGCTCGAGTTCCAGGTAGACCAGAAAGGGAAGGTTTACGCATTGCCGGCTGTCAAGGTGGGCAACGGTGTGATTGCCACTTCCACACTCGCCTCTGCCAAGACTGTCACCCCGGCTGTCGCCAAGGACAATTTCCAGAAGGTCATCAAGGAGCAGTATTCTGCCAACATCCATTTCCTCATCAACCAGGCCAATGTGCGCACCTCACAGACATCGTCGCAGCAGTACATAGACCTTCAGAAGGAGCTGCGGGCTGCCGCTGCCGCGCCTGACCGCGAAATCGCCGGCGTTGAAATCAACTCATTCGCTTCGCCCGAAGGCTCGTATGAGTTCAACGAAAAGCTGGCGGCTCAGCGCGAGAAGAACACCACTGCCGTGGTGGAAAACCAGATGAAGAAGGACAAGATACAGGAGTTCGGCGAGCTCACCTCGTCATTCACCCCCGAGGACTGGGAGGGCTTCCAGCAGCTCGTGGAGAAGAGCAACATCCAGGACAAGGAGCTCATCCTCAGCGTGCTGAAGATGTACAAAGACCCTGAGGAGCGCGAGCGCGAAATCCGCAACCTCTCGTCGGTGTTCAACGAACTCGCTGACCAGATACTGCCGCAGCTGCGCTACTCTCGCATCGTGGCTTCGGTCAACGTCATAGGCAAGAGCGACCAGGAGATGGTAGACCTGTTCAACAACGAGCCGTCAAAGCTGAACGTGGACGAGATGCTATACCTAGCCACCCTCACCAACGACAACAACAAGAAAATGGAGGTCTACAACCGTGTCTGCGAACAGTTCCCGCAGGACTACCGAGGCTTCAACGACCTGGGCATGACACAGTATGTCGCCGGCGACTACCGCGCTGCCAAGGCCAACTTTGAGCAGGCTCTGCGCCTCAATCCGCAGTCCAAGGAGGCTGAGATGAACTTGGGCCTCATCTCGATGCTCGAGGGCGACATGGACACCGCAGCGCAGCGTCTTGGCGCGGCTGCCTCTGTGCCGGAAGCCGGCGACGCGCTGGGCGTGTACTACCTCACGCAGGGCGACCTGAACAAGGCTGTCTCCTCATTCGGCTCTGCCAAGACCAACAACGCAGCTCTGGCGCAGATACTCGCCAAGGACTATTCCGCTGCCCGCTCCACTCTCTCTGCCATCAGCAACCCCGACGCGACGACATACTATCTCGCTGCCGTCCTGGGAGCGCGTACAGGCTCGGAGAACATGGTGATGACCAACCTGCGTCACGCCGTCAAGCTCGACCCCTCGCTGCTGCAACGCGCACGCAAGGACCTCGAGTTTGCCAACTACAGCCTCGGCAGCATCTAATCTTAAACATGCCGCACTATACAACGGCGGGGATGCGCACCACGCACATCCCCGCTGCTGCAACTCACCTCACCACACTGACAACCACCTATATTGAAGACTTATATATAAGGCCAACTCTTTTTACTAATAACCCATAATACCATTGTTATGAAAACAAGACTCACTACACTTGTCATGGCCGCCGCTATCACGGCTGCCGGGACGCTCGGGGCGACAGTGCGCTATGTCGCTGCCGACGGCACGGGTGACGGCTCTTCGTGGGCAAATGCAATGAGCGATTTGCAAGCCGCGATAGACGCTTCCTCGTCTGGCGACGAAATCTGGGTCAAGCAAGGCACCTACAAGCCTACGAGCCTGATCAAGTCAAACAAGCCAACCTCCAAGGCTTTCCTCCTCAAGGATGGCGTGTCGCTCTACGGCGGTTTCGCCGGCACGGAGACCTCGGTCAGCGACCGTGTCCGCAACGGCGATAACGGCTTCAACCTGGCCAACGTGACGGAGCTCAACGCTGACGACGATGTGCCCGATGTATGGACGCGCACCCTCGACGGCACGTCCTACCGCTGGACATGGGAGACTGAAAACAACCAGGTGACCGGCACCAGCGGCAACAGCAGCCACGTCCTCTACTGCTCCTCGACCTTCACGGAGCAGACTGTCATCGACGGCTTCACCCTCCGGGGCGCAAACGCCAACGTATACCAGGCCACGGCTTCCGGCGGCGCGGTCTACGCGCTCGGCACCGTGACCCTGCGCAACTGCACGATGTACGAGAACTCGGCTTATTTCATTCCCGAAGCCAATAACAGCAACGCTCTCGGCGGCGCGGTATACCTCGAAGGCGGCACCATGGAGCAGTGCCTCGTGAAAAGCGCGTTCAGCCACTCCTCATACGGCAGCGGCGTTGGCGGCGCGGTATATGCCAAGGACGCGCAGATAACCGGCTGCATGTTCGTTGACTGCGTAGGCCTCGACGGGGGCGGCGCTGTCTACATGATCCGCGGCTCACTGAGCGACTGCCGCTTCTCCAACTGCTACGCCAGCAGCGGCGGCGCAATATACAACAACGGCGGCACAATAGAAAACATAACCATTGAGGGTTGCCGCGCTATCCAGGGCGGCGGCGTGTACAACGGTTACGGCACTGTGCGCAATGCGATAATATACAACTGCTACGCCGATGTCACTGAATATTCGACCGGTGAAATGGGCGGCGGTGCGTTGTGCATGAACGGCGGCAACGCTTCGGGCATCGTGGCTTACAACAACACCGCCTTCCAGGGCGGCGGCGTGTACATGAAGTCAAATGATGCCCGCCTCATCAACTCGACGGTACTCAACAATGCCGTGCGCGAAGGTTCTACAGACCCGGCCAACATATACACCACCAACGCCAGCAACGTGCTGAACACCATTTGGGACAGCAGCACCAACCTTGCCGGCAACTTCGTCAACCCCACCTCCTTCGCCGGCTATACCACCGACTGGGATACTGCAAGCCGTTTGAGCAGTGCCAACTGGCAGCTCATCGAGGGCAGCCAATTCATTGACACCGGCACGCCTGTCGAGGGCTTCACCGAAGGCACTGACGTGGCTGGCAACCCCCGCGTCACCGGCAGCTCTATCGACTGCGGCGCATACGAGTACACCGACGGCACACCCGTTGCCAACGCAACACTCCTCTTCGGCGGCGAGTACAACACCATATACCTCTCCATAGGAACTGTGGGCGACACCCCCTATCAGGTGGACTGGGGCGACGGCAACCTGGTGACATACACCGAGGCATACACCCCGGAGAGCGACATGTTCAACCAGCGCGAGCTGAAGGGCGACTATGTGCGCATCTACGGCGATGTCCGCGTGCTGAAACTCATGGGCGGCAACAACTGCACCGGCTTCAGCGCGACTGGCTGCCCCAACCTCGAGATTCTCGCATTGCCTTACAACTACATGGAACATGTAGAAGTGGCTTACCTGACGAAACTCCAGGACCTTGACCTCCGCCTCAACGAACTGACCTCGCTTACACTCCCGGCGACAAACACCCTTGTCAAACTTGACATAAAGGGCAACAAGCTGACAGAAATGGACTTCTCCGGTGTCCCCAACATTCAGGAACTCGATGCCGGCGACAACGGCATCACCTCGTTTGACCTGACCAACCTGACCAACCTGACGAGCCTCTCGCTCGACGACAACAACCTGACGAGCATCGACCTGTCGCCATGCCCCCTCCTCTCCGCGCTTTCCATGGAGGAAAACGCGCTGACGAGCATCGACCTGACCTCGCTCCCGCAGCTCAGCACTCTGGAACTCCGTGGCAACAAGCTGACAGAGATTGACCTCTCCGGCAACTCTCAGCTGGCGTATCTGGATGTCAGCGAGAACAAGCTTCCCGAGCTTGACTTGAGCCATACGCCGATGCTCGAAACGGTGAATGCAAACCTCAACGAACTCCCCTCTATTGACTTGACCCCCTGCGCCAGCACTCTCCATACCCTCTCGCTGAGCGGCAACAAGCTGTCGAGCATCAACCTCGAGGGACTGCCTGAACTGATTTACCTGGCACTCGACTTAAACGCTTTCACGAGCATTGACCTCTCCGCAGTCCCAAATCTGGAGTACATCGGCCTGGACAACAATATGCTCACCTCTATCGACTTGAGCGCAAACACGCAGCTGCAGACAATTTACCTGACCGGCAACCAGCTGACGAGCCTCGACCTGAGCAACCACTCCCTGCTCAATGATGTGTACCTTGACTACAACCTCATGGAGGCTGACGCGATACGCTCCATAATAAGCCAGCTCCCGGAAACCGAGGACTACGCCTCAATCGACATCAGCTACATGCCTGGAACTTCTGGCGTTGACATAACCCCGGCAGAGGAAAAGGGCTGGGAAGTTACGGCTGAATATGACGAGGAAACAGAAGACACCCTCGCCAGCCTGAACCTCCAGATGCGCACTGCAGGCACTGCCACAGAGTACAGCGAATGTGAAATCACATTCACCAACGAGGCCCAGACACAGTTCAGCATCAGCAACTTCCAGGGCGCAAGCTCCTCGCTGAAGGGCACTATTGACGCTGACAACAATGTCAAGATTTATCCGCAGGTATTCTATGTGGGCAGCGACCTGTGCCTGATGGTCAATGGCGACAGCACCACTGCCAACCCCATGGAGGCGCAGTCCACTTACGTAAGCGGACACTACGACGGAGAGAAGCTAACGCTCCAGCCCTGGAACTTCATCAAGGTCTCCTACGACTTCCAGGAGAACCTCGGCACATACTACGACGTGAACCCCGTCTCCACATTCGTCAAGACCAACGTCACGATGTCTTACAAGACCGAAGAGCAGAGAATGACGAACAAACTCTACGCGACTGTAGACGGCAACACCGTTACCCTCTACAACTGGGCCGGCCTCGGCTCAGTCGAGATGAAACGCGACAACCTGAAGTGGTATATCGACGACACGACCCCGCTGTTGACAGAGGGCGAGAACGCATACTACGTGCAGTCAGCTGACGGCGGCCCGCTGTACATGGAGTATATGTTCAACCCGCGCCATATCTCCTTTGCCGAGTGGTGCGTCGCTACCGGAGGCGAGCTGGTGTTCGCGTTTGACTATGCCGACCTGTATTTCGACTTCGACCTGCCGGTCAACACCGAGGTTGAGGAGATTACTGTGACAGAGTCCCCGGTCATCTCGACTGTATACTACAACGCAGCCGGCATGTCGTCCGCACGTCCGTTCAACGGCTTCAACATCGTCGTGACCACGCATGCCGACGGCAGCCAGCGAGCCAAGCGTGTGATGATACGCAACTAAACGACCGTTCCCCGGCTGACTCGCCGCGCTGACAGCGGCAGCCAGCCCGATAACAACTTATTGAGGGTGTGTCAAAATAGGCACACCCTCTTCTTATGCGCAGCCCAGTAGGGACACGGCGTGCCGAGAGTACTGATAAAGTACCGCATTTTTCGAGAAGGCTTTCGTTTTGCAAGCGTGCTGTTGCATTTTGACAGGGCGCGATGTTAGGCGACCCTAAACATAGCGAGTTGCAGCTCTCGGGCATCGCGTGATTGCGCAGCCAAAGTAGGGACACGGCGTGCCGTGTCCGCAAGGATAGATTGCAGTAAATCAAATAATTGCATTTATTGCTTGGCGGATACGGCACGCCGTGTCCCTACCTTGCCGCCCCAATCATACACAGTCTGCGCATTGGGCATTCCCCCTGCTGTGCAGTGCA
>CAKUKR010000001.1 GCA_934663645.1 uncultured Muribaculaceae bacterium | reverse complement strand
TTAAATTGGATTGTCCCTCGCGAGCCCCTCCCGGACCAAAGGCATTGGCGTATGCTGGCGTGCAGCAGCTGGTCATGGTAGACGGAGCATAATGCAGTATTGAATACGCCTGTTTCGTCAATGCCGATGAAGAAAAAGAGCAGCAGGCTATTGCCGTCTGATATCTGCCGCAGGAACTTGTCAATGTTGTATGCTTTTGGGTTTGACGACAGGTAGACGATTTTTGTCTTGATGTCTACGTATGCGGTTCCGGTGTTAAAAGATACCACGTAATCACCCAGGCCGTTGCGACTGTCGTATGTCGGCAAAAGGTTTTCGGCGTTTTTCAGGTTTTGCGCCAAAGCCGCCCTGATGCTCTCATCAGCCGTAATGAGGCTTTCGATAAGCCGTCCGCGAATGTTGACATTCTCGATATGCGAAGCTATCATGATTTCATTGCGGCATTTGCTGCACCGGCTTTCCAAGTCTTTTCTTACTGTCTGGAAGTCGTCTGAAAGCACGAATCGCATAGCCAGGTCTACGGATCCGTGTATTTTTTGCAATTCCTCTTCAGTAGGTATAAATGCTTCTTGTTGAGGAGTTATGCGGTTGGTCTCCTCTACAAGCCGAGCAAGGTTGTCTTGCCAGTCGAGCCCCCTGTGTGCATCAAACAGGTAATCGAAATGCTCTGGGCTGTTGCTGACACCGTATGCTTGGCGCATGATGTCTGAACCGTTGAAGCTGCCAACGATGTTGTCTTGTCTCAAATACTGCGAACTGTGGCTGATTTTGCGCAGGAAAGTGGTGTTGGCCAACAGAATCAGGTTGTCGGCATTTCTGCGGACAAGCACGACGAAGAATGGGATATGGTCATATTTTTCCAAAGCTGACAGTGACAAGACCGTGTTGCTGAACGAGCTTGACTTGCCTTTGGAATAGCAAAACCTTACAGCAAACGACTGGTTATGGTACACAGACCTGTCTTTTGCCAATACAAACCGGGCAACAGCGTCTTCCACCAATGCCAACTTGACATGTTTCGGCGCATTGCCGGTTATGTAGTCGACGAATTTTTTGCAGCTATCGTTCATTGTCTCAATGTAATTCGTCAGCAGAGGCCAGTTAAAAGAGAGTTGGCTCAGTTCTGGCTACTGGAATGGTTGCTTTCCGTTTCTGCTCTGCGAGGGTGTTTCGCTCCCAGAAAACACCGTCTGAATACCCCTGAATTGTGCTGTCTTCTGCAGCACCGCGCAGCCGCTTTGCTGCCCACAGGCAGTATTCGCGGTTGATTTCCACGCCGATGCAGTGCCGTCCGAGCTTTTTGGCGACCACGGCGGCAGTGCCGCTGCCGAGGAACGGGTCGAATATCCTGTCGCCCTCACGAGACGAAGCCAGTATGAGCTTAGCGTACAGCTTCTCCGGCTTTTGGGTGGGGTGGTCTGTATTTTCGGGCATAGACCAGAATGGGATGCTTATGTCGTCCCAAAAATTGGATGGATACGTCTTGCGGAAATTGCCGGACTGTGTTTCCTGCCAGTCTTTCGGCTTGCCGTCTACGCGGTACGGGGCTAGTACACGCCGCTTCATCATGACGGCGTCCACGTCAAAATAGTAGTTCTTGGGGTCTTTGACCGCAAACCAAATATCTTCCATGCCGTTTTTCCAGTTGCCACGCGCTCCGCGCCCCTTTTCGCGCTGCCAGGATATGCGGTTGATTACGGCGAGCTTTTCGTCGAGGACGCGCTTCATTGATGCTGAACACTTCCAGTCGCCGCACATGTACAGCGAGCCCCCGGGTTTCAGCTTGTCGCATACCTTGTACAGCCAGCTGCGCAGGTAGTCCTCATACTCGTCGGAGGACATTGACGAGAACTTGTTGCCGTGGAAATTCTTGTCCAGATTATATGGTGGATCTATGATTATCAGGTCGAAATACTCATTTGGTATCAGGTCGATACAGTCGTATATGTCGCCGTTGACTATCATGTCGTCGCGAAATTGGTCTGTCAACTCTTCGCGAGACGACAGATACGTTTCCAGAGTGGGTATTTCCTCTTCCGAGACGGAGAGTGTCCTGTTGCGAGGTGCTTTTTCTTTGGTTATTGTGGTCATAAGCTGCGAATTATAGACTGTTGTGTTTGATACGACAAGACACACCGCCTCCCCGGGTGCGGGGAGCAGTGTGCTGTTATTGTCGTTGTCTCGCGTCCGTTGCTTACTTGGCGGGAGCAGCCGGCTGCTCTGCTGCGGGCGCAGGTGCCTGTGCCGGTGCAGCAGCGGGCTTGGGAGCGGGAGCTGTAGTCGAAGGTGCAGCTGCCGGTGCAGTGGTCTGCGTCGGTGTGGCGGGGCGGACATCTGATGTCAGGGGAGCCTTGACCGCGAATGCGCCGAGGATGCTTGCCAGGCAGATGACGATGGCGAGCGTCCAGGTGGCCTTCTCGATGAAGTCTGTGGTCTTGCGGTAGCCCATGTACTGGTTGCCGCTCGAGTAGTCAGATGCCAGACCGCCTCCCTTTGACTTCTGTATCAGCACAGCGCCGATGAGAAGAAGGCAGGCAATCACGATGACGATGCATAATAAGATGTACATTTTTTATCGCTTGTTATTGTCGTTAATAATCAGTTTTTTCAGGAAACGGATTTGGTCTGCAAAGTAAGCACTTTTTTCCGGATTATTCAAGCTAATCGCCTGAATAATTTCGAGAGCCTTGCCGTAATTGCGGTTTTTGATCATGACGCGGGCGAAACTTTCGGACAGCGACGCGGGTGCGGGCGGCTCTGCTGCTGTCTGCTGCGGCCCGGTCTTCGGCTCGTCTTCGGCTGCCGGTGCAATGTCCTCTGCCGGCGCTGGCTCGGACTGCTCTGCGGCGAGCGAGGAGAGGTAGTCGTCGGGAGCGGGGTTGAAGATGGCCTGTTCGGCGGCTTTTGCCTCGCGGGACGGGTCGCCGTGGGAGAATTTGCCGAGGAAGGCGTCAATTGTGTCTTCAGTCGAGGGGGCTGTATGCCGAGGGTCGGGGTAGAAATTGTCAAACACGTCGCCGTCCTTGCCCAGCAGGCGGAACAAGGCGTCGCGGTCTCCCAGCCCGGCGGCAATGCGGGCCTTGGCAGCGGTGTCATCTTCCGCGTCGCCCTGCAGCAGGAGTGCGGCATCAGGGACTATGCACGCCGGCCAGATGCGTGACAGCTCTTCAGCCTCGGCGGCTGTGGGGACATGGCTGCCCTCGATGATTTCGCGCAACAGTTCAATTGTTTCCATGCTTCATTCGTTACCAGTTGCCCAGAGTGGCGTTGAATATCAGGTCTACCAGCTCCTTGGAAATTTCGGTGCACAGGTCGTCCTGCACGTCTGTGAGCATTACCGAGCTTGAGAAGTCGCGGTATGCCGAGAACGACTGGTCCACGTTGTTTGCGGGGTTGGCGGCATCGGTGTATTTCACGCGCACCGTTATGGTGAGGCGAGTCTGTGTGGCGTAAGCGTCCTCGCCAACGGACTGGGGAGAGAGGGAGTAGCCGGTTATCTCGCCGGTGAGGCTCATGTCGGCATTGTTGTCGATAACCTGCAGGCGTGTCTGCCGCGCCACGGCATCGCGCAGAGTGTTCTCGAAAGTCTGCTGCAGCGGCGGGTATACCAGCGCGGCGCGTATCGGGAACTCGCCGATGCTGATGCTCTTGTAAATGTCATAGTTTATTGCCGAGCCGTTTAGTGTGTACCTCGGCACGCACGACGTGAAAAGCGGCGTGGCGGCTATGGCGAAGAGCGTCAGAGCGGCTTTGACGGCGTATTTGCGGCGTATGGCTTTCATTCCTTGGCGAGTTTCTGGGGTATGTTCAACTCTTTGATTTTGCGGTATATGGTCCTTTCAGAGATGCCCAGGTCGGCAGCTGCGCGGCTTTTGTTGCCCTTGTTGCGGCGCAGTGCGTCGATGATGGTTTCACGCTCGGCGTTTCGTTCCATGTCGCGAGGGGCTTCCACAGTCTCGGCCGGCAGGGTCTCTACAGCCGGCTCTTCCACGTCTGTCAGGCCGATGATGTGGCGCAGCGTGGCGGGGGCAGAGGACTGCGCGGCGGACTGCCCCGACGACAGGGTTTCGATCCGTGCCGACATGGCTTCCATTTCAGCCTTCATTGCGGCGATGACCTGCCAGAGCATTTCGCGTTCCGTTTCGTAGGAGTGTGTCCTCTCGCGGACGATGAGGGAATTGTCAATTGAAGACGAGGCGGGGAGGCTTTCCATGAGAGTGCGGCGGTCCACCTCGCGTCCGGACTCGAACAGGGCGAGCTGCTCCACGACGTTCTTGAGTTGGCGCACGTTGCCTGGCCAGCGGTACAGCAGCATGTACCTGCGGGCGTCGGTGCTGAATGTGATAGGGGGTGTCATGTACTTCTCGGAGAAGTCGTTGGCAAACTTGCGTGCCAGCAGCATGATGTCGTCGCCGCGGTCGTGGAGGTTGGGGACTACAATGTGTATTGTCGAGAGGCGGTAGTACAGGTCTTCGCGGAACTTCCCCTTGGCGACAGCTTCGGGGAGGTCAACGTTGGTTGCGGCGACGATGCGGATGTCGGTTTTCTGCACCTTTGACGAGCCGACTTTCAGGAATTCGCCGGTCTCGAGCACACGCAGCAGCCGCGCCTGTGTAGTCATGGGCAGCTCAGCCACCTCGTCGAGGAATATTGTGCCGCCGTCGGCCTCCTCGAAATACCCCTTGCGGTCTGATATTGCTCCAGTGAACGAGCCTTTCTCATGGCCGAACAGCTCGGAGTCGATAGTTCCCTCGGGGATTGCGCCGCAGTTGACGGCGATGTATTTCTTGTGCTTGCGCGAGCCGAAATGGTGTATGATTTTCGGGAAGAACTCCTTGCCGCTTCCGCTCTCGCCGTTTACCAGCACCGACAGGTCAATCGGGGCAACGCGCACGGCTCGCCCCACAGCTTCGAGCAGAGCCTGCGAATTGCCTATTATCGAGAATCTTCTTTTCGCTTCCGTCACCTTTGGGTCGTCTGCGAGGCTAATGACTTCGTGTTGCTTCATAATCGTGTTTTGCGGGGGCATGCAGGCTGCCGCCCCGTTTGTTTTCATTTTATCGAGGATAGTGAATAGGTCTTTTGTCGCAGCATCGCCCCCAGCTCCTCAATGGTGCTGCACTCGTCCTGCTGCTGGGGCATGATAGGGTCGCCTATGCTGACGTGCACCTTGCGGCCTCGCATACGGAACACTTCGCGTGGGAGGCGCAGTGTGCGCAGACGCCAGTCTATCACCCCGAGGATATTGGAGAATGCGCTGTTGTGCCCGTGAAAGTAAATCGGCACTACCGGCACATGGAGCTGGCGTATCAGGCGTATTACGGAGGGCTGCCACTGTCGGTCGGCGATGCGGAGGTTGCGCTGCAGCTTTGAGACCGCGCCTGCGGGGAAGAAGCCCAGGGGCTTGCCGGCACGCACCTGCGCTATTGCCTCGCGTATGCCGAGCATCGAGATGCGCCGCTTTTCCGGGTCGGCGCTGGCGGAGGGGTCAACGGCGATGAATGACGGCCGCATCGCCCGCAGGTTGTTGAGGAAGAAGTTGACCATCACTCGGTATTCCGGGCGCAGCGAGGAGACGATGTGTATGAGCAGTATGCCGTCCATGCCACCGAAGGGGTGGTTGCTGACGGTGATGAACGCTCCTGCGGGGAACTGCTTGAGCGCCTCGATGTTGTCGATGCGCAGCTTTATCTTGAATTCCTCCTCGACCAGACGGTGCGAGAACTCCGCCCCGGGAGTGTCGCAATAGCGGCCGTGCACCTGGTTGACGCGATCCACCCACAGCCAGTGCATGACACGCTCGACAAGGCGGCGGTGTTTCGCCAGCGCCGGGGCCATCTTCTTTATGTCGTCGAAATTCAGCACGTCAGGCCGTATCGGCAGCTCTGTATTGTCTTGCATATCAAACTGATTAGGGGGCAGCGCGGGCGTAAATCCCGATCCGCGCGCACCTGCGCCAATGTATGCGCAAAATTACAATTTTTCCCCGTAACGGCAAAACCGCCCTCGCCGCGCCCCGCATGCAAAACTATGAGCGTGGCTGGTTGTGGGTGTCGCTGCCGATGCACAGCAGGATGACTGCCGCGAGAACTGGCGTGGAGACAAGGGCTATAAGCACCCACAAGGCAGCGCTGCGGTTACGCCGTTTTGCCATTGATGCCACAAGTACGTACAACCCGGCTAATATGCCGAGCAACGGTATGCCCATGATTATTACCATCATAAGGCCGCTGAAACCGCTTGTCCTTTCGTATGCAGGTGGAATGGGGGGATTTGCAGGTCTGGTTGTCGGCTCAATGTCTTTGTCTTTTGAGGGGATTTGCCAGTCGCCGCTTACCGCCTTGCCGTTGACCGCTTTCAGCCTGAATTTGATTTTGAAATCGCGCATATACTTGGAATACCGCAGCGGCTCGTTGGCCGGTATCTTGACTTTCTTGGCAAGCCCCGGCTCTATTGCGGTGTGAGTGTTGAAGTCTTCGTAGTCAAGCTGGTTTCCGTCCATGTCGAAATATGAAATCTGGAAACTTAGACTTGTTACAGTATCATCGGTGTTGTTTTTCAGTCCGATATACGCATCAATTATTCCTGGTCCGTATTCGTAGGTTTCGGCGGTCACAGGCTCTGTTGCCTTGTCGTTTGCTGCGTTTGCGACTGATGACAAGGCAACGCACACAAGGGCTATGACGCATCGGAAAATCCGTGTATTCATTTTTGTTGGCATTTGTGTGGGGCATTGTTGGTAATCAGATGCAAATGTAGGAATAATATCCATACGGAGCATAATCTCCTGATGTAATTGTTCTTGCAGAAGCACTGTTTGGGCAGGACATTTTGCCTTTTTGGCGATAATAATGACCTCAAAAGGCCATTATGTGAATAATTATAAGTATCTTTGCAACGTGCGTCCTGCCTTTCGGCAGCCGTGTGCATTTTTTTTAATAGACAAACTAACGAATATGCGAAAAATCTTCCTTTTCATCGCTGCTTGCGCCGCCCTGTGCTGCGGCGCGTCGCTGGCGCAAAGCGGCGGCTCTGCCCGCTGCTCTTCTCATGCTGACCAGTATGAGTATATCGACACTCTCGACTATGACATGGACTCTGTGGTGGTATATGACGAGGACATATACGCCGACATGGACACTGCATGGGTGGCAGAGGACTCTGTTGTCCCTGGGGAGTTCATCGAATATGTGGACGTGGACAGCACAGGCTATGCCGAGCAGACGCTCCCTTTCACCGCCGAGGAGATAAGCGACCTCACCCCGGTGGAGTACGACCCTGAGGTCTTTGAGGACATGGGCGAGGACGAGCTGATGATGTTCGCCGCCCTCTTCTCTGACGATCCCAACGTCTACTGGGCGTTGGCACGTGCGGTGCAGGCCTCCCCTACCGCCGGCGAGCGCGGCGAGGTGACGCTGCAATACATCGTCATGGCTGCCAAGGGCGGGTGTGTGCCGGCCATGAGAGCAATGGCGGACATCCTGGTCAGTTTTGACGACATCACAGAGGAATACCGCGACGTGGCGCGTGCCCTCTTCTACAAGGCTGCCGAGGGCGGCGACGAGTACAGCCAGGAGGTTGTCAGCCTGTACGAGGAGCAGATGTCGCGCAGATAGAAGCCCCGGGACACGCCGATTATCAACAGCAAACTAACTCTATACACGCAATACGACCATGAAACGATACTTGATCCCGCTCATGCTGGCTTGCGGCATATTGCCCCTTTCGGCGCAGACGGGAACCCCAGAGCAGACACGCGCCAGGGGCAGCAGAGCCGCGCAGCTTATGACCTCGTCCACCCGGTTGCCCGGGGCGGAGGGCGGCGACGCGGCTGATGTGGCTGTACGCCGCGCTCCGGTGCGCCGCCTTGAGGGCGTGCCGCCGGTGAAGGTGCGCCTCGGCGCGATGAAGACATACGACAGCAGCTGGACAGACAGCGACGATGCGGGCTTCTACATCATCGACGCCAACGACGGCTCGATGACTTTGCAGCATGCCAACTCGACGTTCTCGACTGTCATTGCCGCTGTCAAGAAGGGGGAGACGATGTACTGCATCTCCACTTCCGAAGACCTCGAGCATGTCTATTACAACCAGTATTCCGCCTCGACGTGGAACAGCATCGGCACCAAGCAGGAGATTGACCTGGTCAACGTGTCTGCAGACCTGACATACGATGAGAAGACAGGGCAGGTCTACGGCTTTTTCTATACGGAGGACGACTACCAGCCTGAATACAAGAAATTCGCGAAGTTCAGCCTCTCGACCGCCGAGGCGACACAATTGCGCCTCATGGAGCGTGAGGTATATGCTTGTGCCGCTGACGGAAACGGCACTGTATACTGGCTGTCGTCGACGCAGCTGGGCACTGTTGACGCGCAGGGCAAGGACTACGACTACCTGTTCGGCCCGAAAGTGTACCCTGAGCGTCGCAACACCATGGCATACGACCCCTCCACGGGGCTGCTCTACGCACTGGTGACCACGGAGCAGATGCAGAGCGGCGTGAGGTCATACATCTCCTCGCTCTACAGCATTGACCCGGTGTCGAAGGCAGTGACGCAGATACGCCAATTCCCCACCGAGCAGGGCTTCGCGGGGCTGTATGTGCTGCCCCTTGAGATAGCTGACGACGCTCCGGGGCAGGTCTCTGACGTGTCGTTCTCGTTTACCGGCGACACCCCGCCGCTGGGCACGGTGACGCTCACTGCCCCGACAAAGACGCACATCGGCGGCACGCTCACAGGGCCGCTGACGATAATCATTGAGGTAGGCGGCGTGGAGCATGCCATCTATGACGTGCAGCCCGGGGCGCGTGTCACCTCCGAGGCGTACACGTTTGCCGAGGGGACGCAGCAGGTGACTATAACTGTCGCCAACAGCACCGACCGGGGCGAGGCTCTGGCAATGGAGGTGTTCGCCGGACGCGACATCCCCGCAGCACCCGCCTCTGTGACGCTGACGCAGAACGAGGCTGGCCAGCCGCACATCTCGTGGACTGCCGTGACCGCCGGCGCGTCAAACGGCGCGATTGACGCTGCCTCGCTGCGCTACCGCGTGGTGCGCGTGACTGACAACGTCACCGTGGCTGACCGTCTTGCGGCAACTGAATATACCGACGAGGCTTACGTCTCCAACGGCCGTGCCGTGAGCTATGACGTATACGCCTCCACCATTGATGGCGAGGGTGCGCCCACGCGCTCCAACAGGCTCGCCATAGGCGTGGAGTGTACAGTCCCCTTTGCGGAGACATTCGACACTGCCGACGATGCCGACCTGTGGACTGTGGAAGACCTGAACGGCGGCGCGACATGGCAGTATTCCGCTTCGTCCAAGCACATGTACTACAAGTATGACGAGAACCGCCTCCCCGGCGACGACTGGCTCTATTCGCCGGCTATCCGCCTCGAGGCCGGCAAGATGTACATGCTCACCTACGACTACCGCTCCATGATGTCGAGCTATCCGGAGAGCTTCTCCGTGTCGCTGGGCACTGCCGCCACGTCGGCCGGCATGACACGTCAGCTCGCCGACCACCCGCAGGTCAAGAGCGGCAAAGTCCCCGACAAGGGCACGGCGGCGTTCAGCGTCGAGGCCGGCGGCCTGTACTACATCGGCTTCCACGAGACCAGCGCGCCCAATATGTACACACTGACGCTTGACAACATCGCCCTGCGCGAAATCAGCGACAAAGTCCCCGCTGCGCCGGCTCTGGAAATCACTCCGGGCGAGGGGGGAGCATTGTCCGCAACGGTCACCGTAACCGCGCCGACGGCGGATGCTGACGGCGGCACGCTCGAGGACTTGCAGCGCGTGGTGCTGATGCGTGCCGACCGTGCCGAGGCGGTCAAGGAGTTCCCCTCCCCTGCCCCCGGCACTGCGCTCTCATTTACCGATACCGACATCGCGGCTGACGGCAAGTATACATACTACGCTTACGGCGTGAACGCCTCAGGCGAAGGCCCGGAGACCCGCGTCACCGCATACATAGGCAAGGACGACCCTGGCGCGGTGGAAAACCTCACGCTCGCCGACGTGGACGGCAAGCCCGTGCTGACATGGTCTGCCCCCACCGCAGGACGCAACGGCGGCTGGTTTGACGCTTCGGCCATGACGTATACAGTCTACCGCTATTTCGGCGACTTCGACTGCCTGGCACAGGGGCTGGAAGCCACCACGCTCACGGACAGCGAGCTGGTCATACCCGCTGGCGAGCAACTGCCCGCAAGTTATGTGGTGCGTGCCGTGGCTGACGGCAAGAACGGCGTGGCCACGGAGTCGAACTACGTGCTGTTCGGCACTCCCTACGCTGCTCCCCTAACCGAGAATTTTGCCGGCGCGGACATGGCTCTCTACCCCTGGATGAGCGTCACCGACGAGCCGCTGAACTCCGCATGGACGCTCGACGCTTCGGGACGCAACCCCGTCGCTTTGGACTATTCCGGCGACCAGGGTCTCGCCACGTTCCACAGTGCCGGCGAGGTCGAGAGCGGCATCGGCTCATGGTTCATCTCGCCGAAAATCTCGCTCTCGGCTATGGAAAGCCCTGTCGCTTCATTTGCGCTCTACCACAGCCATATCGACGGCGTGACGAGCGCGGAGACCGTGCAGCTGTTCGCCTCTGTCGAGGGCGCGGACTATGCAGCCCTCTCCCCTGCCTACGACCGCGACAACGGCACTACCGGATGGAAACGCCACACCGTAGACATCTCGCAGCTGCCTCGTGACAAATGGGTGCGCTTCGCCTTCAAGGGAACTACCGCGTGCGGAGCGGACATGTATCTCGACGCATTCTCCATTGAGGAGGGCTGTGCCGTAGACGCCGCAGTGACGGCTGCGCAAGGTCCGCTGCGCATCGCGGCCGGCGAAACAGCTGACTATGTGGTGACTGTCAACAACTATGGTGTCGAGGACATCCCTGCCGGCACTGTCACAATGGCTGAACCAGGTGTCGAGGCCGTTTCTGCCGAGCTGCCCGCGATACCCGCCGGCGAGCGCGTGCAGGTGACGATGAGCCGTACATTCGCGCAGGGACGGCATGACCTGACGTTCAGCGTCAGCGTGCAGGACGACGGCAACGCTGCCAACAATGCGCTGCCGCTCACTGTCAACGCCACAGAGCCTCTGTTCCCCTCACCCACTGCCCTCACGGGCTTGCAGAACGCCGACGGTGCAGTGGAGCTGTCCTGGCTGCCAGCAACGGCACGTGGCGCAGTGACGGACGATTTCGAGAGCTACGAGGACTGGGCTATCGACGGCATCGGCGAGTGGCTCATGGCAGACCGCGACTACGACCAGACCGTGTACATCAACGCTGGCAGCGTAATCCCCGGCGCGATGACCACATACCCCAACTGCACCGCGCCGAAGGCATGGCAGGTGTGCAACGCCGCTGCAATGGGGATAAACATCTGGGCAGAGGGTACGCCCCACAGCGGCGACAAGATGCTCATGGCGTCAGCCTCGCTCAACTATGTCAACTCTGACTGGGCTGTCTCGCCCATGCTCAACGGCCAGCAGCAGATACTTTCGTTCTACGCCAAGGCGTTCACCTCACAGGACACCCCGGCAGAGCGTATGCGCGTGCTGTACTCTACCGGCAGCACCGTCCCTGAGGAGTTCACTGCGCTGCATACAGCCGACTATATCGAAGTGCCTGACACGTGGACTGAATACCGCTACGCCCTGCCCGAGGGGGCGCGCCGCTTTGCAGTGCAGTGCGTCAGCGACGGCGCGTTTGCCCTGTTCCTCGATGACGTGACCTACAACGACTGCACAGTCCCCGTATGCACGCTCACTGGCTACGAGGTGCTGCGCGAGGGCGAGGTGATAGCCACTGTTCAGGAGCCGCGCTACACTGACGCTTCTGTCCCGGAGGGTGACAAGGCGCAGTATGCTGTCCGCGCCCTCTATGACAAGGGCGCGTCGCCAGCTGCGGAGGTTACAGTGCAGCTTAGCGGAATGAACGGCATTTCAGCTGACGGCATCTCGGTTGCCGTAGAGGGCCGCGACATCATCGTCACAGGCGCGGCAGGACAGGCGCTGACGCTTGCAGCCGCCGACGGCAAGACGGTCAGCCGCATCGCGGCAGCCGCCGACAGCGAGCGCATCAGCGTCGCGGAGCAAGGCGTCTACATACTGCGTGTCGGCACATTCGCCCGCAAGGTGGCAGTGCGCTGACCCCTAAACGACATACGCTATACGCAAGCAGGGCGTGCCATTCGCGGCACGCCCTGCTTGTTATGGTGCCGGGGGGATTGCGGGATCATCAGGAGGCGAGGAGCTGGCGGAGGTACTTGACGCGGATGCCATAGTTGAAGCCTTGCGTGCCGTTGATGCCAGCGAAGTTGATTGCCACGAGTTGTCCTTGCAGGTTGACGACTGGCGAGCCGCTGCTGCCGGGCAGTGCCGGTATGGAGTACATGATGCGGTCGGCAGTGCGCTGGCTCACTGCGCCGCTGTTGAACTGCGACTTGATGCCCTCGTTGGTAAGCGCGAGCTGCGGGCCGAGGTTGAAGCCGGTCATGAAGAGGCGGCTGTTCTTGTCCTCCTTTATCTTGCCTATTAGTTTTTCCTTGAATGTGTAGTCCTCGAGCGGGTCGCCCTCCCCTACCTCGAATATGTGGTGACCCTCGGGGGTGCGCTTGTCCTTGAGTTGTATTATTGCGAGGTCGTGTTCCGGGTCGGCCTTGGTGACCACGCAGGGTATGAAGTCTGTCGAGGAGGTGACGTGAGTGTCGTTGTAGGCGATGCTTATCTGGTTGTGGTATGTAATGTCAGACTGGCTGGCGTTGATATCGTCCACCGCGCTGTAGTATTGCTGGCACTCCTGCATCTCGGCGGCGAGCTGCTGCTCTGCCTGAAGGAGGGTGTTGTAGTCGTCTGCGCTTGTGTACATGTCGTAGTATGCCATCTGGCGCGCTTGTGAGATCTGCTGGTACTGTGAGTTCAGCTCGTTGTAGTACTCCTCGACGGCGGCCTTGATGTAGCGGAGTATCTGGTCAACGTTCTTGTTGATGTCCTTCTCGCTTGCAGTCGATGCCACGACGTGGTTGTTGGTGGCTATCTCTCCGTGTTCGGATACGAAAAAGCCTGTGCCGTAGTGCGTTGCCGGCTGGACGCTGTCGAGCTCGGTGGCGATGCCGGAGATGCCCTCCTCCTCGTCGTAGTCGGAGAAGTAGATTGACTCGCCGTTGGAGAGGGTGATTTCGTAGAAGCTTTCGTTCTGCACGAGCACTACGCCAGACGAGGTCATCTGTTCGATCTCCTTTTCAGACATGTTGCTGCATGCCGTGGTGAGTGCGGCGAGCAGCATGATGATGATTGCGTAGAGTTTATTCATTTGCGTACGTCTTTGAGTTTGTGTTGGTTGATATGTGTTACTTCACTTCCGGGCGGAATTTGTATTCAGCCCTCAGGGTGTCGAATTTTTCGGGGTGGGCCAACAGCTGGTCCATTACTGGCTGCGGGTCGAAACTGTCTGCAATTGCGCGTGCGTTGAGGCCTTTGGGGCATGAGTATGCCGTTGCGAGGCCAGAGGTGTCGATGTCCCAGCCGAAGTGGCTGCGCAGAGCTTCGAGAGCCATGCGTGTGGCGCGTTGCTTCCCCTCAAGCGAGTAGCCGGCGATGTGGTACGTTGCGGTGTCGGCAGCGCGGAGCAGGTCACGGTTGATGTCAGGTTCTCCCTCCCAAGTGTCTATAATGGCGTGTATGCCGCGAGTGCGTATCGCGTCGAGGAGCGCGGCGTTGTCAGCCACGGGGCCGCGAGCGGCATTGACGATCCACGCTCCTGGGCGCATCATCTGCAGCTCCCTCTCCCCTATCAGGTGGTATGTGGGGTGCTGTCCGGCGCGGGTCATCGGGACATGGAGCGTGACCACGTCAGACTGCTGCAAGAGCGTGTCGAGCGGCGTGTCGGGGTACTGCAGCGTGCCGTCGGCGGCTTTCGGGGGGTCGCTGACGAGTATTTTTGCGCCGAGGCGCAACGCCCAGTCGGCGACGATGCTCCCCACGCCGCCGCAGCCCACGATGCCTATGGTGGTGTGTGCCGGGTCAATGCCGTGGCGTATCAGGCAGCTCCATACGTACTGCGCCACTCCGGGTGCGTTGCACGCCGGTGCGTTGACGGTCTTTATTCCTGCGCTGTGGCACCACGGCAGGTCAAACTGGTCCATGCCAATGGTGGCGGTGGCTATAATCTGCACGCTTGAGCCGGCAAGCAGCTCGGCGTTGCAGCGTGTGCGCGTGCGTATCACCATGGCGTCGGCATCGGCGACAAGCTGCGGGGTGAAGCCGAACTGCGGCACATAGGCCGTGTCGGCGAATGGCTCGATGCGTCCGCGTATGAAGGGTATGTCGGAGTCGATTACTACTTTGGGGCGTTTATCGTTCATAATTGCATGATTTGCATTATATAGAGCGCGGTGTATGCTGCGCTTAGGGTCAGGATGAGGGGTGTGGGCGATGCGTTGGTGTTTTCGCTGGTGATGCCGGCTGTGAAGAAGCCTGTCAGGAGGCTGACGGCCGGGACGTAGACTGCGAAATTGGTGTAGTCAACGGCCATGGCGAGTGTCATGACTGTGAGCAGCGTCCCTATGGCGCGGTTCTGCCGCATGATGAGGGTGCTGCGGGTCTGCGGCGTCATAGCTGCGCGTACCATCAGCACGATGCCTGTGAGGGCTGTCAGCGCGGCTGCTGCGAGCGCGCCCCATTGGCTGGTGATGCCGCTCTCCCACACTTCGGGGAGTCGTATCTCAAATGGCGAAACCGCACCGAAGCCGAGCATTATCGCCCATGGCGCGGCAAGCCCCATGAGGTATGCCGCGATAGCCTTGGCGTTTAGCTGCCCGAGGATTGCCGCTGCGGGGAGCAGGGCGAGCGCGAGGGGTATGAATGCGTATTGCGTCATTGCGCCGAATGAGGCTGCCGAGGCTGCAAGAAACAGCTCTCTGGCTGCGTCGCGGTCGGCACGCGGGAGCAGCTGCCGCAGCGCAAGGACGGCGGCGGCGGCGAGCAGCGAGGCGGAGGAGAGCGAGACGGTGACAGCGGGGACGGCCGCCGTGGCTATGAGAAAGAACGTCGCGGGAAGAGCAGACGTGCCAGGCTCGAGGTTGCAGCGGCGGTTGAGTTGTATGGCGGCTATGCTGACCGTCCAAAGGACGAGGGCTTGCGCCACAAAGCCCCACAGCGGTTCTGTGAGCCACTGCGAGATGTCGGGAGGGCAAAGATATGCGTCGGTGCGCAACAGGGGCTGTATGCCGCTGCAAAACGCGGTGACGGAGGCTGTGGCGGCTGCTGCAAGAGCCGCCAGGTAGCCTGGCATATCGTCTACTTTGCTCATTGGTGTCCTTTGTGCATATTGTCAGAGTTCTCGGAGCTCCGAGAACTCCGTTAGGTCAGCTTATGTCGTCGGCGATGTCGCGGCGGTAGTATCGGCCGTCGAAGGTGACGGTTTCGGCTGCTGCCTTGGCGCGGCTCGCTGCTTCCTCTATGGTGTCTGCCATGGCTGTGAGCGCAATCACACGCCCGCCGGAGGTTACGGTGTTGCCCTCCTCGTCGGTTTCCGCTCCTGCGGCAAAGGGGATTATGTCCGCGCCGAGTCCAGAAAGGCCGCTGATGCGCTTCCCCTTCTCGTATGCGCCTGGATAGCCGGCAGAGGTGAGCATGACGGTGACGGCGGCTTGCGGCGAAACGGTGAGCGTCTTCAGCCCCAGCGTGCTGTCTGCGATGCCTTCGAGCAGGTCAACGATGTCGGAGGTGATGCGCGGCATGACTACTTCGGTCTCGGGGTCGCCCATACGGACGTTGTACTCGATGACCATCGGGTCGCCCTCCACGTTCATCAGGCCGAGGAAAATGAATCCTTTGTAGGGTATCTCTTCCTGGCGCAGCCCCTCAATGGTGGGTATGACGATGCGTTGCTCAACACGCTGCATGAACTCCTCGTCGGCAAACGGCACCGGAGAGACTGCGCCCATGCCGCCGGTGTTCAGGCCGGTATCGCCCTCCCCTATTCGCTTGTAGTCTTTCGCTACCGGGAGTATGCGGTAGTCCTCGCCGTCGGTGGCGACGAATACGGAACACTCGATGCCAGAGAGGTACTGTTCGATGACGACGGTCTGGGAAGCGTCGCCGAACATGCCGTCGAGCATGTCGCGCAGCGAGCCCTTTGCAACTTCGAGCGAATCGAGTATAAGCACGCCCTTGCCGGCGGCGAGCCCGTCAGCCTTGAGGACGTAGGGGGGCTTCATCGACTCGAGGAAGCCTATCCCCTCCTCCACGGTGTCGGCGGTGACGGTCATGAAGCGTGCCGTGGGTATGCCGTGGCGGAACATGAACTCCTTGGCAAACTCCTTGCTTCCCTCGAGACGCGCCCCTGCGCTGCACGGGCCGATCACCTTGACCGGGGAGTCTGCAAATGCGTCAGCTATGCCTTCGACCAGGGGCTGCTCCGGGCCTACGACTATCATGTCGATGTCATGGCCGTCGGTGAAGCGGCGTATCGCGTCGAAGTCTGTAGGCTTCAGTTCAACGCGGGTGCCGTAGGGAGATGCGTTGCCGGGTGCGGTGTATAGGGTGCGCGTGCGGGGGCTTGCCGCGATGCTGCGTGCTATCGCCGCTTCCCTGCCGCCGCTTCCGAGGAGGAGTATGTTGAGAAAATCTTTCATGGCTTGCTATAGTTGGTAACGGAAAACTCTGTATGTGCTTTTCTTTTACTTGTCAGTATTGTCGGCAGTACCGTCCTCTGCGGACTGTTTTTTCATCCAGGTGCGGCGCGAGCGCATTATCTTGCCGTCCACACGGTCTATGTTGACGGCGAAGTCGGCGGAGATTTTCGGGCCTTTGTCGGGGACGACGGTTGCCGGCTTGGCGCGGTATTCACGCGGCTTGCGGTCACGGTCGTCGCGCTTGAAGTCGCGCTTGCGGTCGTCCTTGCGGGAATCTCCCCGGAAGTCTCTGCGGCGGTCGTCTTTGCGGAAGTCGCGCCTGCCCTCGTCGCGTCTGTCGTCACGGCGAAACTCGCGAGGCCGGTCATCGCGCTTGAAGTCGCGCTTGCGGTCATCCTTGTGGTCATCCTTGCGGAAGTCCCTGCGGCGGTCGTCACGGCGGTCATCGCGCTTGAAATCGCGTCTGCGGTCGTCCCTGCGGAACTCTTTGCGGCGGTCGTCACGGTCGCGACGCGGCTTGCGGTCGCCGTAGCGTGAAGTTTCCTTGTCCCATTCGCCGTCCGAGAGGTGGCGCACCTTGGGGCGGTAGTCGCGGTTGAAGTTGTCATTGCGCACCGAGCCACCCTCCTCGCGGAAGTCGTTGTAGCGGCCGGCGAAGAGGACGTACTCGCGCAGCGAACATTCGAGGGCGCCGTTGAGTATGGGAAATTTGACGGAGGGCTTCAGCCCGATGCACTGCAGGTCCTCGTCGCGGTAGCCGATTATCCATGCGCGGTAGCCGGCGAAATGCCGCTTGAGTGTAGTGCCTATGCCGGAGAACAGCTCCTCCATGCTCTCGGGGCGCAGCCGCTCGCCGTAAGGGGGGTTGGTGACGAGGATGCCGTCGGCTGGCGGCTCGGTCCATTCGTCGAAGGGCTTGCACACCAGGCTGATGACCGCGTCGAGGTTGGCTGCGCGGATGTTGCGGCGCGTCACGGCAATGGCATCTGGCGAGATGTCGCCGCCGTAGATGCGGTGGTCGAAGCTGCGCTCTGCGGAGTCGTCGGAGGCTATTGAGGCGAACAGGTCAGCGTCATAGTCGTCCCACCGCTCGAAGGCGAAAGACTTGCGGTAGATGCCCGGGTAGATGTTCTGGGCGATTAGGGCAGCCTCGATGAGGAACGTGCCCGAGCCGCACATCGGGTCCACGAAGTCGCACTCGCCGTGCCAGCCGGTCTTGAGTATGATGCCTGCAGCGAGCACCTCGTTGATAGGTGCGGCGGTGCTGTCCACGCGCCAGCCGCGTTGGTTGAGCGGCTCGCCGGAGGAGTCGAGCGAGATTGTCACCCTTTCGCCGGCTATGTGCACGTTGAGCATCACGTCCGCGCCCGAGACACGTATCGAGGGCCGCTTGCCGCAGTTGTCCGTGAAATGGTCCACGATGCCGTCCTTGACGCGGTAGGTGACAAACTTGGAGTGGGTGAACGAGTCGCTGTAGACAGTCGAGTCGATGGCGAAAGTCTTTTCGGGCGAGAGGTACTGCTCCCACTCGATGTCGCGGACGATGTCATAGAGGTCGTCCGTGTTCTTAGCCGTGAATTTGACTATAGGCTTGAGGATGCGCAGGGCAGTGCGCAGGCAGAAGTTTGCCCGGTACATCATCTCGTTGTCGCCGGTGAAGGAGACCATCCGGTTTCCGGTCTCGACATTCTGCGCGCCCAGGGCTATAAGCTCGTCGCGCAGCACGTCCTCGAGGCCCTGGAAGGTCTTGGCGACCATGTCAAATTGTGTATTGTTCATATAATGTGTTGGTATTCAATTCGGTATCGGTGGGGGAGAGGTGTTTTGCCGAGGCTGTGTCAGAACATTATGGCACCGCCGCTTTCGCCGCCGGCCTGTTGCTGTGGCACAGCAGCCTCCGGGGCGTTGTGGAGCTTGTGTATCTCCTCGTTGGCGCGTGCGTCGCGCTTGGTGGTGGGCGTGCGCTCTATGGCGGCGATCACCTCGTCATCATCCATCTCTTCAGGCTTTATGATGAAGCACCGCACCTTGAGGCGGTTCAGTGCCATCTGCTTCATAGTGCCCGTGCCGTAGGTGGTCTCGATAGCAGCCTCCTTGTCGGTGTCTGGCTTTTCGGGTTTCTTTGACTTTTGGGCGTTGTCTTCGGAGGAGAATGTGATGGGGCCGTCGCCTTTGTCCTCGCCGTCGCGCAGTGTCACGTCAAATCCGGAAGCAAGTATAGTGACCTTGATGCGGTCTTCCATTTCGGGAATGTCGGCGATGCCCCATTTCACCTTGACAGTCTTCGGGAGCGAGGAGGTGAAGACTGTTATTTCGTTGAGTTCCTTGGCAGTAATGGGGTTTTTGCACTCTCTGGCGCAGCTGAATTTCATGAGCAGCCTCTTTGAGGTCTTGATGTCGTGCGCTTTGAGCAGCGGTGACTTGAGGGCATTCTCTATGGCTTTTGTCACGCGGTTCTCGCCGTCGCCTTCGCCCGAGGAGATAATGGCGGTGCCGCTGTCCTTCAGTGTGGTCTTGACGTCCTGGAAATCAACGTTTATGAAGCACTTCTCGGAGATAATCTCGGATATGGAACGAGCTGCGTTGGCGAGGGTGTCATCGGCTTTCTCGAAGCAGTTGAACAGGCTGATGTCCGGGTATAGTGTCGTCAGGTTCTCGTTGTTGATGACGAGCAGCGCGTCCACGTATTGCTGCATCTCCTTGGCGCCGTCGAGGGCTGTGAGTATCTTCTGTTCGCTTTCAAACTGGAACGGGACTGTTACGATGCCGATAGTCAGCATGCCGGCATCCTTGGCGAGCTTGGCTACCACTGGCGCTGCGCCCGTGCCGGTGCCACCGCCCATTCCGGCGGTTATGAACACCATTTCAGTGTCCTTGTCAAACAGCTTTTTGATATCATCCACGCTTGCCTCGGCGCATTGCCGCCCCACTTCGGGGTTGTTGCCCGCGCCCTGGCCTTGGGTGATGTCATAGCCAAGGATAATCTTGTCGGGTACATCCATCGTGCCGAGGGCCTGCTTGTCGGTGTTTAGGACTACGTAACGCACCAGCGGTATCTGTTGCTTGTACATATAGTTGACGGCATTTCCACCTCCTCCGCCCACGCCGATTACCTTGATAATGGCTTTTTCGGCGAAGCGTTCGTCATCCGTCGGGGTGAATGTGGTGGTGTCGTTCAGTTCTTCGTTGAGTATGTCGTTTTCCATTGTGGATGTGTTGGGAGAATGAGGTTAATGTGTGAGTGTTGAGAGGGGATTGTCAGGAGAGTTCGTCGTCCTCGTCGTCGCCCGGGGTGAGCATGTCGCCGATTTTGCCGAACCATTTGGAGAACGCGCCTTTGCCGCGCTTGCGGCCAGGCTTGCGCTCCGGTCCTTTGCGTGTTCCGTCGCTGTGTCCTCCGGATATGGGGAGGTCCCCGCCAGTTGTGCCGCTTATGGGGAGTTCCTGCTCCTGTGCGGCGGTGATGCATTGCGCTTCGGAGTGTGTGGCTGCGGTGTGCAGCACGGCGATTACCTCGAGGGCGTTGAAGTCTGGCGATTTGCCGGAGGTCTCGACAGAGGAAGGCAGCTGGCCTCGCCTTACGGGGAGCTTGCTGATGTCCTGTATCAGTTCGCAGAAGTTGTTGAGCAGCGAGCCTCCGCCGATGAGGATTATGCCTCCGGGCAGGTCAGAGTCCTTGATGCCGGCATAACTGGCTTGCTCGAGTATGTTGATGGCTATCTCCTCGGCGCGGGCCACTATGCACTTGTTGATTTCCTTGGTGTCTATGTCGTGTATGCGCAGGTTGGCTGCAGTCTCTGGCGGCATGGCGTTGCCAGACTGTATCTTGTATGTCTCGGCGTTCTCCTCGAACATTCCCGTTGAGGTGATGTCGTGTGTGATGCAACGCGAGCCGAGGGGGATGGTGTTGAAATAGCGCAGGTTGCCGTCCTTGTAGATTATTACGGAGGTGGTTTCCGCGCCGATGTCAACGAGCATGCAGCCTCGCCGCTTCTCCTCGGTTGAGGGTATCAGGCTGCCGGCTGCGAGTGGAGTGACGATGTATCCGAATGTCTTGATGTCGAGCCTTTTCTCGAGGTCTATGCGCTCAATGTTCTTCTTGAGCTGCGCCCGGCATACTATCAGGTCGTATGTCGCCTTGATGCTGCTGCCCAGGTTGCCGACAGGCTCGGCAGTCTTGGTATTGCCTATAGTGAAGAGCCTCGGGACGGCATCGATAACAGAGAGGGAGGAGTCGATGGCCCTGGACTCAGCCTGTGAGCGCAGGCGAACCACTGTGTCGGGTCCTATGACGGTCTCCTCGCCGAGGTTCAGCTCCACGTTGGCCTCAATGGCGTGCAGGGAGCGTCCAGAGAGGCCTATGAACACGCCGCTTATCCTGTTAGGCGTCACAGCCTTGTCTTGTTCGAGGTTTGCAATGACGCGGGCAATGCGGGCGTATGCTTCCTCAACGTTCTGGACTATGCCGTAACGCACGCAGTCGGAGCATTGCTCTTGCTGCACCGCCAGCACGTCGAGCTTGCCAGCGGGGGTCATCCTCCCTACCGCGCCTATAATCTTGGAGCTGCTGATTTCGAGGGCTGCTATGTATCTTTCCATTGTCTTGTCGCTGTGAATGAGGGTTGAGGGTTTATGTATTGGTTTTGTGTGCGGTTTTGGCCTTGCTGCGCGAGGTGGTGTCTCGGGGGGCTGCGAGCTGCTGGCCAGCGGTGGCAGACTGCAGAGCCTCCTCGTCGAGGTCTTCGTCCTGCTCGTATTCGGGGACATGGCTCACCTCCGCCTTGTTGCGCCGCGTGGCGACGATGCGGCCGGCAAACTTGACGGAGATGGTGTCATACTTGTCCCAGCCCTGGTGGGGCATTATCTCGCGGTATGCGAGGCGTATGTTGCGGAACTTGACGGGGAGGTCGCTGGCGTCGCCGATGTTGATGACATGTCCGGCGATGCGCGGCACCAGTATGATGTCGTCCGGCGAGTCGGCGCGTATCATCATTATCAGGCGTTTGAACAGCGAGTCGGCGGCGATGTACTGTGCTACGGGCAGGACAGATGTGGCAGGGAAGTCGCGGGTAAAGTGTCCGCTGACCACGGGCATGTCTGCGAAGAAGCGTGCGTTGGCGGCTATACGCTTGCCGTCCTTGTTGACATAGTAGCTGTCGTTGCCGTCGAAGACGCGCAGCTCGGGGATTACCGGGACTACGGAGATGCGCAGCTTCCCCTTGGTGGTGATGTAGCACTGCACGGACTCGAAGTTGCTCAGGCGCGACAGGTAACGCTCTATGGCGTATGTGTCGATGTCCTTCAGAACCTTTCCCTCAAGGTGCTTGTCGTATGCTGCAAGCTCTGTGATTACGCCGCGCTGTGTCATGGTGTCGCCCATGAATGAGTGCTGCTCGATGCGCACCTCAATGCCGCTGCACCGCCGTGTGGCATCACGTTGGCCTGCCCATACCGTAATTATGACGGTATAGGTGAGCAAGGCGATGAGTATCAGCCATTTGCCTACTTTATTCAGGGTCTTGCTTGCCAACGGTCTTTGCTGTTAGTATCTCCTTAATGTCAGGGAGCAGCACGTCCAGATTGGCGGCTCCCAGAGTCATAAGGATTTCAAAGTTACTATTTTTTATCAGATTCAACAAATCCTTGCGCGGGCAAATGAGCCTTTCGTGAGAAGTGAGGCGGTCGTAAATGATCTGCGAGGTCACACCGGGTATCGGCTTTTCGCGTGCCGGGTATATTTCGAGCAGCACCACGCGGTCGGCGTGGGAGAGCGCCTGTGCAAACTCCGGGGCGAAATCTCGCGTGCGCGTGTACAGGTGCGGCTGGAACACGACTGTCAGCTGCCTGTGCGGGTACAGCTTGCGGACGGAGGTTATCGAAGCCTCCACCTCATGCGGGCTGTGTGCGTAGTCGTCGATGAGTACGGTGCCGCACGCCGTGTCTTCGGGACGCAGCCATACCTCAAAGCGGCGTTTCGCGCCAAGGAATGTGCGCAGCGCATGGCGTATGTTGTCGTCTGAGGCGCCGGCGAGGTGAGCCGCCGCCGTCGCAGCCACAGCGTTGTCGATGTTGATGGCTATCGGCACTCCAAGCTCTACGTCCCGGATGACGCCGTCGGGGTGCACTATGTCAAACCACAGCCGTCCGTCATCGTAGCGTATGTTGGCGGTGTGCCAGTCGCCCTCGTCAGAGCCGCTGTATGTCAGCGTATTGACACCCTCGGTAGTGCGCGGCTTGAGTTTGAGGCCGGTATGTAGGATGAGCGTGCCGCCAGTGGTGATGAGCGAGGTGAAGTGGGCGAACCCCTCGAGGTATCCCTCCTCGTCACCGTAGATGTCGAGATGGTCCGGGTCGGTCGATGTGACGACGGCTATGTATGGGTTTAGCTGGTGGAACGAGCGGTCATACTCGTCCGCCTCGATTACAGACCAGGGGGAGCAGTCGTCCAGTATGAGGTTGCTGTCGTAGTTGCGCAGTATCCCGCCCAGGAAAGCGTTGCATTTCACGTCAGAGGTGTGCAGGGTGTGTGCAACCATGGAGGAGACAGTGGTCTTGCCGTGCGAGCCGGCTACGCAGATGGCACGGGAATGGCGTGTTATCTGACCGAGCATTGCCGCCCGTTTGACCACGTTGAAGCCGCGCTGGCGGAAATATGAGAGTATTCGGTTGTCATCGCCCACTGCCGGGGTGTATACCACTGTGGTGTGGGCCGGGTCGCGGAAGCCGTCGGGGATGTCCGCGGTGTCGTCGCGGTACGTGAGTTGCGCCCCTTCGCGCTCCAGTGCGTGTGTCAGGTCGGAGGGCGTGAGGTCATAGCCCGCCACCTGCGCTCCGCGAGAGAGGTAATAGCGCACCAGCGCAGCCATGCCGATGCCCCCGGCGCCCACGAAATACAGATGCTGTGCAATGTTGCCGTTCATAAAGTCAGAGGGTATTGGCGTTGTTGATTATTTGCAGTATCTGGTCCACAATCTTCTCGTCTGCGTCCGGGAGCGCCATTTCGCGCACAGCCTTGCTCATCTGTTCGAGGCGGGCCGTGTCAAAGACGGTGTCGAGGACAGTCTCTGCGAGCTTCTGCGGAGCGTCAGCGTCGGTGACGGTTATCGCCGCGCCATGGTCGGAGAGGGCGTGGGCGTTCTTGGTCTGGTGGTCTTCAGCCACATTGGGCGAGGGTACGAGTATAGCCGGCAGCCCGAGCAGCTGCAGCTCGCTTATCGACCCGGCTCCGGCTCGCGACACCACGAGGGTGGCAGCACGGTAAGCCGTGCCCATGTCGGCGATGAACTTGGTGACGACTATCCCCTTGCGTCCGTTGGCAGCCACAGTGCCGCGGTCGCCAAAATACTTGCCGGTCTGCCATATCACCTGCAGCCCCGCGTCGGCGAGGTGCTGAACATCGTGCTCGAGAGTCTCGTTGATGGTGCGAGCCCCGAGGCTTCCTCCCACAAACATGACTGTAGGCCGTTTCGGGTCGAGGCCGAACTGTGCACGCGCCTCTTCAGGCGTGAGGCAGCACGAGAGCAGGTCTTTGCGCACCGGGTTGCCGGTCATGACGATCTTGTCGGCGGGGAAGAACCGTTCCATCCCCGGATATGCCACACAGATGCGTCGCGCGTCGCGTGCGAGCATCTTGTTGGTCACGCCAGCGTATGAGTTCTGTTCCTGTATCAGGGTCGGTATGCCGGCACGCTGCGCTGCCTTCAGCGTAGGGCCTGAGGCATATCCTCCCACGCCTATGGCGATGTCGGGCCTGAAGTCTGCGATAATCTTGCGGGCCATGGCGACGCTGCGCATCAGCTTGCGTATGACGGCGAAGTTCTTGAAGAGGTTCTTGCGGTTGAAGCCCGCTACGGGCAGCCCTATGATGCGGTATCCCGCCGCCGGCACTTTCTCCATCTCCATGCGGTCTTCGGCGCCGACAAAGAGTATCTCGGCGCCGCAGCGGCGTTGCAGCGCGTTGGCTATCGATACGGCGGGGAAGATGTGTCCTCCTGTGCCTCCGCCGCTCACTATGGCTCGTATAGGTCGTTTGCTGTTGTCCATACGTTTGTGTCTCTGTAGTTTATGTTGTCGGGGCATCTGCGCTGTCAGCTATGGCAGGGTTGACAGCACTGATGTCGGTGTCGAGCTGCTTCAGCTCGGCCCTTATTTCCTTCTTGTTGTTGCTGCGGACGGCGTAGCGGCTCACGGAGAGCATGATGCCGAAGGCCATCGACATGACGATAATAGATGTTCCACCCCTCGAAATCAGCGGCAGCGGCTGTCCTGAGACAGGCCCGAGGCCGACGACGATGACCATGTGCACCAGTGCCTGCAGCACTATCATGACTGCGCATCCCATGATGAGAAGCGCCGGGAACGCCCGCCGGCATTTCCTCGCTATCGCCCCGGCTCGCATCAACAGTCCGATGTAAAGCCCGATGAGAAGTATGCCGCCAACGATGCCGATATCCTCTACTATAATGGAATAGATGAAGTCGGAATAGGCGAGGGGCAGGCGTGCGCTCTCGTGCGAAGAGCCCGGAGCGTTGATTATGCCTCCCCTGGCTATGGCGAAATGCGCAAACATGGGCTGGCGGTTCTTGTCGGTTATCGTGTCATCGGGGTTGACACCGCGCGAGTATTCTGTCATGCGGCTCTCGTGGGTATCGGCGCGGTTGGAGGTTTTCACGGTGTAGGCTACTGCTCCGACGCATACAGTAATCAAGAACACAACCCCGATTTTGCGCCACTCGATGCCTCCGATAAGCCACATGGCAAACGAAGTGCAGAACACCATCAGAGCATTGGTCAAACCGTTGAGGTACAGAATTATAGCTACAATGCCAGTGAGCAGAGCGCACCATATCACCCCGGTGGTGCGCACCCCTCCGGGCTTTTGGTACTTGGCAAGGATCTTGGCCAGGTACATCACCATTGTCAGCTTTATTATCTCAGGCGGTTGCAGCGAGATTATGCCGAATACGTCTATGGCGCGGTTTGCCCCGTTCAGGTTTTGCCCTTTGAATGTAGCCCATACCAGCATGCCAAGGCTCGCGAAGAACACGAGGCCGGCGTATTTCTTGATCCACTTGTAGTGAAGCTTCTGCAGCGTGTAGGTGAAGAAGAAGCCTATGAGCAGGAACTTGGCGTTGTCTATCAGCGGCTCGTACACGTCCTCGGTCGATTTCACGAGGCTGCTCGAGGCGCTGTAGCCCTCTACGAGCGCGAAGATTACCAGCACTATGTACGTGCCCCAGATGTACTTGTCCGACTTTGGGGCCGAGGCCTTGCTGCTGCCAGCGCCTTTCTTGCCCATAAAGCTGAACAGCCCTTTGCGGCGAGGCGTGACGGCAGCGGCATCGCCTGCGGGAACGCCGTCGATTGTTTCGTGTATCTCTATTGCGGGAGAGGAGTCTGTTGTCATCTGTCTACGGTTCAGGCGCTGTGGCGCGTGTTGTCATTTCGTCATTTCTCTGACAGCCTGCTTGAACTGCTCGCCGCGGTCCTCGTAGCTGTTGAACAGGTCGAAACTTGCGCAGCATGGCGAGAGCAGCACAGTGTCGCCGGGGGCAGCGGCCTTGCGGCACGCCTCCATGGCGTCTTTCAGCGAGTGGGTGTCGTGGATTTCAGGCACCTTGCCGGTGAAAAAGTCCAGCAGCTTGCTGTTGTCCTTGCCCATGCAGACTATTGCCTTGACTTTCTCGCGCACGAAGGGGAGTATCTCCGAGTAGTCATTGCCCTTGTCCTTGCCTCCGAGTATGAGGACAGTGGGAGTCACCATGCTCTCGAGGGCGTACCAGGTGGAATTGACGTTGGTTGCCTTGGAATCGTTGATGTATTTCACGCCGTCTACCGTTGCCACATACTCGAGGCGGTGCTCCACGGCCTCGAAGTCCTCGAGGGCGCGGCGTATGCGCTCGTCCTTGACCTGCAGCAGAGATGCCGACAGGCCCGCCGCCATTGAGTTGTACAGGTTGTGAAGCCCCTTGAGGGCGAGCTTGTCACGCGGTATCTCCCACTGCCCGGTCGGGAGCTGGAAGTGTATTATGCCGTTGTCGTCCACCCATGAGGCCGCATCCTCCGTCTGCTGCTCGCTGAACGGCAGCTGCTGAGCCTCCACCTGCATGGCGCGTATCTGCGCGGTGACTGTCGGGTCGCCCTCCCAGTAGATGAAATAGTCGTCCTTGGTCTGGTTCTGCAGTATCCGGAACTTGGCGGCTACATAGTTCTCCATCTTGTGGTCGTACCGGTCCAGGTGGTCTGGCGTGATGTTCATGATTATCGCCACGTCTGCCTTGAAGTCATACATGTTCTCGAGCTGGAAGCTCGACAGCTCGATGACGTACACGTCGTGGTCTTCCTCTGCCACCTGGCGCGCCATGCTGCGTCCCACGTTGCCCGCCAGGCCCACATTCATCCCCGCTTCCTGCAGTATGTGGTATGTCAGCAGGGTAGTGGTGGTCTTGCCGTTTGAGCCGGTGATGCAGACAGTCTTGGCATCGGTGTACCGTCCCGCGAACTCGATTTCTGATATGATGGGCGTGCCCTGTTCTGCGAGTTTGCGCACCAGCGGGGCAGTAGGGGGTATGCCGGGGCTTTTCACCACCTCGTCAGCGTTGAGTATCTTGTCCTCCGAGTGCTGCCCCTGCTCGTAGGGTATGCCGTATTTGTCGAGCAGCTCGATGTATTTCGGGGCTATCTTGCCGCAGTCGCTCAGGAAAACGTCCATTCCCTTGGCCTGGGCCAGAATGGCGGAGCCGCATCCGCTCTCGCCGCCTCCGAGTACTACTAATCTTTTCATTGTCAGTATGTTGATGTTGTTATATGCTTGGTTATCTGATTTTCAGTGTCACGAATGTCATTGCCGCGAGCAGTATGCCTACGATCCAGAAGCGCAAGACTATCTTGGATTCTGGTATCGGGTGCGCCGGGTAGTTGAACAGTATCTTCTCGCCGGCCGGAGCCTCTCGCTGGAAGTGGTGGTGCAGCGGCGTCATCTTGAATATGCGCCTGCCCGCCCCGTAACGCTTCTTGGTGTACTTGAAGTATGCCACTTGGAGTATTACCGACAGATCCTCGATGAAGAATATGAGGCACAGCAGCGGAATGAGCAGCTCCTTGCGTATGAGTATGGCAAACACGGCGAGGATGCCGCCGAGCGTAAGGCTGCCGGTGTCGCCCATGAATACCTGCGCCGGGTAGGCGTTGTACCACAGGAAGCCGACGAGCGCGCCGATGAACGCCGCAGCGTAGACCACCATCTCCTCCGACCCCGGTATGTACATGATGTTCAGGTAGCCTGAATAGACGATGTTGCCGCCCAGGTATGCCATTATGGCCAGTGCAACGCCGATTATCGCCGACGTGCCGGCGCACAGGCCGTCGAGCCCGTCCGTGAGGTTGGCGCCGTTGCTGACTGCCGTCACCACAAATATCACCACAAACACGAACACTATCCACCCCATGGTCGAGGCGGCGTTCTCGTCGTCTATCCATGAGGTCAGCCACTCGTAGTTGAAGTTGTTGCTCTTGATGAACGGTATGGTGGTCTGCGGCGACTTGACGTCCTCCTGGCTCATGACTATCTCTGTCTGCTGTGTCTGCTCGTTGACGATTTCAGTGTTCTCGCGCATCACTATGTCCGGGGAGAGCCACATGGTTATGCCCACGAGCAGCCCGAGGCCTACCTGCCCCGTTATCTTGTACTTCCCCTTCAGTCCGTCCTTGTTGTGGTATTTCAGCTTGCGGTAGTCGTCGAGGAAGCCTATAACGCCCATCCACAGCGTTGCCACCAGCATTAGTATCAGATAGATGTTGCTCAGGTTGCCCACCAGCAGGCATGGTATGACGATTGCGAGTATTATGATGATGCCGCCCATGGTGGGGGTGCCCTTCTTCTGCATCTGCCCCTCGAGGCCGAGGTTGCGCACATCCTCGCCTATCTGCATGCGGCGCAGCCGGCGTATGATGACATTGCCGAGCAGCAGTGCCACAAGCAGCCCAAGCGCGAGCGCGATGCCGGCGCGGAATGTGATGTAATCCATCAGGCGGTGTCCCGGGAAGCCGGTGTCTCCGAATATCTGAAACAGAGAATAGATCATTGTCAATTCATTTTTAGGGTTCTGTAAAGTGCCGTCCGTCAGGCGAATGTGTCATACACTTCCTGGCGGTCGTCGAAATGGTGGCGCACACCGTTCACTTCCTGGTATGTCTCATGCCCCTTGCCGGCGATCAGCACAACGGAGCCGGGGGCGGCGGTGCGCAGTGCGGTGCGTATAGCCTCGCGGCGGTCCACTATGGTCTGCGTGCGAGAGAGAGCCTCACTGTCGAGGCCTTTCGCCATGTCGTCGATTATGGCTTGCGGGTCTTCGGTGCGCGGGTTGTCAGAGGTGAGGAACAGGCGGTCGCTGCGCCGAGCCGCCTCGCTCGCCATTATCGGCCGTTTGCCGTGGTCGCGGTCGCCGCCCGCGCCGGTGACGGTGGTGATTTCCCCCTCCGGGCCTACGATTTCGCGTATGGTGTCGAGCACGTTGACCAGTGCGTCCGGGGTGTGGGCATAGTCTACTATCGCAGTCACGCCGTTGGGTGTATGTATGGTCTGGAAACGCCCTGCCACGGGGACGAGGCGGCTCATGTTGACCAGCACCTCCTCGGGGCTGAAGCCGGCCAGGACAGCCGCGCCGTAGACAGCCGTCAGGTTGTAGGCGTTGAAGCGTCCGGTGAAAGCCACTTCAACCTCCCTGCCGTTGAGCGTCAGCAGTGTGCCGTCGAGGCGGGTCTCCATGATGCGGCAGCGGAAGTCAGCGTCAGTGCGCAGCGAGTATGTGTAGACACGGGCGCGGGTGTTCTGCACCATGTAGCGGCCGTGGCTGTCGTCGATGTTGATGAGCGCGAAAGCGTCCTCGGGGAGCATGTCGAAAAACTTCTTCTTTGCGTTCATGTAGTTCTCCACCGTCTTGTGGTAGTCCAGGTGGTCTCGCGTGAGGTTGGAAAATATCGCGCCGGCGAAGTTCAGGCCGGCGATGCGGCACTGGTCGGCAGCGTGCGAGGAGACCTCCATGAAAGCGTATTCGCAGCCAGCCTCCACCATTTCGGCGAGCAGCGCGTTGAGCGTCAGCGGGTCGGGAGTGGTGTGCGTGGTGGGTATGGCGCGGTCGCATACATAGTTGCATACCGTTGAGAGCAGCCCTGCCCGGCAGCCCTCGTATTTTGCCATCTCATAGAGCAGGGTGGCGGTTGTGGTCTTGCCGTTGGTGCCGGTCACGCCGATCAGCTTTAGGTGGCGCGAGGGGTGGTCGTGCCAGGCGGAGGCGAGGCGGCCGAGCGCGTCGGCGGAATTGGCGACACGGATATATGTTATCCCCTTCTCGATTGCGGAGGGGAGGTTTTCGCATACTATGGCGCCCACATGGTTGCTTGCCACGACGGGGATGTACTTGTGGCCGTCGGTGGTCACGCCGCGCACTGCCACAAACATCCCCCCCTTGACCGCTTTGCGCGAATCGCTCACGAGGCTGACAATGTTCTTGTCAGTGTCGCCGATGATTTCCAGCGGCTCTATCTCACGGAGTAGGTTTGATAATTTGATGATCATAGTATCGTTATATTTTTAATGTCAGGTAAACTGTCATGCCTGGACGCAGCGGCGTGCCTGGCAGGATGTCCTGTCCGGCCACATGCCCTGTGCCCAGTATCCTCACGTTCACGCCCATGCGCTCGAGCGTGGCTATTGCCGTCTCAGGGTCGTATCCGCTCATGTCGGGCATAGTGCCTGACGGTGACAGCGCTGCCGTGCTGAACTTCTTGCAGCTGCTTATGCCCAGCATGTCGCGGATGTATGAGGTGTTGAAGCCCGGCGGGGCGATGAACACTGGGGTGGACGAGGAGTGGAGGTCGGTATATGTCGAGGTGTTGTCGAGCAGCCCGCGCGAGTACAGGCGCAGGGCCATGTTCAGCATCACCTTGCCCGAGGTCCTTGCGGCAGATGCGCCGGCCGGGGCGAGGATGAGCACCATCATCGAGTACTTTGGGTTTTCGTAGGGGAAGAAGCCCGCGAAGGCATACCGCCGCCGCGACAGGTCATAGCCCGTGCGCCCGTCCTCCTTCATGTTGAACGCCGGGTATGCCGTCCCGGTCTTGCCGGCCAGGGCCACCCGGTCGTCCTTGAGCGCCATGGCGGTAGTGTGGTCCGAGCCGTTGCCGGTGACCGTATACCGCAGGCATTCCGCCACCTTGTCAGCAGTTTCCTTGGAGCAGACCCGTTGCGACTTGACAGCCAGCACCGAGTCGCGCCCGTCCTCGTCTGTGATTTTCGAGATAAGGTGGGGGTATACCAATATGCCGCCGTTGGCGATTGCGTTGTAGTATGCCAGCGTGTAGATGGGCGGGATTTCGCTGTTGTACCCGTATGTCTGCCGCGCGAGGCTCAGATGCCGTGCGGTCATGGTAATGGGGTTGCCGTTGCGGTCTGTGGCTGTCAGGCGCGGGAAATACGGGGTGTTCTCGATGCCCAGCCCCGAGTGGAAACGCTCGAAGAAGCCTATCTTCTCCAGACGGTCGTGGTAGCTCTCCGGATGGTCTTTGTAGCCACGGAACAGGATGCGAGCGATGCCCGTGTTGGAGGACATGCCGATGACCTGCTTCATGCTCTTGACAGCCGGGGCATGGTTGTCCGTCGTCCCCTGGAACGGGCTGCAGTCCACGGCATCGTTGACCGATCTGACCAGGCCGTCCTCAAAGGCGATCATCAGCGAGATGGGCTTGATGACCGAGCCTGGCTCAAACCGCAGCCCGGCACGGTTCATGGCCTCGCCGTAAGTGTTGTCAGCGAGCAGCTCCATGTTGGACAGCGCCTTTATCGCGCCGGTCCGCGTCTCCATGATTATTGCGGTCGCCCAGACGGCGTTAGCCTCGGCGCATACGCTGCGCAGCTCCTCGTCGAGCATTTCCTGCATGTCGATGTTGATAGTGGAATACACGTCGTATCCGTGCTGTGGCCTCTCGACTACAATGTCCTTGGTGCCCCCGGCTCCAGACATGCGCTGCTTCTTGCCCGGCACGCCGTACAGCAGCTTGTCGAAGTCCTTTTCGAGGCCTGAATAGCCGTGTATCTCGTTCAGCGTGTCCTTCTTGTTGGCTTGCGCTACCCTCATTTCCGAGACTCGGCCGATGCTGAGCTTTGCCATGTCGCCGTAGGGGTAGATGCGCTTGACTGCGCGTTCCGTGCCTATCGGCCGCTTGTTCCCTCTTAGCGAGCCGTTGGGCTTGTAGAAGTTGCGTATCCCCGGGAATGACAGGATGCGTTGGTAATCCTCCTCGTCGCCGAACTTCTTCACATACAGGGCGGCGTTGCGGTCAGGCACGTCTTTCGCAATCTCGTTGTGAAGCTTTGTCCGCCACGACTTCTTCTCGCGCTCGTCTGCCTGCAGCTTTTCGAGGCCTGCCACCAGGGGGTAGTACCGGTCCAGCGAGTCTGCGAGTGAGTCGATGGTTTTGGCTTTGATGCCTATTTTCTTGGAGTTGCTCCAGGCGGAGTTCTGCATGTCCAGCTTTATGTGGAACGAGTTGACGGTACAGGCCAGTATGTTGCCGTTGTCTGACAGTATGCTGCCGCGCAGCGGGTTGGCGACGCTCGTCTTCGACAGCTCCTTTGCTGCGGTTTCTTTCCATTCTCTGCCGTGGATGACGGCGATTGAGAACAGCTTGTATATTATCAGCACAGCGACGATGAGCGATGTGCCTATGATGATGGCATATCGGCCCATGATGTGTCTCTTGTTCGCGCCGGTCTTTTTCATTTTGTTTCTGGTGTGGGCTGTGCCGGTGAATGTTCTGTTACGGGTATGTCCGCCTGTATCTCGTATGGCGGCTGCTCCTGGTGTATCAGCCCCAGCCCGTTCTGGCGCACCAGCTCGAGCATGCGGGTCTCGCGTATCTGCGACATGTACTTCTGCTTTTCAGTCATCATCTCGCTCTCTGCGGCACGCAGCTGCGAGTTGAGGTTCTCGATCTCCTTTTGCAGAGTCTGTGTACGGTAGCGCATCCCGATGATTATCAGCATAATGATTGTCGCGACGATGATGAACCAGCCGTTGTCGCGCAGGAAGTCGATGGACAGGTTTTCTCCGTTCCTCATGCCGCGCCAATGCAGGAAGCGCATCGTCCCCTTCTTAGGCTTGTCTTCTTTCTGTATCGCTTTCTTGGCCATGGCGTTGTCAGTCTGGGTTGTCGATTTCCTGTACTGCTTTCAGTTCTGCGACTCGCAGTTTCGCGCTGCGTGCGCGAGGGTTGGCCTCCACCTCCTCTCGTGACGCGGTCACGGGCTGGCGGGTCACCAGCCGCCATGGTGTTGAGATGTTGCCGAAGAAGTCCTGTTCCAAATGCCCCTCCATGTTGCCCGAGCGCATGAAGTTCTTGACCAGGCGGTCTTCGAGCGAATGATAGGTGAGGACGGCAAGCCGTCCTCCTGGTCGGAGTATCCGCGCCGTGGAGGCGAGGAATTTTCGCAGTGCTGTCATCTCGCCGTTGACCTCGATGCGCAGTGCCTGAAACACCTGTGCGAGCTCCTTCTTGACTTGCCGGGGGTTTAGTGCCGGGGTGACAGCATCTGCCAGCTGCAATGTGGTCCGTATCGGCTCTGCGGCGCGTGAGCGCATGATGGCAGCCACCATCAGCCGTGGCTGCTTGATGTCGCCGTACAGGCGCAGCAGGCCGGCGAGCTGCTGCTCGTCATAGCCGTTGACGATGTCTGCCGCTGTCACGCTGGCAGACTGGTTCATGCGCATGTCCAGCGGCGCGTCGGCGCGGAATGAGAAGCCTCTTTCTGCAGTGTCGAAATGGTGGAATGAAACGCCAAGGTCTGCCAAAATGCCATCTAAGGGAATGGCGTTGTGGTAGTGCATGAAATTTTCGGCATAGCGGAAATTGGAATGTACGAAAGTAAACCGCGCATCCTCGGGGCTGTTTGCCCGAGCATCGATGTCCTGGTCCAGCCCGTAGAGGTGTCCTGCCTGGCCGAGGCGAGAGAGGATGGCACGCGAGTGCCCGCCGCCGCCGAATGTGGCGTCGAGGTATACGCCGTCAGGTTTGATATTCAGGCTGTTGACGGTTTCTTCCAGCAATGCCGGTATGTGGTATGTCTGTTCTGTCATTCGTTATGCCCCCCTATGCTTGTGGCTGTGTGTGTTGCTGAACGGCAACGTAAGGTCTTGCTCATGCCCGCGCCTCCTGCTGCCTAATGCACACACTATGGTTCAGGATTGTAAAAGTACACAATTCCGCCGGCAATTTACATTGCTTAATTCTTAAATAATGCCGAATAGGCGGAAAAAGTTATCTACACACTCGCAAGGCGTATGCTGAGAGGCCTCGCATTATCGATTCCTGTTTTGGAAATCTGAAAGCGTTTTGGCGTATACTGTGCGGATATTGTCAGCCATGGCAGAAGTGTCAAACCTGGCCACATGGCGCAGTCCTCGTGCTGTCAAAGCGGCGGTGTCAGCACCGCCGGCGGTGACGGCCTGCAATGCTTCTGCCATGCCCTGCACGTCGTCCGGGTTGACGTAAATTGCCCCGTCGCCGCCGGCCTCCTCGAGGCATGACCCGGTGGCTGCAATCACAGGTCGGCGGCTCAATATCCCCTCGATTACGGGCAGACCGAACCCTTCGTAGCGTGAGGGGTAGGCTATTGCCTCGGCGGCTTGGTACACCCCTGGCAGGTCGGGAAACGCCACAGGCCCCATGAAGATGACGCGGTCTGCAACACCTTCTCTGCGAGCTATGGCTTGCACTCGTTTCATATACGAATTGTCGCGCCCCACAGCGACAAGCTTGATTTCCAGGGGCAATGCAGCCATGGCGCGGACTGTCAGCTCGAGGTTCTTGCGCCGCTCCACGGTCCCCACCTGCACCACATACCGCCTCGGCAGGTTGAGCCGCCGGCGCAGGGTCTCCAGCTCCTCCCGGCTCCACTGCCGCGAAAACTGAGGGTCGCACCCCTGGTATACCACGTCGATTTTCTCCTCCGGCACATTATAGTAATGTATGATGTCGCGTTTGGTACATTCGCTTATGGCGATGATGCGTGTGGCGACCCGGCAGGAGCGGCCGTACTTGTAGTCGTACAGCAGGCGGTCGATGGCCGAATAGCAGTAGGGGAGACGGCGGTATATCACATCGTGCATCGTCAGAACGGAGGGTATGCCAGAGGTGCCTATGTTAAGCGGCAGCTCGTTGCTAAGCCCGTGGTACAGGTCTATAGCGTCGTGGCGCAGGTCGCGGACTATCCCCCGAGACCGCCATGCCGCCGCGCTCTCCATGAAACGCCGGTGGCGCTCCATAATTCGCACTTGCGGAAATGTCTTGATGCGCGAGAGACGGGGGTTGTCTGTCATGCGCGGCGTGTAGACGAACAGTTCCTCGCCCTCATGGGCCGATGCTGCGAGCTGCTCGATGACGAGCCGCGAATAGTTTCCCAGTCCCGTATTGTTGCACACGGCGCGTTTGCCGTCAAATCCTATTCTCATCGCTGTGCTGTTTTTGTTTCCCCAAAGTTAGTCATATTTCAGCCTCCTTGCAAATCAAGCTGGAAATTGAGCCTTTCTTTCCAGCTTCGAGAAGCCTGTATTCACCGCCTTCCGCTCGGCCATGTGCGAATGATGTATTCTCGAGGCGGTTAAATAGCCGTCTTGAGGGATGTAAGTATGCAGTATTCAGTTGTTTGGTGAGTTTATGTGCATGGTGGGGATTACGTTTCAGAAAATTAGCCGAACAGGCGTTTCGCGGCGTTGTCGTCTTTTCCTCTCGAATAATAGTGCTGTTTTCGGAAAAATTGCTATATTTGCCAGCCTAATCAGCGCGGACGCTCGTGACAGGTGTCCGCCGAAAGTTTTTGTCTATGATAGAGTTTATGACTGAGGGGGTGGAGATGCCCTCGCTCGATGAGGAACGCATCACGCAGTGGATAGATGCCGTTGCGCGTGACCATGGTCTTGGGGTAGGGCAGGTGACTTACTGCTTCTGCGATGATGAGTATATCCTCGCCGCCAACCGCCAGTTCATCGGGCATGACTATTATACGGATGTCATTACCTTCGACTATGACCATGACGGTGTTATCAGCGGCGATATTCTCATCTCGCTCGATACTGTTGCTTCCAACGCCGAGAAGTTCGGCGTGTCTGCGGACAACGAGCTGCTGCGTGTCATCATTCACGGTGTGCTTCACCTCTGCGGCATAGACGACAAGGGCCCTGGCGAGCGTGAAATCATGGAGGCCGAGGAGAACAAGGCTCTTGAATTGTATTCAACTCTTTGACGGAAAACCGAATATGCGTTTTGATTTTGATGTCATAGTGATCGGCGGCGGCCATGCCGGATGTGAGGCTGCGGTTGCTGCTGCGCGTCTTGGCGCGGCGACATTGCTGATTACCGCTGACATGAACCGTGTGGCGCAGATGTCCTGTAACCCTGCCATCGGCGGCATAGCCAAGGGGCAGATTGTCAGGGAAATAGATGCACTTGGCGGTGTGACTGGCATTGTGGCCGACCTATGCTCGGTGCAGTTCCGCATGCTGAACCGGTCCAAGGGCCCGGCAGTATGGTCGCCGCGAGCCCAGTGCGACCGCACCAAGTACATTGACGTGTGGCGGCAGATACTCGACGATACAGACAACCTTATGCTCTGCCAAGACACTGTTAATGAGTTTGTTCTTGAGGATTTGCCAGACGGTCGCAAGAGTGTAAAGGGCGTTGTGACCGCTTTAGGTGTGAGGTTCAACGCCCGGAAAATAATACTCACAGCCGGCACTTTTCTCAACGGATTGATGCACTTCGGCGAACTGCAAGTACCTGGCGGCCGCATCTCCGAGCAGTCCAGCCACGGTCTGACAGAGCAGCTGAAGTCTCTCGGCTTCGTAGCGGACCGCATGAAGACAGGCACGCCGGCTCGCATAGACGGCAGGACGGTTGACTATTCCCTCGCTGTGACGCAGCAGGGTGACGACGAGGTGGAAGAGACAAATTCCCGGGTCGCTTGCAAAGGACTTGGCTCGTCTGAAAGAGTGCTGGTTAACAGGGATTTCCACAAGTTCTCCTTTTTGCCGGAGATTCAGCGTACGCTCGCTCCGCGTGACTGCTATATAGTTCACACCAATCCCGAAGTGCATGAGATATTGAGGGCGTCGCTCGACCGCTCGCCGCTCTATAACGGCCAGATCAAAAGCATAGGACCTCGCTATTGCCCCAGCATCGAGACCAAGATTGTCACCTTTGCCGACAAGGACAGCCACCAGCTCTTCCTTGAGCCTGAGGGGGAGACGACCTGCGAGTTCTACGTCAACGGCTTCTCAAGTTCCTTGCCGTGGGATGTTCAGGTTGAAGCGTTGCAGCATATACCCGCGCTCGCTGGCGTGCAGCTGTACCGTCCCGGCTATGCCATAGAGTATGACTTTTTCGACCCCACCCAGCTGACCCATGATCTGCAGACCAAGCTCGTCAACGGTCTCTATTTTGCAGGTCAGGTGAATGGCACTACTGGCTATGAGGAGGCTGCGGCGCAAGGGCTGATGGCTGGCATCAATGCTGCCAGGGCCTTGCGGGATTTGCCTCCAGTCGTCCTTGGACGAGACATGGCCTATATAGGAGTGCTAATCGACGACCTCGTGACAAAGGGGGTAGATGAGCCATACCGGATGTTCACTTCACGAGCCGAGTACCGTATACTGCTTCGTCAGGACGATGCAGACGTGCGCCTGACGCCGCTGGGCCATGAAATCGGGCTTGCCTCTGACCGCCGCCTTTCGCTGATGGTTTCAAAGCGCGATGAACGTGACAGCCTGATAGGGTGGTGCTCTGAGTTTTCCGTCAAGCCCGTCGAGGCTGTCAATAAGCTGTTGGAGTCTGTCGGCTCTGCTCCCATTTCCGGGTCTGTCCGCCTTGTCGAGCTGCTGAAACGCCCGCACCTCGAACTGTCGAAGTTGGCGGAAGTATTGCCGGCTGTCGAGTCCAGGCTTCAGGCTCTGCCTGCTGACCGTCGCGATGAAATCATCGAAGCTGCGGAAATTCTGCTCAAGTATGAGGGCTATATACAGCGCGAGCGCGAACTGGCGGACAAGATGACACGTCTCGATTATGTCGTCCTGAAGCCTGACACAGATTACGAGGCGTTGACGTCGCTATCAACAGAGGCGCGGCAGAAGCTGTCGCGTATCCGTCCGACGACGATAGGGCAAGCCTCCCGCATACCGGGAGTCTCTCCTGCTGATGTCAGCATACTGCTGCTGTTGATGAACAGGTAACCCTTCATGCTGACAGCATTTTATATACTGATTGTTCCACGTGGAACAATATTGGTTTGACAGAAACAACATACAATATCGAAGTTATGAAAGTAGAAGACCTCAAAGCCATCATCCGTGATGTGCCTGATTTTCCCTCCAAAGGGATTATGTTCCGCGACCTGACCACGATGATAAAGGACGGCGACGCATTGCGCACTATGGGCCGCGCTGTTGCCGACCTCTATCGTGACAAAGGAGTGACCAAAGTCGTGGGCATCGAATCTCGCGGCTTCATCGGCGGCTCGATAGTTGCATACGAGCTCGGTTGCGGATTTGTGCCAGCCCGCAAGCCTGGCAAGCTCCCCTCCGTGACTATCAAAAAGGCGTATGCCAAAGAGTATGGCGTTGACACTATCGAGATGCACAGCGACGCGATCAACGAGAATGACGTCGTCCTAATCCACGATGACCTCCTCGCCACAGGCGGCACAATGGCGGCTGCCTACGAACTCGTCAAGAGCATGAATCCTAAGAAGGTCTACATCAATTTCATCGTTGAATTGACTGATCTGAAGGGGCGTGACAACCTGCCGAAGGACTGCGAGGTGTCGTCGCTTTTGAAGTACTGAAATGACCAAAAATATCCGATTAAATCGGATATGGTTTAGTTAGTTTCTTGATGTCAGACAGGTTGTTCGCCGCTCGAATTTTCGCGGTGAATGCCTGTCTGGATTGTCAAAACTAATCTCATAGCTGTCTGATATGGAAGAGATTGAGGATGTTCCACGTGAAACAATGGTTAGCTCCGACCTTGTGGATGTAGGCCGTATCGTCGATGAAATCGGCGGTTTTTCCATCGACATTGTCCCCGACAGAACCCTCGAGGACATACGCGAGAACCGCCCCGGCGAGAACCTTCGCCGCAAGATACTGTCCCTGCCCGAATCCCCCGGGGTGTATATGTATCTCAACCGTGACGGCAAGGTGATATATGTGGGCAAGGCCAAGCGGCTGAAGCGGCGTGTAAGCTCATATTTCAACCGCATACACAGCGTGCTGCGCACAAACCTGCTCGTGCGCAACATCGTCGATATGCGTTTCATCGTCGTCGCAAGCGAGGAGGAGGCTCTGCACCTCGAAAACGCGATGATCAAGGAGTATTCGCCGCGATACAATGTCCTGCTAAAGGACGACAAATCATATCCGTGGATAGTGCTTACTTCCGAAATGTACCCAAGGGTGTTCCTGACACGCGAGCATACCGAAAAAGGACGGTATTTCGGGCCGTATACCAACGTCGCTTCTGCCAAAACAGTCCTGCAGCTGATACGCGACATCTATCCGTTGCGCAGTTGCCGCCATGCGATAACGCCAGATGTGGTCAAGCGAGGCAAACTGCGCCTGTGCCTGGACTATCACATCGGCAAATGCGGCGGCGCGTGCCAAGGGCTGATAGGGGAGGCGGCTTACGCTGACACCGTTTCATCGGTGCGCAAGATACTCGGCGGCGGAACCGTTGAGTTGGAGCGTATGCTGTTGCAGCAGATGAACGGCCTCGCAGCGGAGCTGCGCTTCGAGGAGGCTGCCCAGGTCAAGGAGAAATATCTGCTCGTCAAGAAATACAACGCCAAGAGCGTGATTCCGATGGCGGAAAACGGCGATTTCGACATATTCGGGTATGCAGAGGACGAAGACGGCCGCAGCGCATACGTCAACTTCATACATCTGCACAACGGCGCGGTAGTGCAGAGCCTCAACCTCGAATACCGCCGCCGCCTCGAGGAGCAGGGCGCGGAAATCCTGTCGATGGCCGTGTCGGAAGTGTCTCGCCGCTTCGACCGCAAATTTGCGAAAGTGATCGTGCCGTTCCTTCCTGACGTGGAGTTTGAGGGCGTGACGTTCACTGTGCCGCAGCGAGGCGCAATGCGCGGCATTCTCGGTGTCGCCGAGAAAAACGTGCGGCAGTATATGGCAGACAAGATAAAGCTGGCCGAGAAGCTCAATCCCGACACCGCTGTGGAGCGGCTAATGGAGCGGATGAAGGCTGACTTCCGGCTCACTGTGCAGCCGCGCCACATAGAGTGCTTTGACAACTCCAACATACAAGGGACAAATCCGGTGGCAAGCTGCGTCGTGTTCCGCAACGGCAAGCCGAGCAAGAAAGATTACCGCCATTTCCTCATCAAGACCGTCGTCGGCGCAGACGATTTCGCCTCCATGAAGGAGGTGCTGCACCGCCGCTATTCGCGTATGATGTCGGAAGGGGAGAGCCTCCCCGACATGGTGGTAGTCGATGGCGGCAAGGGGCAGCTGAGCGCGGCGGTAGAGGCGTTTGACGAAATGGGCATACGCGGGCAAGTGGCTCTCGTGGGCATAGCGAAACGCCTCGAGGAGATTTATTTCCCCGGGGACTCGTTCCCGCTGTACATCGACAAGAAAAGTCCCTCGCTGCGGGTGGTGCAGCATCTGCGCGACGAGGCTCACCGGTTTGGCATCACCCACCACCGGCTGCGCCGTTCCAAGGGGCAGGCTGTCAGCGTGCTTGACACCATTCAGGGGATAGGCCCGGCGACAGTGACACGGCTGATGCGCCGCTTCAAGAGCCTGAAACGCATACGCGAGGCAACGCAGGAGGAACTGGTGGCCGAAATCGGTCAGGCCAAGGCCCGCCTCGTCCACGATGCCCTCGCCTCAACTGCTGAATAGTTGTTGCAGCGTAAGGACATGGTGTGCTGTGTCACGTCTAAATTGCTGCATATCAGCTGATTGTGTTTACTTCTCTTCGGACGCGGCACGCCGTGTCCCTACCAAGCTGCGCATAAAAACGAGGGTGTGGGCAAGTGCATTTGATTTTGCACATTCGATAATTCTGGCTAAATTAGCGTTCTAATAATAGGGGGATACAGCTGGCGGTGAGCGTTGGCAGGTGTGTTCGCCAAGTGATTATTCTAATACACAGTCATTTATGAAAGAAAAGGACAAGATGGGGGCAAACCGCCACCGTATGCGCAAGAACGAGGTGCAGAGCCTCGTCTTGGAGTTTTTGCAGCACAGCCCCAACCAGGCCTTCAACTATAAGCAGATAGCATACGGCATCGGCGCAACCCAGCGTTCCAACAGGATAGATGTCATCAACATACTCGACGCGCTGGCCGCTGCCGGCGAAATCATCGAGGTGAGCCTCGGCCGCTACAAGGCGAAAGCCAACCGAGGCACGGAGAGCGTCGGCTATTTCGTGCGCCGCAGCAACGGCCGCAACTCGGTCATTGTCGATGACGAGAGCATATTTGTGGCAGAGCGCAACTCGATGCACGCCCTCAACGGCGACAAGGTCAGGGTGGTCGTCTCAGCCTCACGGCGCGGACAGGACCCCGAGGCCCGCGTGGTGGAAATCATCGAGGCCAAGGAGCAGAAGTTTGTCGGCGAGGTCAAGATAGACGACAACAACGTCGCCGTGCTGGTGCCCGACTCGAAATTCCTCGCTGCCGACATCCTCATACCGCGCTCCAAGCTGCACGGCGCAAAGGACGGCGACAAGGCTGTGGCTCGCATCGAGAAATGGCGCGACGACGAGATGACACCGCGCGGCGTCATCGTGGATGTCCTCGGCCGGAAAGGGGAGAACAATGCCGAGATGCACGCCATACTTGCCGAGTACGGCTTGCCCTACCGCTACCCGCAGGCTGTGGAGAAGGCTGCCGACAAGATCGATGCCGGCATTACCGATGAGGAAGTGGCGCGGCGCGAAGATTTCCGCCAGGTCACTACATTTACGATTGACCCTCGAGATGCCAAGGACTTTGACGATGCCCTCTCCATACGCCAGCTGGAAAACGGCAACTGGGAGGTCGGCGTGCATATCGCCGATGTGACGCATTATGTGCTGCCTGGCTCTGTTATCGACCGTGAGGCGCAGCAGCGTGCCACGAGCGTCTACCTCGTTGACCGCACTATCCCGATGCTTCCCGAACACCTCAGCAACGGCATCTGCTCGTTGCGTCCAGACGAGGACAAACTTACATATTCCGCCATATTTGAGCTTGACGGGGAGGCCAATGTCATCAACTGCCGCATACACCGCACGGTGATACGCAGCAACCGCCGTTTCACATACGAGGAGGCGCAGCAGATCATCGAGACTGGCGAGGGTGACTTCCGCGAGGAAATATTGCAGCTCAATGTTCTCGCCAAGAAGTTGCGCCAACGCCGTTTTGACAACGGGGCTGTGGAGTTTGACCGCGAGGAGGTGCGCTTCGAGATTGACGAAAAGGGACACCCCGTGTCTGTCTTCTTCAAGGAGTCGAAGGATGCCAACAAGCTCATCGAGGAGTTCATGCTCCTTGCCAACATGTATGTGGCGCAGTCGGTAGGCATGGCAGCCCGCGGCAAGAAGGCCAAGACATTCGTCTACCGTGTGCATGACTCCCCCGACCCCGAGAAGATGGGCAATTTCGCGCTTATAGCCGCACGGTTCGGCTTCCGCTTAGTCACAGAGGGGCGTGCGCGTGAGGTCAACAATAGCCTCAACAAGATGCTCCACGACGTGAAGGGGCGCGGCGAGGAGAACATGCTTTCCATACTTGCCATCCGTTCCATGGCGAAAGCTATATACACCACCGAGAACATTGGCCACTACGGCCTGGCGGTGGACTATTACACGCATTTCACCTCCCCGATACGCCGCTATCCCGACATGATGGTGCACCGGCTGCTGACACGCTATGCCGAGGGCGGGCGCAGCGCGGACCGCGTCAAGACGGAGGAACTGTGCAAGCACTCCTCAGACATGGAGCAGCTCGCCTCAAACGCCGAGCGTGCCTCGATACGCTACAAGCAGGTGGAATACATGGCAGACCACATCGGCGAGGTATATGACGGCATAATCTCGCACGTCACCGAGTGGGGGCTGTATGTTGAACTCGATGAAAACAAGTGCGAAGGCCTGGTGCCGGTGCGCGACCTCGACGACAAGTACTACGACTTTGACGAGAAGAACTATTGTCTCATAGGGCGCAACACCCATGTGCGCTATACCCTCGGCGACCGTGTGAAGATACAGGTGGCACGCGCCGACCTCGACCGCCGCCAGCTTGATTTCGCCCTCGTTTCCGACAGCGGCAACCCCGACAAGCCGCTCGCCCCGGTGAATTTCAACCGTGGCAAAAGCCACAAGGGCCGCCCCAACAAACGCCCTGCAAAGGATGCTCGCAAGAAACGCCGCTGAACGGCACAAACACTGACCGGATATATGCTGACAAGCCTGATGATAGCTGCTGCGGCGGCTGTGACACCGACGATAGTTTCCACCGGAGCCTACGAATGGCGCGGCGACACCATAGTCCAGGGCGAATACCGCGCATGGGCAGTCTCCCCGGAGGAGATAAAGTCAACATACCATGCACGCCCCGGCTATTTCATGCCCATTGAGCAGAGCTGGCGGCGCAAAAACGACCTGTCAGCATATCCACGGCTCGAGGCCTCCAACCGTCTCCTCCAAGCCGTTTTCAACATGGGCCTTGACGAGATGGTCAACGCTGTCGAGCCGGACACCACGCTGCGTACCGGCAAGGAATGGGCGGGCGTGTGGACACGCGACGTGAGCTACTCCATCATCCTCTCCATGGCAGCGTTGCAGCCCGAGGCCTCGCGCATCTCGCTTATGCGCAAGGTAAACGGACAGGGGCAGATCATACAGGACACCGGCAGCGGCGGCGCATGGCCCGTATCCTCCGACAGGCTGGTGTGGGTGCTTGCCGCGTGGGAAGTCTACAAAGTCACCGGCGACAGGGCGTGGCTCGAGACCGTATACCCGATAGCGTGCAGCTCGCTGGCGAAAGACAGCGAGACCGTGGCGCGCTCGGGGCTGATGACTGGAGAGACATCATTCATCGACTGGCGCGAGCAGAGCTATCCCAAGTGGATGCAGACGGCTGACATCGCGAAGTCAGAAGCCATGGGCACGAATATGTTATACGCGGCCTCCGTGCGCGTCATGTCGCAAATGGCGGCGATACTCGGGCGGAAAGCTGAGGCTCGCGAATACGCCGAGCGTGCCGATGCCATTGCCGAGCGTGTCAACGCCCGCTTCTGGGACGACTCAATGGGGGATTACTTCATGTACACCTACGGCCGCGACAACCTGATTGCCAACCCTCGCTACGAGACCCTCGGCTCATCGCTGGCTGTCCTGTACGGCATTGCTTCGCCCCAGCAGGCTCGTTCCATAACGGAGCGTCACCCCGTCACCCCCTTCGGCACAGCCATATTCTTCCCGCAGATAGCCGATATGCCCAGCTACCACAACAACGCGCTGTGGCCTTTCGTCGGCTCGTACTGGGCTCTCGCCAACGCGGCTGCCGGCAACGAGCAGGGTACGCTCGAGGCTATCGGGGCAGTGGTGCGTCCGGCGGCTCTGTTCGCCACCAACAAGGAGAATTTCAACCTCGACAACGGCGACATATACACCGAACTCAACTCCTCCAACATGCTGTGGTCGCTCTCCGGCAACATCGCCCTGACCATGCGCTTGCTCATGGGACTCAATTTCGAGCCGGACGGCATCACGCTGCGGCCTTTCGTCCCCGAGGCTCTTGCCGACACGCGCACTCTCACGGGCATCAGTTACCGTGGCGCGACGCTCAATGTGACAGTCAGCGGCTACGGCAGCCGCGTCCGCTCCGTGACGCTCAACGGAAAGCCGCTGAAGGAGGGGGAGACCTATATACCCGCACGGCGGCTGAAAGGCAACTGCGACATAGTCGTCGCCATGGATGACGAGGCTATTCCGCCGGTGCAGGTCAACCATACCCCGAATGTGAAAGCTCCGGTCACGCCTGTGGCACGGCTCTCTGCCGGCGGCATGCGCCTGGAATGGAACCCGATAGAATACATAGCATGCTACAAGGTGCTGCACAACGGCGTGGAGGTAGCGCAGACGCGGCAGACCCGATATGACATAACGGCTTCAGGCGAATGGCAGGTGGTGGGCATTTCCGCAGAGGGAGTGCCGTCATTCGCCTCCGAGCCGCTGTATGCCGGCGAGGAGACGCAGGTGGAAATCCCCGGTGAGGGGACAGCCCTGTCGTCGCCGGAAATCAGCTACCGTCCCGCTGTGCCCGTAAGCGGCTACAGCGGCGCGGGCTTCGCGGAGACCGACCACGAGCGTCCTGCCGTTGAGATACCCGTCGAAATAGCCGAAGCCGGGGAATATGCCGTCTGCGTGAGGTATGCCAACGGCAACGGCCCAGTCAATACGGAGAACAAGGCGGCTGTGCGCACCCTCTCTGTTGACGGCGTTGATGCCGGCATGGTGGTAATGCCGCAGCGCGGTGTCGCCAACTGGGACGACTGGGGGCTGTCCAACAGCATCCGCGTCACGCTGCCCCAGGGGCGGCACACCTTGCGCCTCACCCTGCGCGAATGTGACGAGAACATGAACCTGCACACCAACCACGCCCTTATGGACGCTGTCATATTGCGTCGCTATTGAGCGTCTGCCGTGCCGTCTTTGGAGAGTTTGCGGTATACGGCCGGTGTCATGCCCATTATGGCCTTGAACGATGATATGAAGCGTGTAGGGGAGTTGTATCCCAGCGCATGGGAAATTTCAGTTACAGTCTCTTGTGAGTTTTTGAGCATATTGCAGCCTTCTCGCACACGTCTTTCATTTAACAGAGAGGAGAATGACTTGCCGTAAAGCTGGTTGATGGCAGCTGATACGTAAGTTCGGTTTGACCCCACTTCCTTGCAAAGGACGGCGAGGTTGAACTGTGGGGAGAAAACGAATTCCGGTTTTTCAAATACAGTCAGTATTCGGTCAAAGAGGCCTGACAATGCGCCAGTCGGGTCGGCGGTCTTGCTGTCGGTGATGTGACTGAGGTATTCTTTCCTCACTTTGGTTATCTCATTGTCCTGGCGAGATATCTCTTGTTCCTTGTTTATGACCAGGCGCAGAGTTTCTTCTTGTTTCTTTTTCTGCCTGTAGATTATGTACGTCAATACAGCCATTGCCGTAATGAGAGCTGCGAAAGCAGCCATGACAAGGCGTTGCCGCATCACTGTGTCATTGAGGGCGCCGATACGGCTGTTTTTGTCTTTTTCCTCTGTGTGGAACACCTGGTTCTCTGCAGTTGCGAGCATTTGGGGGTTGCTGATCGCTTGGGATATAGAGTCGGTACGTTTCTTATACGCCAGGGCTAACGTAGTGTCTCCGTTTGCCATATAAATATCGTTCAACTCGGAATATGCCAAGGCAGTCCATGCTTGTGAGCCTTCAGCCGAAGCCCTTTGTGAAGCCGACATGAGGTATTTGGCTGCCGTGTCTACGGAGTTTTCTTGCTTGAAAGAATGCCCTGCTGACAGTGTCGCGGCGGTTTCGTATATGGGGGGCAGCTTGCTCGTCCTGGCGTATGTTATCGCTTTCTTGAAACATTGAGCGGCAGTGGAGTGGTCATTGTTGCTTTGTGCTATCAACCCTGTCAGATAGTACTGGTAATACACGCCGAGGCTGTGGTTTTGCCAGTCATGTTTTGCCAGTTGAGCGAGGTTCAGCTCTGCTTCTTGCGTGTTGCCCAGCTGGCAAAGGCTGGAGATTATGCCGACAAGAACCAAAGACTTGAAATCCCGGTCCGAGACTTGTGAAGCATCTGGAAGCACCCTCTTGAAATATGCAAGTGCCCTGTCATGGTTGCCGAGCATCGCGTATACCTGTCCGATACTGCTCATGGAACGCAGCCAGATGTCAGTCCTCGTTTCGTGGCGTGCCGCGTCTGCACTCGCCGCATACAGGCGCAGCGCCTCAGCATAGCGCTGGTGGTATAATGCTGAGTCCCCCTGCTGTTTGATTGACAGGGCATCGCCGTATGCAGGCATCGTTGAAGACAGCATTAAGAAGCCAATCAAGACAGTTGTTTTCAAGAAACGCAGGCAGCGATGTCGGAGAATGTCTTTTTGCATGCTGCAAATTTACTTCATTTTCCCGACAATACGGTGCCGTGGGGGGCTGTGACCTTGTTTTTTACGAATTGAAGATGCGTTTTTTACGAAACGGCTATTTGCAGCCGGTTGCAAGGTGGTAATTTTGCGCTGTAAATAATGATGCCTGTCAGGCACAGTCTGCGGGCATGATGTAAAACTCAATAGTATAGTATATGAAACGATTATCAATGCTGTTGACATGCGCCATAACGGCAGTCGCTGGATTGTTTGCAGCTTCGCCGGAGTTTGTGGTAGTATGGTCAAAGTCGGGTGGACAGACGAAGTTCGCTTTGTCAGACAGACCCGAGGTGCAATTTCAGGAGAACACTCTTTCCTTGACTTGTGCCGGTAGCCGGTATTCTTTTGAAATTTCGGAAGTTGACAAGTTCACGTTTGCCAATTCTGACCCCGGCTCTGTGGAGGAACTTGATGCTGTGACTGTCAAGTTCTCCCTTTCAAATGAGGTCCTGGAATTGTCAGGGCTTGTCACAGGGGCCGATGTTTGGCTGTATGGAATGGATGGGCGTCTGCTCGCCTGCATGAAGGCTGCGGCAGATGGATGTGTAACGTGTCCCGTCGGAGGACTTCCGTCAGGGATATATTTGGTGAAGACAGAATCGAAAACATATAAAATTTCAAAGAAATGAGACTCGCAAACATATTTGTCATGGCGGTGATGATGACCGCTTTTTCAACGCAGGCGCAAGGTCTGAAGATCTATATGTCCAATGGGACTGTGTCTGAGTATCGTGCTGCTGACGTGGAGAAGATTGTTTTCCTTGATGACAGCGAGATGCCTGATGGGGTTCAAGCTGTTGATCTCGGCCTGAGCGTGAAGTGGGCTTCGTGCAACCTTGGCGCGACGGATCCTCAGGAGTATGGGGACTTCTACGCCTGGGCGGAAACATCGCCAAAGGAAACATACAGCTGGGCTACCTACAAGTACGCTCAAGGGGATGTTCACACGTTGACTAAGTATAACAACGATGAGGACTATGGCATGGTTGACAATATCAATAAGCTCGAGGATGCAGACGATGCTGCCATGCAAAACCTTGGGCCGGATTGGCACATACCGACTCGTGCTGAGTGGGAAGAGCTTGAGCAGAACTGTGTCTGGACATGGGATGATGCCGCGAAGGGGTACAAGGTGACTGGACGTAACGGAAACAGTATATTCCTGCCGGCAAATGGCATATACAATGATGAGAAATACGGGTATGGTTACGCTGGTGAATATGGCTACTATATGTCTTCAGATTTGAACACGACATATTGGTACTATGAGGACTGCTATGCATTCTATGGTCCTGATGATGAACTGGATGCTGACCATTATCCTTTCTATGTCCTGCGTTGCATCGGAATAGGAGTGCGTCCTGTGAAGGCAGTGCAGGAATAACAGGACACCGATAAAACTCTGTGAAAAAGGCTGCATCGTGGTTTTCCGCGATGCAGCTTTTTTATTGAGATGGTGTCGCCTTTCCTCTCAACCTGCACACCAACCACGCGCTGGTGGACGCTGTCATATTGCGTCGCTATTGAGCCGGAGATCGCTCAAACGGCACGAGGCGACGTATGATTATCCTGGTGCGACAAGATAATGACTGTTGTCGCAATGTTCATGGGCCACTACCTCTCCATATACTGACACTGCTGTCTTTTGAGGATGGCGTATGCGGGCGGCATGCTCCATACGCTCAAGGTGCGTGTGAGATAACCGACTGAAATCATAGACTGAACGAAGGCCGGGGCATCCCAATCAGGGTGTTCCGGCTTTTTTGCACTGCAAAATGGCTGAAAAATGGTGTTGTTCAGCACTTGCGCGATTTTTTTCTCCCACAAATGCACATTTTGTAGGAATTAAATACTACCTTTGTGTGCTAAACTATCGGGTGTCTGTTCTGGAGCGGCGTAAGCCGTACGCGGAGCGGGCAATATCCGTGTCAGCATAACATACCAACCTCATGGAGATGATGGACAGATACAACAAGGCAATAGCCGACAGCCGCGTGACCGGCGACGACGCTCGCGTCGCTGCCGAGGTGGCACGCATCATGGAGAATGTGTCGCAGTATGACACGCAGGACGTTTACCGCTTCCTGTTCAGCTCGATCGACCTGACTACGCTGAGCAGCGAGGACTCCGTCAAAAGCGTAGCACGCTTCACGCAGCGTGTCAACGATTTCGACAATGACTACCCGCAATACCGCAACGTGGCGGCGATATGCGTGTACAGCAATTTCGCCGACGTGGTGCGCACGCACCTCGACGTGCCGGGAGTGGATGTGGCTGTCGTGGCGGGGTGTTTCCCTTCGAGCCAGACGTTCACCGCCGTCAAGGTGGCTGACTGCGCCCTCGCAGTCGAGGCCGGCGCGAGCGAGGTGGACGTGGTCTTCCCCCTCGGCATGTTTGCCGACGAGAATTACGAGGACCTCTGCGACGAGCTGACGGAGCTGAAGCACACGGTGCGCGGCGGCAAGCTGAAGGTGATACTCGAGACAGGCGCGTTGCGCACGGCCGAGAACATCAAGAAGGCATCGGTGCTTGCCCTGTGGAGCGAGGCCGACTTCCTCAAGACTTCGACCGGCAAGATGTACCCTGGCGCGTCGCTCGAGGCGGCATACGTGATGTGCAGCTGCATCAAGGAGTATTACGAGAAGACCGGTCGCAAGGTGGGCTTCAAGGCCTCGGGCGGCATACGCAGCACAGCCGACGCGCTGGGCTATTACGCCGTGGTGCGCGATGTCCTCGGCGAGGAGTGGCTCTGTCACGACCTCTTCCGCATCGGCGCAAGCAGCCTTGCCAACGCACTGCTCTCGTCCATGGAGGGTGAGGAAGTGAAGTATTTCTGACACGCCGTGGCGCGTCATAGACCATAACAATCGAAAACCAGATGAAAACAATGAAGAAAGGGAGGATATTGGCGGCAGCAGCGGCGGCGTTGCTGCTTGCCGGGGCGGCTGTCACCGCACAGACGCAGAAGCCGGCACAGGCCCGCCCGCAAGTATACGGTGTCGCCTTCTACAACCAGGAGAACCTGTTTGACACCATCAACAACAACGGCAAGTACGACCTCGAGTTCAGCCCCAAGGGCAGCCGCAAGTGGGACGGGCACAAGTACTGGAACAAGATACACAACATGGCGTATGCCATCTCGCAGCTGACCACCAAGAGCACCCCCGAGGGCCCTGCCATAATCGGCGTGAGCGAGGTGGAGAACCGCACCGTGCTTGAGGACCTGGTCAAAGACGAGAGCCTGCGCGGCCTCAATCTGCAGATCATACACCATGACTCGCCCGACTTGCGCGGCATCGATGTCAGCGTGCTGTACAATCCCAAGCTTTTCCGCCCCATCAATGTGACCAACCACACGCTGTTCATCGACTCGCTGCCCAATTTCCGCACCCGTGACCAGATGTGCGTGGTCGGGCTGCTCGGCCCGGCGCGTGTGGGTGTGATAGTCAACCACTGGCCCTCGCGGCGAGGCGGCGGCAGCAAGAGTGCGCCACTGCGCGACGCGGCGGCTATGCTGACACGCCATATCGCTGATTCGCTGCACCGCATAGACCCAAACATGGGCGTGATCATCATGGGCGACCTCAACGACGACCCTTACGACCGCTCGTGCGCCAAGACTCTCGGCGCGGTCAAGAAGATGGAAGACGCTGCCAAGGGTGGATACTTCAACCCCTTCTGGAAGAAGCTCGACGACGGCATCGGCTCGTACATCTACCGTAGCGGCTGGAATCTCTTTGACCAGATCATCGTCAGCTACGAGCTGACGGCACAGGGCGAGAACCCTCTGGAATATTTCAACGCCAAGGTGTGGAACGACAAGGACTTTCTGCTTCAGCAGAGCGGCCAGTATGTGGGCTATCCGCTGCGCACATACTCCTCCGGAGTGTGGACTAACGGCTATTCCGACCACCTGCCCACCGAGATATTCCTGCGTGTACGTCGCAAGTGAGGCTATAACAACTTGATATTAAAACAATAACCGATAAGAATATGCGAATTAAACTACTATTGACACTGCTTCTGTGTCTGGCACTGCCCTCGTTGGCTCAAACGGGCGTGAAAGGCACATTGGTGGACGGCCGTAACGGCAAGCCCATTGCCGACGCCACCGTGATGCTGGGCGGACAGTCCGTGTTCGTGGTCAGCGGCGCTGACGGCCGGTTCACCATTTCAAACGCCGAGCCGGGAACGGCTCAACTCGAGATCATAGCCTACGGCTATGATGACTTCTCCGTCGAAGTGGACATTGTCAAAGGCATCGTGCGCGAGCTCGACGAAATCAAGCTCAACCCGCAGTTTGACGCCATCAACCTCCTCCCCGACGACCAGAACTCTGACGACGAAACTGCATACGACGACGAGGGGCTGACACAGTCCATCGGCACGATACAGGGCGCAAACGACGACGTGTATTACCAGACGGCCAACTACAACTTCTCCGTCACACGTTTCCGCATGCGCGGCTACGACCAGACCTGGAACGCCGGCTACATCAACGGTTTTAACTTCAATGACGCTATGCGCGGCCGCTTCAACTATTCTGGCCTCGGCGGCATGACCTCCAGCGCGTTCCGCAACAAGACCATCAACCCTGGCATCCAGAACTCCAATTACGGCTTCGGCATGGTGGGCGGCGCGACCAATTTCACCACCTACGCCTCGGAATATGCTGCCGGCTTCCGTGGCAACGTCAGCTACACCAACTCCAACTACATGATGCGTGCCATGCTGCAGTACAACACCGGCGTGACAAAGAACGGCTGGGCGTTCTCCGCTTCAATCATCGGCCGCTACTCTCCCGAGGGTGTCATCGAAGGCACGTGGTACGACTCTTTCGGCTACGCACTCTCGCTGCAGAAGATATTCAACGAGAAGCACTCGCTGAACATCTCAACTTGGGGCAACCCCACACAGCGTGCCACAAACTCCGCTGCTACGCAAGAGGCTTACGACCTGGCAGGCAACAACCTCTACAACCCGCAGTGGGGTTATCTCGACGGCAAGAAGAAGGCTGCAAAGGTGGTTGAGGCATTCGACCCCTCAGCCCTCATCAACTGGATCTGGAAACCCACCAAGGGCACTGTTGTCAACACTGGTGTCGGCTTCCGCTCGAGCAACTACTCAAGCTCTGCCCTCAACTGGTATCAGGCCGCTGACCCGCGTCCCGACTACTACCGCTACCTCCCCTCATATTACTATCCCACCGCCGAGGAGGGCACTCCCCTCTACGATGCGCAAATGGAGCAGTATGAGACTTACCGCAACCTGTGGATGAACGACAAGAGCTTCCGTCAGATAGACTGGAACTCACTCTACCAGGCCAACTATACCAACTCCATACTTTACGACCGCAACCCCGAGCTGAAAGGCCAGGCTACATACATACTCGAGAAACGCCACAGCAACTTCAACCAGTGGATGTTCAACTCGTATGTCAACCACCGCCTCAACGACCACAGCCAGCTCCAGGGCGGCATCAGCTTCTCCTATACCGAGAGCCATTACTACAAGACCATCAAGAACCTCCTCGGCGCTGAGTTCTGGCGCGACGTTGACAACTTCGCAGAGCGCGACTTCCCCAACAACCCCGAAATCCTCCAGAACGACCTGCGCAACCCCAACCGCAAGGTGTATGAGGGCGACAAGTTCGGTTATGACTACAACATCCGCTCCTACATAGCCCGCGCTTGGCTGCAGAACCAGATCAACACCCTGCACTGGGACGTGAACTACGGCATCGAGATGAGCTATACCAACTTCATGCGCCACGGCAACATGCAGAACGGCCGCGCCCCTGAGAACTCGCTCGGCTCTGGCAAACGCCACACATTCGACAACGCTGCCATCAAGGCCGGCGCGACATACAAGCTCAACGGCCGCAACTACTTCGTGGCACACGCCGCTTACGGCACTCGCGCCCCGCTCCCTGACAACGCATACGTTTCGCCGCGTATCAAGGACACCGCTGTTTCCAACCTCCAGTCTGAGCGTTTCCTCTCCGCTGACCTCGGCTATGTATGGAACTACAAGAACTTCCGCGGAAGCGTCACCGGCTTCTACACCGAGATGTGGAACGGAATGCGCCGCACGGGTTTCTACGACTACCAGCTCAACACGTTCATGAACTATGCCATGTCTGGCATGCAGACACGCTATACCGGTGTTGAGCTCGGCTTCGCATACAAGATTATCCCCTCGCTGACATTGACCGGTGCCGGGACTATCGCTTCATACACCTACCGCAACAACCCGATGGGCGTGCGCTCATACGAGAACGGCGCGCAGGATGACGTGACGCGCCGCGTTTACCTGAAGGGCTTCCACGTCGGCGGCACTCCGCAGCAGGCTTACAGCCTCGGCTTGGACTATGCAGCTCCCGGCATGTGGTTCTTCGGCATCAACGCCAACTATTTCGCTGACGGCTATGTGGACCTCTCGCCGACACGGCACGAGGCCATGCCCGAACTCTACACTGTTGTAACTCCCGCCGAGGGACAGACCATTCAGGAGGCAGTTCAGGCAAAGGTCGAGGAGATAGCATACCAGCAGAAGCTCAAGTCAGCCTTCGTCCTCAACCTCTCTGTGGGCAAGGTGATTTACACACGCTTCGGTTCGCTCAACTTCAACCTCAGCGTCAACAACGTGCTCAACAACCGCAACATACAGACCGGCGGCTATCAGGAGGGTAAGTTTGACTACACCAACTACAACGTCAACAAGTTCCCCAACAAGTATTACTACGCGCAGGGCATCCGCATATTCTTCAACTTCGGAATACGCTTCTGACCCCCGTGTGCATGACAACAAATAACGACTAAGACAATGAAGAAAATTGCATTATACATTTCGTTGGCACTTGCGTTGGTGGGCGGTCAGTTCATCTCCTCGTGCAGCGATGACAAGGAGTATCCCCCGGTAATCGTGCCGGAGGATTACGGCTCGGGCAAGTGGGACAACCCCGTTTCCGTGGGCCAGGTGGTCGAGGGGTTCACTGGCGACAACGTGTGGATGACCGGCTACATCGTCGGCTGGATCGACACCAGCATTTCCAACGCTTACACCGTGGAAAATGTCAAGTTCGAGACACCCGCCACAGTGGCGTCCAATATGCTTGTGGCAGCCACTCCCGACGAGCGTGACATCACCAAGTGCGTCCCCGTGCAGCTCGTGAGCGGCTCTGACGCTCGTGCTGCCCTCAACCTCGTTGACAACCCAGCTAACTTGGGCAAGCAGGTGACTATCAAGGGCAGCGCAGCCCGCTATTTCGGCACTGCCGGCTTCAAGAGCGTCAGCGCATACAACTGGGACAAGGTCGGCATTGAGGAGGAAACTCCCGACACACCTGATGTCCCAGCTGGCGAGCAGGTATACCAGGCTGACAAGTCGTCTGGCCTTGATGCCTTCACATTCGAGAACGTGGTACTCCCCTCCGGTTCGACATACGTATGGAAGGTGGATGCCAAGTACGGACTTGTGGCATCGTCGTTCTTCGGCGGTTCGTGCCACGCTTCAGAGGCATGGGCTATTTCGCCGACCATCGACCTGACCGGCTACAAGTCGGCTGTGCTGACATTCCGCCACGCCGGAAACAAGTTTGAGTCGGCAGCTAACTTCGCTGCAAGCTGTACTGTGGCTGTACGCGAGGACGGCGGCGAATGGACCATGGTCGCCGTGCCCAATATGTGCGAAGGCACTTCGTGGACATTCATCGATTCCGGCAACGTCGACCTGACATCATTCGCTGGCAAGAAGATACAGTTCGGTTTCCACTACGTGTCAACCGACGAGATAGCCGGCTCATGGGAAATCGACGCAATCAAGGTCAATGCCGGCAAGTAAGTCATTCTAACACTACAAGCAATGAAAAGAATAAGATTATCATATTTGGGAGCCTCGCTGCTCATGGTCACGGCACTCGCTTCGTGTCAGGATGACTTTGACGCTCCCGGAATACAGGAGCCTGTCGCCACTTGGCAGGCCAACACCACTATCGCCGACCTCAAGGAGGCGATGTGGAAGGACGACACCAACTATGCCATCAAGTGTCCGCAGAAGGATGACGGCTCCAACTACATCATCAAGGGGCGTGTCATCTCCTCTGACGCTTCGGGCAACATCTACAAGTCGCTCTACTTGCAGGACGCTACCGGCGCGATAACCATCTCTATCAACCAGAACAGCATCTACAACCAGTACCGCGTAGGCCAGGAAGTGGTGATGGACGTTACCGGCCTGTACATCGGCAAGTATGCTGGCTTGGAGCAGATAGGCGGCTACGGCGAATACAACGGCACGCCGCAGGTGTCGTTCATGATATACCCGCAGTTTGAGGAGCATACGCAGCTCAACGGCCTTCCCTCGACCGACCTGACATACATCAACTACGGCGAGGAAGCCCCCGCCGAGGGGATGTACTGCACGGTGATGAAAATCTCCGACCTCCCTACTGACAATGCCGGCATACGTGCCATGCAGAGCCAGCTCGTCGAGCTGCGCAACGTGCATTTCGAGCAGGGCGGCGAGAACACTTACTCGACTTATCAGAAGACGGAGAACCGCAACCTGGTCGATGAGGCCGGCAACACCATCGTGGTGCGCACTTCGGGCTACTCGACATTCTATAACCAGACACTCCCCAAAGGCACCGGCACTGTCCGCGCCATGCTGTCATACTTCAACGGCACATGGCAGCTGCTGCTGCGCTCTACGGCCGACGTGATGTTCGGCGGCAAGGGCCAGAAGGATGAACCCTACACCGTCAGCGAGGCTCTCGGCCTCCAGGATACCGGCGCGGCCGGCTGGGTCAAGGGCTACATCGTCGGCGCTGTCAAGGGCGGCGTGAGTGCCGTGGCCTCAAACGAGGACATCATCTGGGGCAAGGACGTGGACATGGACAACAACCTCGTCATCGGCGAGACTGCCGACACCCGCGACTACACGCAGTGCGTGGTGGTTGAACTCAAGAGCGGCTCGGCGTTCCGCAACGCAGGCAACCTGCTCGACAACCCCGGCGTGTACGGCAAGGCCATCTCCTGCCGTGGCACATTCGCGCGCCTTCTGGGCATGGGCGGCGTGACCGGCAATGCTGGCACGACCGACGAGTTCACCATCGAGGGTGTTGACAATCCCAATCCCCCTGTGACCGACGCTCCCGGCACACTCTCTTGCGACTTCGAGGAGGCTTCCAAGATAGCCGACTATACCGCCAAGGGGTGGAAGCTTGCTGCTGTCAAGGGAAACCTCTCCGGCTGGTACATCAAGACGTTCAACAACAACAATTTCGCTAACGTGAGCGCATACCTGGGCACTGCCACTGGCGGCCCGTATGAGAACTGGCTCATCACTCCTGCCATCGACCTGTCGAAATCAGAGAAGAAAGTGCTTTCTTTCGACTCGCAGGCTGCATACTCTGCAAACGACTGCTATCTCGAGGTATATGTCATGACTACCGACAACCCCGCAAGCGCACAGCTCACCAAGCTGAGCCCGGCACTTGCCACACCCCCGGCAAGCGGCTACAGCGACTGGGTGAAGTCCGGCGAGGTTGACCTCAGCGCGTTCAGCGGCATCGTATATGTCGGCTTCAAGTACTACTCCGCAGCCGGCGGCAAGGACAACAGCACAACGTATGCCGTAGACAACGTGGTCATCGGCAAGTCCACCGGCGGCTCGGTAACTCCCGACCCTGATCCGACTCCCGGCCCGACTCCTGACCTGCAGGATGCAGTAGTCCTCAAGGCTGCCGACGCTGCCAACTTTGACGGCGAGCATCACGCTGAAGAGCCTAAGGAGGGTTCGTCAAATGGCCAGGCTGAACGCTGGCAGCCCCTGCGCGGCTTCACTATAGGCGACTACGCATTCACATTCACTTCAGGCACCGGCACCGCAACTGCATGGTACAACATCATGTCAACCGCGACATCCGGCACTCCGACTGTCCGCTTCTACAACGGCTCGGGCATGACCATAAAAGTGCCCTCAGGCAAGGTCGCCAAGATTGTCATGAAGGGCAGCAACGCCAACAGTGCGCTCGCTCCCACTGCCGATGCCGGCACTGTCACCCGCGACGGCAATACTGTCACCTGGACTTCCACCGCCGGCGTAAGCAGCGTGACATTCGCCTTCAATGCAACATACCGCGTCAACACCTTCGAGGTTTACCTCGTGAAATAAGGGGTTGACCCCGTCCTGAACATATTCCCCGCTTGCGGACATCACCGCAGCGGGGAATTAAATCTGAAACAAGAATACATCCGTTCAACTGATGAAGAAACTTTTATTGCTGGCACTGGCTCTCTGCGCTGCTGTCGGCTGTGCATGGGCTGCATATCCCCAAGGCTACTATGACGCCATGGAGGGGAAGAGCCGTGACAAGCTGAAAGCTGCCGCCAAGGCCTGTGTCCAGTCGCACACGCAGCTCATCTACCAGCAGCTGCCCGTATACTGGCAGTACACCGACGTTTATGCCGACCTGTACAACGGCAGCAAGCGTTGGTGGGACATGTACAGCGACAACATCTACTTGATACGCGGCGGAGAGTCCGCCCTCGGCAGTTTCTCGCGCAACCGTATGCAGCGTGAGCACTCCGTCCCAAAGTCGTGGTGGAAGAGCAGCGGCAGCGTTGACTACACGCCCGCTTACAGCGACTTGTGGAACCTTTACCCCTCTGACGGGCCGGCAAACCAGGCCAAGCTGAACTACGCCTTCGGCGAGTGCGCCAGCACCACGTTTGACAACGGCGTGTCGAAAATCGGCCCAGCCAAGACCGGCATGGGCGGCGGCAGCGGCAACGTGTTCGAGCCCGATGACCGCTACAAGGGCGATTTTGCCCGCGCCATTTTCTATATGGCTACAGTCTATGACGACCTTCCCTGGGCTATCAACTACATGTTCCAGTCCAACTCATACCCCACGCTCCGCACATGGGCCGTCGATATGCTCCTGCAATGGAGCCGAATGGACCCGGTGGACGAGAAGGAGAAGGTGCGCAACGACGCTGTGCAGAACGCGCAGGGCAACCGCAACCCTTTCATCGATTTTCCCGAGCTGGCGGAATACATCTGGGGCACTCGCACCACGGAGACGTTCCATATCGCCGACCAGGGCGGGCAGGTAACCCCTCCGTTCACCGGCGACCCCGAGGTGACATCGCCCGAGAATGGCGACGAGCTGGCTTTCGGCGATGTGGCTCTCGGCAAGACCCTCTCGGCGCAGCTCACCGTGGCCGGCAGCAACCTGACATCAAACCTCTCTGTGCGCATCACAGGCACTGACCGCACCATGTTCACCGTTTCTGCCAATACAATACCCGCTCTGCAGCTGAACCAGGGCGAGTCGTTCCTGCTCAACATAGTCTACCGCCCGACTTCGGAGGGTGAGCACCATGCCAACCTGACGCTGTACGACGGCGGACTGCCGCTCGGGCAGCAGATCAACGTCAGCCTCTCCGGCAAGGCGTTCCCCGTGCCTGAACTGGAAACCCTCACCGCAACCGACGCTACTAACCTCTCCGACTATTCGTATACCGCCAACTGGAACGCCACCCTTCAGGTGATAGACAACTATGTGGTGACGCGAGTGCGCTATGACGGCGACGACACGGAGAGCGAGGAACTCAATTCCGACACCAACAGCCTCGACATATACGGCCGCACACCAGATGTGACCGAGTCCTACTATGTGCGCTCGTCGCGCCTCGGATACCTCTCCGAACCCTCAAACGTCATCGTCATTCCCGGCGGCGCCGGCGTGGTCGGCATCCACGGCGACCAGCCCCTGACAATAGGAGCGGCAGAGGGCGGCTTCGTGGTGCTGCTCGACACCGTGCATACCAACCTGCGTGTCTACAACATGAGCGGCACGCTGGTGCTGCACCGCGCTTCAGTATGCGGCGGCGAGACGTTCTCGCTCCCTGCCGGCGTGTACGTGGTGACGACAGACCAGGCTCTGCGCCCCTGCAAGACGACAGTATTCTGACCAAATGAAAACAAAAGACATTTTCAATATGAATAAAGTTATTTCTCTCATCTCAGCTGCCGTTGTGCTGTCAGCCACTTGCCTGACGGTGTCGGCGGCAATCCCGAGTGGGTACTATTCTGCACTCGAGGGGAAGAAGCAGTCTGCCCTAAAGGCTGCTGCCAAATCTGCTGCCGCAAGCCACAGACAGGTTTCGTATGGCGATGACACGTGGGACGCTTTCCGGCAGACCGACGTGCGCACAGTCAATGGACAGAAGGTGTGGTGGGACATGTACAGCGACAACAATGTGTCTGTATCCGGCGGACACGGCGGAATGAACATAGAGCACTCTGTCCCCAACTCATGGTGGGGCAAGACCAAGAACGCCGCATACTGCGACCTGTTCCACCTGAACCCCTCGGACTCGGAGGCTAACAACCGCAAGGCCAACTATCCCCTCGGCATAGTGGCGACGGTGAAATGGACCAACGGCGTCACCACTGTCGGCAGCCCGGCAAGCGGCTCTTGCGGCGGCGCGTCATGGGTCTTTGAGCCGGCTGACGAGTACAAGGGGGACTTTGCCCGCACCTACTTCTACATGTTCACCATCTATGACGACATTAACTGGAGCGCGACGCAGACTGACCGCAACTTCATGTTTGACGGCAGCTCATACCCCTCGCTGCGCCCCTGGGCATACACCATGCTGCTCGAATGGGCCAAGAATGACCCTGTGGACGACAAGGAGCGAAACCGCAACGAGGAGATATACAAGATTCAGGGCAACCGCAATCCGTTTATCGACTACCCCGAACTGGCGGAATATATCTGGGGCAGCAAGCAGAACGAGGCGTTCAGCACTACTGGTTCGGTTGACCCGGACCCGGATCCCGATCCCGATCCGGACCCGGATCCCGATACTGACGAGGTCATACTGCAGGCTGACAAGACTTCCGGCTTCGAGAAATTCACTTACGACAACGTGTCGATGCCTTCTGACGCATCCTATATCTGGAAGATCGACGACCGCTACGGCCTGGTGGGCGGCGCGTACTACAACGGCAAGTGCCATGCGGCTGACGCTTGGGCGATTTCCCCTGTCCTCGACCTGACGGAGAGTGCCGCTGCCGCCATGAAGTTCCGCCATGCCGGCAACAAGTTCAACGACGCCGAGACGTTCGCCTCAAGCTGCTCGCTGGGCGTGCGCGAGGCGGGCGGCGAATGGCAGACGGTGGAGATACCCAACATGTGCGAAGGCACAAGCTGGAAGTTCATCGATGCCGGCGACATTGACCTGACCCCATTCGTGGGCAAGGAAATCGAGATCGGTTTCCACTATGTCTCGACCGACGCTGTTTCCGGCACATGGGAAATCGACAACCTCGAGGTGACACGCCGCAAGAATGTGGGAGTGGACGAAATGTCGTCTGTCGTCTACTCCGCGACCGCATATTCTCCGGCTCACGGCATGCTCTGCATCACAGCGGGAGGCACTCCCGTGTCCTCCGCCGCTGTCTATGACATGGCCGGCCGCCGCGTGGCTTCCGGCTCGCTCGCCGGCGACATCACGCTGACGGTAGCCCCGGGCGTGTATATCGTCACATACTCCGACGGTCTGTCCGCCTCAAAGGTGGTGGTGCGCTGACCCGAAAATCTTATCCTCAATACGATATAATTCATCCACAGCAAATTTATTAGCATGATTTTCAACCGACTGAAGGTGGTCAAGGCATTGTCCTTGGCCGCCTGTCTGGCGGCAGCGCCGCTGCTGCACGCCCAATCCGTCGAACGCCCCGGCTCTTATCCTGACAACCCAGACAACGATAATGAACCCATTGCACAGCCTGTCTCCGGCACTCTGCCGGTGGTGTATGTCAACACCGAGGGCGGCGCGCCAGTAGTGAGCAAAGAGGAATACCTCAACGCTACCCTTTGGATAGACCCGATGGGTGCGGAGGGTGTGGACGCCCTCGGCTCTGCCGATGAGCCTATAACGCTGCAGATACGCGGCCGAGGCAACAGCTCATGGCAGATGAGCAAGAAGCCGTTCAAGCTGAAGTTCACCAAGAAGCAGAAACCGTTCGGCTTCCCGAAGAGCAAGCATTTCGCGCTGATCGCCCATCCTCCTACGCAGCTTTACATCCAAGGCGAGACGGCATACGAGATGGCGCGTGTCATCGGCCTTGGCTGGGTGCCGCGCTCTTACCCTGTCGAGGTAGTGCTGAACGGTGTCAACGTAGGTGTCTACGCCTTTTCCGAGACTGTCCGCATCGACGAGGGACGGCTCGAAATCAACGAGCAGCCCGAGAACAACACCGACCCGGCAACCATTGACGACGGCTGGCTCGTGGAGATTGATAATACTCAGGACTCTCCGCAAATAAGGGTTTATCAAAATTATTATGGAACGGAGGCTGGGAAAAGAAGCCGGTTTACCATCAAAACCCCTGAAGTGATGTCAGATGAGCAGTTGCAGTGGATTACCGAACAGATGACAGGCGCGACTCATGCTGTCTACAATCCTGACAAACTCACGTCCGACTGGCAGGACTGGTTCGACTTGACCTCACTCGCACGCTACTACATAGTGCAGGAGGTCTCGTGCAACTACGATGCGTTCTACGGCAGCACCTATATGTACCACCCGGCCGGCGGCAAATGGACTTTCGGCCCGATATGGGACTCCGAATGGACTTGGGAGCCGGGTGTCCGCAAAGGACCGTTTTGGGAAGAAAGGGAGCGATATCATGGAGGCTCAGGTGAAAAGTTGCCGCTGCCTACATGGATTGCCGAACTGTGGAAGTACAACGAGTTCCGCCGCATCGTCCTTGAGGAGTGGGAGAAGTTCTATCCTGACTATCTTGTAAAGGTACGCGATTTCGTTGACCGCTTCTATGCACAGACCCGCGCCGCATACCTGGTGAACGGCAAGATATGGCCCTCGTATGATGTGGTAAACATCGACTGGGCATATTCCCGCGTCACGACTCACCTCAACGAGTATGCCGCATGGTTTGACCAGTTCATACGCGAGGCTGTTGGCGGCGTTGAGGGCGTGGCAGCCGACACCGAGGCATATCCTGCCGATGTGTACACCGCCACTGGCATCCTCGTGCGCCGCGCCGCCACTGCCGATGAGGTGGCATCATTGCCCGCTGGCATGTATATTGTGGGCGGCCGCAAACTTATCATACGATAAAAAAGACAGCCTTTTAGGCTCTGTAGGCACGCCGGCCGTTGGGCGGCGTGCTCTTTTTTACCGCAAAAAGGCCATGGGTGCGATTTTATTACTACCTTTGCATCGAATTACAGAATAGTGAAACCCGACAGCCGCTCCAACTGCGGTTGGAGGCATATACGTATAGAAATATGTTAGAAAACACCAACGTTAAGACGTTAGACAGGGTGGTTGTTCGTTTCGCCGGGGATTCCGGCGACGGTATGCAGCTCGCCGGAAACATCTTCTCAAATGTTTCTGCCGGCGAGGGGAACCAGATATCGACATTCCCCGACTATCCTGCGGAAATCCGCGCCCCGCAAGGCTCGCTTAGCGGCGTGAGCGGTTTCCAAGTGCACATCGGCCGTGGGGTGCATACTCCCGGCGACCAGGCTGATGTGTTGGTGGCTATGAACCCCGCCGCCCTTAAGACTAATCTGCAGTTTCTCAAACCAAGCGGCATCATAATCTGCGATGTCGACAAGTTCCAGAAAGCGGACTTGGAGAAGGCGCAGTTTGCCACAAACGATCCGGTCAAGGAGCTGGGCATCGACCCGCGCCGCATCATGCTCGTGCAGATGACCTCACTGGTCAAGCACGCCCTCGCCGATTCGGGCATGGACATGAAGAGTATCCTCAAGAGCCGCAACATGTTTGCCCTCGGGCTGATATGCTGGCTGTTCGACCGTCCCCTTGACAGTGTGTTGCGCAAGCTCCAGGCCAAGTTCGCCAAGAAACCCGCAGTATACGAGGCCAACGCCAAGGTGATACGCGCCGGCTGGGACTGCGGACATAATACGCACTCCTCAATGTCCACTTACCGTGTAGAGACCGAATCCGAGAAGAAAGGCATTTATACCGACGTAAGCGGCAACACAGCCACGGCATGGGGCCTCATCATGGCCTCGCAGAAGAGCGGGCTGCCGCTGTTCCTCGGCTCATACCCGATCACCCCCGCGACTGACATACTCCACGAGCTGGCCAAGCGTAAGGACCTGGGTGTCAAGGCTTGCCAGATGGAGGACGAAATAGCAGGCGTATGCTCCGCGATAGGCGCAAGCTACGGCGGCAGCCTTGCCGTGACATCTACATCCGGCCCGGGCCTTGCGCTCAAGAGCGAGGGCATCGGCCTCGCCGTGATGGCAGAGCTTCCGCTTGTCATCATCGACGTTCAGCGCGGCGGTCCCTCGACAGGACTTCCCACCAAGACCGAGCAGACAGACCTGCTGCAGGCCCTCTACGGCCGCAACGGCGAGTCCCCCGTCTGCGTCATGGCCGCTGTCAGCCCGACGGACTGCTTCTACATGGCCTTTGAGGCGTGCCGCATCGCCCTCGAGCACATGACCCCGGTCATCCTGCTCACCGATGCATTCATCGCCAACGGCTCGTCAGCATGGCGCATCCCCGAGGACGACGAGTTCCCCGAAATCAAGCCCCATTATGTCACGGCAGAGCAGATAGCCGCCGGCTGGAAGCCCTTTGACCGCGACGAGGACACGAAGGTGCGCTACTGGGCTGTCCCTGGCACAGAGGGCGCAATGCACCGCGTCGGCGGCCTGGAGAAGGACTACAACACATCTGTCATCTCAACTGACGGCAAGAACCACCAGCGCATGGTGGACGCCCGCCGCGAGAAGATAGCCCGTATCGCCGAGGACATCCCCCTCAACGAGCCGAAGGGCGACCTCTCGGCCGACACTATCCTCGTGGGCTGGGGAGGCACTTACGGCCACCTGCTCACTGCCGCCGAACAGCTGAACGCCACGGGTCATCCCATCGCGCTCGCACAGTTCCGTTACATCAACCCGCTCCCCAAGAACGCCATCCCGATGCTCTCGCGATACAAGAACATCATTGTGGCAGAGCTGAACTCGGGCATGTTTGCGGACTACCTGCAGCAGAAGCTCCCCGGCAAGGTGATAAAGAGAATAAACAAAGTAGAAGGTCAGCCGTTCCTGGTACAGGAAATCGTGGACGGTGTCATCAAACATATCGAGAGCAATGGAAAGTAACAAGACAACGGGACTTACCCCCTCCGACTTCAAGAACGGACAGACAGCACGCTGGTGTCCCGGCTGCGGCGACCATGCCATCCTCAGCGTGCTTCTCAAGGCCATGGCTGAAGTGGGCGTGGAGCCGCGCAACACCGCTGTCATTTCGGGCATAGGGTGCAGCTCGCGTCTGCCATACTATATGAATACCTATGGCATGCACACCATCCACGGCCGCGCAGCTGCCATAGCCACCGGCCTGAAGACCACGCGCCCGGACCTCATGGTATGGCAGGTTTCAGGCGACGGCGACGGCCTCGCTATCGGCGGAAACCATTTCATCCATGCGGTGCGCCGCAACATAGACATCAACATTCTGATGTTCAACAACAAGATATACGGCCTCACCAAGGGCCAGTATTCTCCCACATCGGCACGCGGCACCGTCTCCAAGTCGAGCCCTTACGGCACGACCGAGGACCCGTTCATCCCTGCAGAGCTCTGCTTCGGTGCTCGCGGCAACTTCTTTGCCCGCAGCTTTGACATCGCCCTCGACACCACAAAGGAGGTTATGGTCGCAGCTGCACGCCATAAGGGGGCGGCTGTCGTCGAGATATTGCAGAACTGCGTGATATTCAACAACGGCATCCACTCCTACATGAGTGACAAGGACAACCGCGAGGAACACACCATCCACCTGCGCCACGGCGAGAAGATGCTTTTCGGCAAGGATTTGCGCAAGGGCCTGGTGCAGGACGGCTTCGGTGTCAAGGCTGTCGTCATCGGCGAGAACGGCTGGACTATCGACGATGTGCTGGTGCATGACGCGCATTGCGCCAGCAATTTCCTGCAGCAGCAGCTGGCGATGATGGACGGTCACGAGCTGCCGCTCGCCATAGGCGTGATACGCGACCATGACGCCCCGAGCTATGAGAGCGACGTGGAGACCCAGGTGCGCGAGGTGCGCGAAAAACGCGGCTTCTCCGACCTGCGCAGCATGATACTTAATACCCACGAAACGTGGGAGGTGAAATAGTGGTTTTCAGGCTCTGATAAGCCCTCCCCAGCGGGAATTACCATCGATTTCTGCACAAAAGCGAATTTTTTGTGCAAGAAATTGGGTAAATATTTCCGTAATCGGAAATTAATTGCTTACTTTGCAGCCTGAAAATTTGAAAGTAGTATTAACGTAAAATCTTAGAGACATGTCTGACATTGCATCAAGAGTAAAAGCTATCATCGTAGACAAACTCAGTGTCGATGAAGCCGAAGTAACTCCCACCGCCGAGTTCACCAAAGACCTCGGTGCAGACTCACTGGATACAGTGGAGCTGATCATGGAGTTCGAGAAGGAGTTCGGTATCACCATCCCCGACGAGGACGCTGAGAAGATCACGACTGTAGGTGACGCTATCTCGTACATCGAGAAGAGCGAGAATAAATAATATCCAAACCAGAACCCAACCATTCCGCCTATGGAATTAAAGAGAGTAGTAGTGACCGGGTTGGGAACGCTCAGCCCCATCGGCAATGACGTCGAGACGACTTGGAAAAATGCCGTTGCGGGTGTGAGCGGCGCCGCTCCGATCACGCATTTCGACGCTGAGCTGTTCAAGACGAAGTTTGCCTGCGAGGTGAAGGATTTCAACCCCGCGGACAGGTTTGACAGAAAAAAAGCTCGCCAGCTGGATCTATACGCTATGTATGCGCTGGTGGCTGCTGACGAGGCTATCGCCAACGCTGGCATCGATGCAGAGGGCATTGACAAGAACCGTGTCGGTGTGATCTTTGCAGCCGGCATCGGCGGTCTGCACACTTTCGAGGAGGAAGCGGGCTATTATGCCCTTAACCAAGAGAAGGGCCCTAAATACAATCCCTTCTTCATCCCCAAAATGATTGCTGACATCGCCGCCGGACAGATTTCAATCGACCACGGGTTCCGCGGCCCCAACTTTGCGACTGTTTCTGCCTGTGCTTCGTCCAACAATGCCCTCATCGATGCGTTCAACTATGTACGTCTGGGCATGGCAGACGCTATCGTCGCCGGCGGTGCCGAAGCTGCCGTATTCCCTGCCGGAGTGGGTGGCTTCAATTCGATGAAGGCTCTCTCGACCCGCAACGATGACCCCAAGGGCGCATCTCGCCCCTTCAGCGGCTCGCGTGACGGGTTCGTAATCGGAGAGGGCGCGGCAGCCCTGGTGCTTGAGGAACTCGAGCACGCCAAGGCTCGCGGCGCACACATCTATGCCGAAGTTGCCGGTGGCGGCATGAGTGCAGATGCTTATCACATCACAGCAACTCACCCCGAGGGTCTCGGCGCTGTCCTCGTAATGGAGAACGCGCTCCGCGACGCTGGCATGAAGCCCGAGGACATCGACTATGTCAACCTCCACGGCACGTCAACGCCTGTAGGCGACGTGAGTGAGGCCAAAGCTATACGCAAGGTCTTCGGAGACCATGCGTACAAGATGAGCCTCAGCTCAACCAAGTCGATGACTGGACACCTTCTTGGCGCGGCTGGCGCTATTGAGGCACTGCTCACCGTCAAGGCTATCACCGACGGTATCGTACCCCCGACCATCAACCATGAGGAAGGCGACAACGATCCCGAAGTGGACTACGGCATGGACTTCACCTTCAACAAGGCGAAAAAACGCGAAATCAACGCTGCTCTGAGCAACACATTCGGTTTTGGCGGCCACAATGCTGCCCTTATCCTCAAGAAATACAAAGGATAAGCCGTAGTCAGAGACAGGCCCCCGACTATACCGCCCCCTGCAAAAGAGTTAATCTTAGGCAGAGGGCGTTTTCTTTTCCCGTGCCAGAGGCGGATTGTCGCGCCGCAGCCGGCTGTGTTCCGAAAATTTGATGTAAATTTGCCGCTATGAAACATTTCTCCCTGCTGATAGCTTTTCTTGCCGCCCTTGTGCTGACGGGATGCGGCAAGAACGAGTTCCGTGTCGAGGCCTCGCTGCCTGCCTCCGTCACACAGGTCTATGAGCTGACGTATTACGCTTCCGACAGCAAAAAGGGCTGGATTACGGAGACAGTCCTCTCGGTCACGCAGGGGAAGGGCGCTGTGACGTGCATCACGCGCAACCCCTCAATGGTGTGGGTCGCCGTGACTGGCTCTGCTGTGCCGGCTGTGGCATTTTATGCCGAGCGCGGCGACAAAATCACCATTTCCGGCAAGGATGCCGACCCGCTGACCTGGGACATCGGCGGCAACGACCTGAACGAGCGGTGGAGCAAATGGCGGCAGCAGAACGCGGCAGCCTTGCGCTCGCGCCAGGGCAAGCTCATCAACCCTGCCGTGGCGAAATATGTCAAGGCCAACAAGTCGGACATTCTCTCGACCGTGCTGCTGCTCACCTCATACATGCGCAGTGTCAATGAGAAGGAGTTTGCCGAACTGTGGAACATGCTCGATGCTGACGCTCGTGATCAGGAGATTATAACCGCCATAGGGCGTGCCGATAAGTTTGCCGCTGCACCCATAGACAAGCCTGTCCGCATCACTGACCTAAAGCTGCATGCCATGGGGGAGAGCATTGCCACTCTCCGCCCGGCGGATGCTGATGCGTTGCTGTTGTATTTCTGGCAGGGCAACGAGCCGCAGCGGCACGCTGACATTGACTCGCTGCGTGCTGTAATGAAAGAACAGCGCGAGCGTGCCGGCAAGCGGCTGACAGCCGTTGACGTGGCTCTGACAGCCGACTCCATGTCGTGGCTCAATACTGTCCGCCTCGATTCCGCCGACTGCCGGGGGTGGCTGCACACATGGGCGCCCGGAGGCCGGATGCACTCCTCAATATACACCCTTGACATACCCGCCACGCCGTGGTTTGTGGTCGTGGACAGTCGTGGCAACCAGGCATACCGAGGTCCGGAGAGCAAGGCGGCTTTGAAGCAGGTGCGTGCGCTGCTGAGCAAAGCCAAGGCGCAGAAGGACAAAGCTCCGGCGGACACAACGACGGCTAAAAAGACACGTCCATGAAGCTGACCAAGATAACCTCCGCATCCATACACGGCATAGACGCTTTTGCAGTCACGGTGGAGACACTCGTGGAGCGAGGCGTGATGTTCACGATAGTCGGGCTGCCTGATGCAGCCATCAAGGAGAGCCATACGCGCATCACCTCGGCGTTGAAGCACAGCGGCATAGAGTTTCCGCACCGCCGCACAGTCATCAACCTTTCGCCGGCAGACGTGCGCAAGGAGGGCGCGGCTTTCGACCTTCCCATGGCGATAGGCATACTCGCTTCCAACGAGCTGATAGACGATGCAGCCTTGCAAGGGGTGATGATGACTGGCGAGCTGTCCCTGGACGGTACGGTATTGCCAGTGCGCGGCATCCTGCCCATGGCGATAAAGGCGCGGCAGATGGGCTTGAGACGCATGATAGTGCCGGCCGACAATGCTGTCGAGGCGGCGGTCGTTGACAATGTGGATATATACGGCGTGTCCTCTCTTGCCGAGGCTGTATCCCTGCTGAAAGGGGAGGAGGATGCCGTGCAGCCCACGGTCATCAACACCCGTGAGCTGTTCTCGATGCAGTCCGAGGTGTTTGACGTCGATTTCAGCGACGTCAAAGGGCAGGAGGCTGTCAAGCGCGCCCTCGAAGTGGCGTGTGCCGGCGGCCATAACATACTGATGGTCGGCGCGCCCGGTTCGGGCAAGTCGATGATGGCTAAGCGCATACCCACGATAATGCCGCCGTTGAGCCTGCATGAGGCTCTTGAGACCACCAAGATACATTCCGTGGCTGGCAAGCTGAAGTCCGGCTCGATGCTGATGACGCACCGCCCGTTCCGCATGCCGCACCATACGGTCTCGCCTGTAGCCCTTGTCGGCGGCGGCTCAAACCCGCAGCCCGGCGAAATATCGCTCGCGCACAACGGCATCCTGTTCCTCGACGAGTTCCCCGAGTTCCCGCGCACAGTGCTCGAGGTGCTGCGCCAGCCTATGGAGGACCGCGTGATAACTGTCTCGCGGGCGCGTTACAGCGTGGACTATCCTGCATCGTTCATGCTTGTGGCATCCATGAACCCCTGTCCCTGCGGCTATTACGGTCACCCCACACGCCGCTGCACCTGCCAGCCTGGGCAGGTGGCGAAATACATGAACCGCATCTCCGGGCCGCTCATGGACCGCATCGACCTTCAGATAGAGATACAGCCCGTGGAGTTTGACGACATGGCCTCACGAGGCCCTGCGCTCGACAGCGCGACGATGCGGGCCAACGTGGTGCGGGCGCGCAGCATACAGCAGCAGCGGTATGCCGGCGAGCCGGGAGTGTACTGCAACGCGCAGATGAACTCGCGGCTGCTGCACCGCTACGCATGGCCCGACGAGGCCGGCCTCGCCCGCCTGAAGGACCGCATGACGCGCCTGAACATGTCGGCACGCGCCTTTGACCGCATACTGCGCGTGGCTCGCACCATCGCCGACCTTGAAGGCGCGGAAAACGTGTCGCAGACGCACATAGCCGAGGCAATAGGCTACCGAAGCCTCGACCGTGGCAACTGGGGCAACGTCTTCTGACCATACGCACTCTGCCGATGGCCTACTCACCTGCTCTCCCTCTCAGACAAGGACAGATGAACAAACAACCCTAATACCTGAAATGAACAAACACATGAACAAACACAAGAAAAGCACTTTCCACTACGGATTTGTAATCGTGGCGTGCTGCTGCCTGATAATGGGGGTCAATATCGGGCTGACTTTCAGTTGCGCCGGCATCTTCTATACCCCGATATGCCAGTCGCTCGACGTGACCAAGGGCGAGTTCGGCATCTACATGTCGGTCATGTACGTCACCTCGATACTGACGCTCACGCTTGCCGGGCAGCTTGTGGAGCGGCTCAGCGCACGCTGGCTCTTCTCCGGCTGTTCCGCTGTGATGGGTCTCACATTCGGCGCGATGGCATTTTTCAACTCCCTGTTGGAGTTTTACGTAGCCGGCGGAGTGCTCGGCATCACCACGGCGTTCCTGCTGTACTTGAGTTTCCCGACGCTCGTCAATCGCTGGTTCCGCTCCAAGGTGGGGCTGATGATAGGCATCTGCAGCGCCGCCAGCGGCATCGGCGGCATCCTCTTCAACCCTATAGCCGGAAGCCTGATAGAAAACATCGGCTGGCGGTGGACATACGGCGTGTTTGCCGTAGTGCTGCTGCTTGTCGTCACCCCGCTGCTCGCGCTGCTGCTGCGTGACCGCCCCTCCGACAAGGGGCTGTTGCCGTATGGCGACGACGGCTCTGCTGCCGCCAAGAAAACCGCCGGTGCCGACGACGGCATAGAATACAGCAAGGCTGTGCGTATGCCCGCGTTTTACGCTGTCGTGGTCTTCTCGTTCATCATCATGGCAGTCTCCACGCTCAACCTCTTCATCCCTGGATATGTAGACTCCTCGTTCAGCATCGAGCAGGCTTCGATAGCCGCAGCCGTGGTAATGGCAGGCGTCACCATAGGCAAGCTCATCCTCGGTTGGATCAACGACCGTAACTGCGCCATGGGTGTCGCCACGACGATGCTCTGCGGCATCATCGGCCTTGTGCTGGTAGTGCTCGGGCATGACAACATCTGGCTCATCTATGCCGGCTCATTCCTCTTCGGCTGGGAATACTCCGGCGTGACGGTGCAGACCACGATGCTCACCAAGTCGGTGTTCGGCAACCGCAGCTATGTGCGCATATACAGCATGGTCAGCATCGCCCTCGCGGCAGGAGGCGCGTTGGCGAGCGGCGGCTGGGGGCTGCTCTCCGACCGTTCCGGGTTCAACACGATCTTCCTGTGCGGCGCGGCTGCGCTCGCCGCAGGCCTTGTCCTCGGCGAGCTGTCACTGCTGTCGGCTCGCCGCACGCCAAAAGCTGAAGCAGAGGCATGAAAGACTCGGCACAGCGGGCGGAGTTCGGGCGGTTTGCAGAGGAGCGGGCGGCAGAGGAGATGCTGCTGTGCGGATACATCATACGCGAGCGCAACTGGCGGCCGAAGAACAGTCATCTCGAGGTTGACATAATCTGCCAGCACGGCGACACCATCATATTCGTTGAGGTCAAGGCCCGCAACCCCGAGGACGAAGACCCGGCCGAGGCTGTTGACGAGAAGAAGCAGCGGCGGCTCGTCCGCGCTGCGGAGATCTACCTGCGCCAGCAGCAGTATGACTTCTACTACCGCTTTGACATAGTGACAGTGACCGGCACTATGGAGGAATACGTCCTCGACCATATCGAGGACGCCTTCCTGCCGCCACTGACAGCACGCTGACCTTTCTGGTTCTATCACGGCTCACGGTCGTGATTGTCCCAGTGATGCCGATCCTTTCCCGATAATCCGCCTCCCCTCGCCGAATTGTTGAGGATGCTAAATGAAAGCCAGGCTGCGCCTTTGGCGCAGCCTGGCTCATTAGGGTTGGGGAGGAGGGGGTCAGCGCACTGCCACTTTCACTGAACGACCGGATACGTTCACGATGTAGATGCCGGCGGGGAGGCTCACCTCTGCTGGTGTGCCGTCACATTCCACGGCTGCGCGTGCTATGCCGTCGAGCGTGAATATGCGAGCCATGCCGCTGGCGGTGATTGTCACCATGCCCTTGCCGGCGGTTACTGCCGTGCCGTCTGCCTCGTTGTCTGCGGCTACGTCGTCAATGCCGTTGCTCATCTTCACTGTCACCGGGTCGGAGACTTCGGAGGCGTATGTGTAGGTGTTCTTGACCGCCGAAGCCTGTACCGTCAGGCTGAACTCCGAGTCGGAGGGGAAGCCCTTCATGGTCGCCGGTGTCGCCGTGCAGTCGAAGGCCTTGAACGGCACGGTCATGGTTTCGCCCGCTTTCAAGTCCTGCGTTATGGTGACTTCGTCGATGAGGAAGCCTGTTCCGCTGGCAGACATGAACGCTATGAGGACGTTGTCGCGGACAGGTGTTTCCGGGTATGCCGATATGGGGTTGAAATGCACGGTGGCTGTCTTTTCGCCTGTTTCGCCCTGCTGGTAGGGTATGAACTGGTGGTCGCTTGCCTGAGTGTCCGTGACGTCGTTGATCAGCATTACGAATATGCCGTCCGGGCCTGCTTCGCCGAGAACGCTGTGGTTCGGAGTGAACACGGTGGTTACGGTCACGTCAAACGCTCCGCCGCCGTTGCTGAGCGAGATGCGCGGCGTAGCCACGAGGCCTGCCTCGCCGAGCCAGGAAGTGCCGCGAGTGCCGGCCATGCCCTGTGCCAGCTGTCCCTGTGTGGCGACCCAGTCAGTGTCTGCCAGTCCGTTGTCGCCGAGGTTGTACTCACCTGCGGAATAGATGGCCTCGGGGCTGTCAACAGTTCCGGCTGTGACGCGGCTGAAGTCCTCGTGGAGGACTGTCACGCCGCTCATGTCTTGCGCGGCGGTGAGCGTGCGGGTGGTCTTGATGCGGTATGTCTGCGCGTTGCTCAGTTCCGTCCATGCCGCCTCTATCGTGGTGGGCGATGTGGCCTGTGCGGCGGTGAACTGCGGCTTGAGCCCGATGAGGCCGTCTACCCATACGCTCTCTGAGGGCGCGGACTTGATTTCGCCGCTGCAGGCTGTCACGTTCACGAAGTGTTCGTATGCAGAGTCGTAGCTGCCGAGCGTGTACTCAGTCGCTGTGGTTTCAGCGTCGGTCACTACCGGCACGGGCATCGGCACGGGGGCATATTCTATGGTCACGTCGTCGATGTAGAAGTTGGCGACGTTCTTCTGTTCCATTGTGAACATTACGCGGGTTGCGTTCTCTGCGTTTTCGGGGATGTTGTCCATGACATAGTATCCGCCGTCCTCTTCCAGCCAGTAGTAGGGAATGTTGGCGTAATGCACCCACTTGCCGTTGCAGAGGAATTTCACGCCGAGCAGCGAGAGCGAATATTCGCTGGTGTCTTCGGGGTCAGGCGCGTCAGCCTTTGCCCAGAAGGAGAGGCGTGTTATTGGCAACGGCGTTTCGGGGCTTGTCATCACGTCGCCCTCCGCGTCGAAGCGTATGGAGGTGGGTGCGGAGCTGCACATAGAGCCGTCTGTGGACACGTCCTGCGTGCCTGCGGCGGACACGTTGATGTCCCACCCTTCGGGACAGTTGGGCGCGGAGGCGTCAATCTTGCCGCCTGTGGCGTTGATGCCGTCAAACGATTCGGTTATCGCTCCTGCCGGTATGTCTGTGTCTGGCGTTTCCTTGCGGAACACGTTGACGAGGTACTTGTCGGCATCAGCCACGGCATCCCACGTGGCGCGGAATGACGAGGGCGACAGGTTGGTTACAGCCACCGCCCCAGGAGCTGGCATGGTGTTGCATACCCGGGTCAGGCGTATGTCGTCTATCAGGACATCTGTCGCGACTGCGCTTATCTGTATGGCGCACTGTCCGAATGTGGCGGCAGAGGAGGTGTATGTGAACTGCTGCCATTCATCTGTGGCGTCGAAATATGCGCCGCCGTCCACCGGGCCTTCGTAGTCATCGCAGATTACGGCCCATACGCGGGGAGTCTCTCCCTCCTCTTCCGAAATTCCTCCCGGCAGCCGCTTGATGCGGAATGTCAGCTCGATGTCGCCGTACAGCGCCGTATAGGGTGTTGTGATGTACCCGCCTACTGTCTGCTCGTACATGTCGCCGTATTCGGGGTAGGGGTTGTAGCGGTACGCCATGAGGGCTGCGCATCCGCCGGCCTGGTGCACTCCGCCGCCTATCCATCCCGCCGCCGCCATCAGCTCTTCCGGCAGGATGTTGTTCTCGCCGTTGACCACGGCGGCGTCTGGTGCGGTTTCGCTGCCGGCGGTGAACTTGTCGAAGTGCTCTTCGACGACTGTTTCAGCGGCAGGAGCGTTAGCCCCGGGTGATTCACTTGCGATTCTGAACGGCAAGGCCGTTGCTGCATTTGCCGACATCACTGCATTTCCGGCAATGACCGCTGTGAGTAGTAAAGTCAGTTTGTGCATAAATGTATGGTTTTAGTGATTGTATGAATACTTACTGGCAAAGATAGGCATAATATGCGGACTAATCAAATAAAATTGCACATACTGAGAAAAATCGACCGCGAAACCTTGCGCACATTTAATTTGTCGGCGGTTGGTTGAAAACGGGCGAGGGCTGGGGCTGAAAATATTATTTTGAAAATTCGCCTGAAAATCGTAATTTCGCAACTGGTTATGACGACAGAACTGACGTATATATGGCATGACTGCTTTGTGGTGCGGACGCACGGCGCAGTCCTGATTTTTGACTATTGGCGCGACGCTTCCACTGCTGGAGCAAAGCCTATTGACGTGTCGCCTCGTTTCCTTGACGGCATCGATGCCAGCACACCGGTGTATGTGTTCGTGAGCCACCATCACAAAGACCATTTCAACAAGGCCATATTCCGCTGGGGCGAGCGTTTCCGCGACATTCATTTCATCATCAGCCATGACACGGCCAAGTTCATCCGCTATATGCTGCGTCCTGGGGGGACGTATGCGGGCTACAAGCCCAATCCCTACACAGTGACGGAGATGAGGCCCGGCGACGTGTACAAGGACCGCTTGTTGAGGGTGGATGCGTTCAATTCAACTGACACAGGCAACTCATATCTGGTGACTGTCGGGGAAAGGCGGCTGTTCCATGCCGGCGACCTGAACGTGTGGGTGTGGAAGGACGAGGCGACGCGGGCGCAGGCTGCCGCCGCCATGCGCGACTACCTCGGCATACTGGACGACATACGGCGTGTTACCAATGGAGAGCCCCTTGACCTTGTCATGTTCCCGGTCGATTCGCGCCTCGGCAGGGATTACTGGGAAGGGGCTGCGGTGTTCATGTACCGTCTTGCGGTGCGTGTGTTTGTGCCGATGCATTTCTGCCTGGCGGAAACGCCGGAAGAGGCGGAGCAGCGGCTTGACGATGCGTGCCGCTTTGCAGACTATGCCCCGGAAGGCCCGTTCTGTGTGGCGTTGCAGCGCCCCTATTCCACTCTTGTGTTCTGACGATGATGGCTTAACGCATGCGCCGAGCGCAGTCGGCGCATATACCGGTGATAACGAAATTGGCGTCTTCAGCCACACACCCCTCGGGCAGTTGCGGCATTACCAGCGGCGCGGAGTGTAGGCACACTGTGCGGTGGCACTCGCGGCAGTAGAAGTGCGGGTGTATGTCCGTATGCTCGTGCGGCTCGTCGTGCGGGTGTGCAGTGTCGCGGCACAGCTCGTATTTCATAGAGCCCGAGCCGTCGTCGACGCGGTGCAGCAGGTGCGCCTCGAGGAGCGTGGCGACGGTGCGTGTTATCGTCGAGCGGTCTATGGTCTCGAGAGCCTCTTCCATTTCAGCCACCGACAGCGGCCCTGTGGCAGTGTTGAGGTATCGGCATACGATTATGCGGTTGGCTGTCGGTCGTATGCGGTGTGATGCCAGCAGCTGTTCTATCTCGAGGTGTTGTCTGTTCATAGTTGTGGCCTATTGGTACGCTGCCGCTCATTTGAGGGCCAGCAGGGTGTATATGATTGTTATGAGAGTTACGCCGGTGTCTGCGAATACAGCCATCCAGAGCGAAGCCAGTCCGCATGCGCCGAGAGCCATGACTATCAGCTTGAATGAGAGCGCGAACACTACGTTGGTTATCGCCACGCGGCGTGCGCTTCGGGCAATGTGCAGCAGCTGCGGCACGCGGGCAGGGTCGTCGCCGGCAATGACTGCATCAGCATGCTGCATTGCGGCATCCGTGCCGGCTGTGCCCATGGCAATTCCCACGTCTGCGAGCGCGAGGGACGGCGTGTCATTGATGCCGTCACCGACGTATGCTATGCGTCGCCCTTCGGCTTTCAGCTGTTTCATCACCCCGTATTTCTCTTCAGGAGACAGCTCTGCGAGGCAGGTGTCTGCTCCTATTGCTTCAGCTGCTTGCTGTACAGCGGCTTTGCGGTCGCCGGAAAGTATGCCGATGTTGCGTATCCCCATGCGGTGCAGCAGGCGGATTGACTCGGCGGCAGTCGGCTTTATTTCGTCGGTCAGGCGTATTACGCCCATGTATTCCCCTCCGAGGGCAAGGTGTATCTCTGTGCTGGCAGTCTGAGTGTCATCTTGCGGCACATCCACGCCGTTGTCGGCCAGCAGCCGCCGCGATCCGGCAAGAGCTGTCTTGCCCTCATGCCGGGCAGTGAGGCCGTGACGCACGGTAGTGACATCGTCAACGGCAGCGGCGGTTATGCCGCGTTCTGCGGCAGCGTCCTTGACGGACTGTGCCAGTGGGTGTGAGGACTGCGCCTCCATGCCGGCGGCGAGCGACAGCAGCGTCTCCTCGCTGATGCCGTCAGCCGGGCGGCAGCAGTCGATGCGGAAACGTCCGGTGGTCAGTGTGCCGGTCTTGTCGAAGAGCACGGTGTCCACGCCGCACATCGCGTCGAAATATGTCGAGCCTTTGACCAGCACGCCGTGCGCAGAGGCCTTGCCCAGCGACATGAAGTAGGAGAGCGGCACGCTTATCACCATTGCGCACGGACAGGCGCAGACGAGCAGTATCAGGGCACGGTTGAACCAAGTCTGCCAGGCGAAATCTGCGGCAGGGATGACCGCCCATGCCACTGCGAACAGCAGTATGGCTGCGGCTATCACAGCCGGCGTGTACCACCTTGTAATGCGGCGTATGAGCGTCTCGGTATGTGACTTGGCTTCTGCGGCCTCCTCAACGGTCTTCAGTATGCGGGAAAGTGACGAGTCCTCGAGGCGGCAAGTCGTGGTCAGCGTAACCTCGCGGTCTACGGGGATAAGCCCGGACTGCACAGCCTCGCCTGGGGTCACGGTGCGGGGTACAGCCTCGCCGGTAATTGCAGACGTGTCAAACGAAATGGCATCGTCGCCCTCCAGCACGCCGTCGAGCGCGACCCTCATGCCGGGCTTGACGCGGATGCGCGACCCCTCGGCCACGTCCTTGGGCTGCATCTCGCGTATGCTGCCGTCGGCACTCTCCACAGCCACGGTTTTCGGCATCTTGTCTACCAGTCCGCGTATGTGTGCGCGGGCCTTCTCGGAAGCCCTGTCCTGCAGTTTCTCTCCGAAGCTGTAGAAGAGCAGCACTGCAACACCCTCGGGGTATTCCCCTATCCAGAATGCGCCGATGGCAGCGAGTATCATCAGCGTGTATTCGTTCATGAAGTCGCCGCGCCGCCACTCGGCGAAACCGTCGATGACTATCGGCAGCCCGGTCACTATTGCTGAGATGAGAAACAGGCACAGCGGCAATGCGCCGCTGATTACGTTCAGATGGGCGAGTACTGCAGTGGCGGCGAGCAGCAGTCCCGACAGTATGTCCGGAATGAATACCTTGAACGATGGCTTGTGAGTATCGCTGCTGTGCACATGGTCGTGGCTGTGCGAATTGCAATGGCAGTGGCAGCCGCCTTCGTGGTGAGGGGAGTGGGTATGGTCGTGCGTGCAGTGTGACATGGAGACTTAGATTTTATTACGGTGCAAAATTACATCAGCCGCGCTGCACATTTAGTGCAAAGTCACGTTGTCTCGCATTGGCGCATGAACAGCCGTGCAAAAAGCAGCGGGTGGGCGTGGTCACCCTGCGGGCACAGCGTGAATGTCGCGCCGCCGCCGTCCTCATGGTCATGCCGCATGATGTCTACTGTCATGCCGTAGACAGCCTCCTGCATGAACGACAGCTCAAGCCGCCTCAGCCGCGAGGAGTCCATTTGCTCGAGCGTGAACTGGTTGAGCAGCAGCACGATGTAGCGCACCGTGTTGACATGGCGGTAGAAGTCGATGTCGCAGTATCGGAATGTGTAGCCTCGAGTATCGGCGGTAGCCGTGAGTGCTGCGGCGGGACACTCCTCGCCGGCGGCGAATATCGGCGCTTGGCGTGCCTGCCGCTCTATGGGTGCACGCGAGCCGTCGATGTATTCTTCGGCAAGCGGCAGGTGCGACAGCCCGAGGCTGCGGTGTGTGGCGGTGTCGATGACCATCCACACCGTCCGTGCATAGCCTATGGTCTCGCCTCGGCAGTCCTCGACGCGGAACGCCCGCTCCGAGAAGCGGCGGTTGTAGCTCTCTATCCATGTCGTCAGGCGGTAGCTTTCGTTTACCTTGGGCCATCGCTCCATTTCAATTGTCAGGCGTGACAGTACCCATCCGCCGCCTGTCTCCTCCATGTCGGGGTTGCCGATATGCAGGGCGTTGGCGTGAGCCGTAGCCGTGTCGATGATGTTGCTCACCAGTATGTGCGCCGCCAGTTCACGCTGTGCGTTGGCCTCGTTGGCTGACACGAAATACTCCTCGCTCAGTGTCTTCTCCTTTCCCATTGCGAACGTCATTTGGCGTAGTCCCACTCCTTGAACGAGGTGGTGGACTCGATGGCCTTCTCGATGTCGTCCGGCAGGGCGGGAAAGAAATCGTAGCCGGTCAGCTTCTCGAGCTCGTCAATGGTCATGACATAGTTCTGCATATTGCCCGGCGCCGACATGTTCGGGTAAACGAATGCGATGCCCCTCGGCGCGGAGATGTATGGCGCGGCAATGGCCTTGAAGAACGCTGACGGCACACGCACTCCCCCCTCGCCGATGCGGGTGTTGTCACCCTTGTCGTATATCGGTCCGGCGGCTATCAGCAGCACGCCGTCGCGGTCGGCCCACTTGCGGCATTTCTTCTCGAGCGTGCTCCAAGCCCCTGAATTGAGGGCGTGGTCTTGCGGGGCGATGTTGGCCATCGAGAAACAGTCGTGCATCGCCTGTTCGCTCCACTTCATGTCGGCAGCGGGGCATAGATGCCCCCGGTCATAGCCCGAATGTTTGTAGTCGTCTGTGCTGCGGCATCCGCTGATTTCCTCGTCGGTCCAGAACTTGCTCTTGCCGCGAGACACCGCGCCGTCAGTCTCGTCGCGTGTCAGCTCCCATGCCGACCAGTTCGGCGTGCCGTTGTCCTTGTTGAACGACACCGTGTACCCCTCGTACCGCTTCACCTGCGAGGGTGTTCCGCTTGGAACAGACGGCAGTTCTGCGTCTGCTATTCTGCCGTTGG